>NZ_JBQEMZ010000009.1:0-218191 GCF_052044445.1 Cellulosimicrobium sp. 22598
GCCGCGTCGTGGCGGGCCTGGCGGGAGCCGCGAGGAACGAGCGGCGGATGGTAGACGCGGCACCACCACCCACCCCGACCACCCAAGGTGACCAGACCGCCGTCGGGCACGAAACCAGGCCTCTACCTGGGCTGACCACGGCTCTACCTCGCGTGACCGTGGCTCTACCTCGTGACCACGGTTCTGCCTCGGCCGCGCGAGGGTTCGGGCTCGGGAGGTTCAGGCGGTCGGTGACGTGATCGCGGGCTTGTCCTCGGCGGGGGCTGCGGCGGCGGGGTCGGTGAAGGCCTGGCGCGGTACGACGGCGAGCAGGAGGACGGCGGCGACGAGCGCCGTCGTGCCGCACACGACCCAGACGGTGACGTACCCGCCGAACGAGCCGGCCGTGCCCTCCGTGGCGCCGCCCTGGAGCGCGGCGCCCGCGAGCGCGATGCCGAAGACGCACGACGCGATCGCCCCGCCGACGGTCTTCACGGAGTTCGTGAGGCCGGTGGCGACGCCGGTAAGCGTCGGGGGAGCCGCGGCGGCAGCCGCCGCGGGCAGCGCCGCCACGAGCGCGCCGGAGCCGAGCCCGACGATCACCATGTTGGTGAGAACGTTCGCGTACGTCCCGTGGAACGGCAGGAAGAGCAGGAAGCCGACGCCCACGAGGGTGGACGCGCCGACCAGGGTGAGGCGCGGCGTCGCGCGGCGGGCGACGCGGGGGTAGGACAGCGCGCCGACGATCATGCCGATCAGGTAGACGCCGATGAGCAGGGACGTCTGGAAGCCGGTCGTGCCGAGCCCGTACCCGTGCTCGGCGGGGTCGGTGCGGGCGAACGTGGACAGCGGCGCCTGGGCGCCCAGCACGGAGACGCCGAACAGGCCGGCGGTGAGGAACACCGGGCCGAGCGCGGGGGAGCGGAACATGCGCACGTCGACGAGCGGGTCGTCCTGGCGCAGCTCCCACCGGGCGAACGGCCACAGCAGCGCGGCGCCGAGCAGCACGAGCGCCCAGGGTGCGACCGCGGCGACGCCCTCGAGGCGCAGCAGGCTGAGGCCGCCGGTCAGCGCGAGGAGCGCGAGCGAGACGAGCACGAGGCCGACGGTGTCGAAGCGCCCGCCCGCGGGGTCGGGCGACTCCTGCACGCCGAGCAGCACGACGACGAAGCACACGACGACGAGCAGCGCCGGGACGAGGAGCACGACGCGCAGCGGCAGCGCGTCGACCAGCGCCCCGCCCGCGAGCGCGCCGACGATCGCGCCGGTCTCCAGCGCCGCGACGAGGACGCCCGCGGCCCGCGCGGTGACGGCCGCGGGGTTCGCCAGGCGTCGGGCGCGCGACCAGACGAGCGCGATCTCCAGCGGCAGCCACACGACGTAGAACCCCTGCACGGCCCACGCCACGAGGAACACCGCGAACGAGTCGGTGAACGGCAGGACGAGCGACGCGGCCGCGGTGACCGCCGTCGACCACAGGAGGATGCGGCGGTGGCCGACCATGTCGCCGAGCTTGGCGAGCGCGGGCACGACGAGCGCGGACAGCATGAGCTGCGAGCCCTCGAGCCAGTTCACGTCGGCGTCGTGCACGCCGAGGTGCCGCGCGATGTCCGTGAGCATCGGCGTGTAGTAGCCCTGGAGGACGCCGCTCGTCAGCTCGACGAAGGCGAGGAACCCGACGACGCCGGCGAGGGTCGAACCCGCGAGGCGCCCGGTGAGCGAGCGAGCCATCGCTGCTCCTTCTGCGTGGGGAGGCGCGCGTCGTCGCGCGCCCCGGAGGTGGGGAGCGTCAGGGTAGCCGCTCGAGGAGCGCGCGGTGGAACCGCTCGCCCCGCGCGAGCTCGGCGACCTGGACGCGCTCGTCGACGCCGTGGATGGTGGCGCGCAGCTCGGCGGACATCGCGAGCGGCGCGAACCGGTACACGGCGGGCGAGAACCGGTGGAAGTGCCGCGCGTCGGTCGCCTGCATCGTGATGTACGGGGCGGGGAGCGCGTCGGGGTGCGAGACGCCGACGCACGCCGCGAGGAGCGCGAACCGCTCGTCGTCCACGGGGGACTCCGGGGACGGCTCGCTGGCCTCGACGACCTCGATCTCGACCTGCGGGTCGGCCACGCGCCGGCGGACGCGCTCGACGGTGCCCGCGACGGTCTCGCCGAGCGCGATCCGCAGGTTGACGGTCGCGGACGCCTGCGACGGCAGGACGTTCGCGGCCGTGCCCCCGGAGAGCATCGTCGGCGCGACGGTCGTGCGGACGATCGCGGCGGCCTCGCCGCCCATCGCGGCGAAGGCCTGCGCCGCGGCGGGCGGTGCCGCGGCGAGGGTGCGCAGGGCCGCCCGCGCGGGGCCGGTCGCGCGGTCCGAGAAGAGGCGGAGCATGCGCGAGATGGCGACCGGCGTGCGGGCGGGGAAGGTGCGCGGACCGAGGCGCTCGACGGCGCGCGCGACCCGCCGGACCGCCGTCGTCGTGGGCGGGGCCGACGCGTGCCCGCCCTCGCCGCGCGCGGTGAGGCGGAGCGTCAGCACGCCCTTCTCGCCGACGCCGATCATCGCCGCGCTCCCGGGGACGAGGGGGAGCGGGGAGTCCGTGACCGCGCCGCCCTCGTCGAGCACGAGCCACGGGACCACGCCACGGTCGCGCAGCGTCGTCGCGATCGCCGCGGCGGCGGCCCCGTACGACTCCTCGTTGCCGCCGAACGACAGGTAGACGTCCCGCGCGGGCGTGAAGCCCGCGGCCAGCAGGTTCTCGACGGCCTCGAGCACGACGACGAGGGGCCCCTTGTCGTCGAGCGCGCCGCGCCCGTGGACCCAGCCGTCGGCGACGCGCCCCTCGAAGGGCGGGTACGTCCAGGCGTCGCTCTCGTCCACCGGGACGACGTCGTAGTGCGCCATGAGCACGAGCGGCGCCTCGTCGGACCGGCCGCGCCACCGGTAGAGCAGCCCGAGGTCGGTGATGCGCTCGCGGTCGAGGTGCTCGTGGACCAGGGGGTAGAGCTCGGGCAGGAGGTCGACGAGCTCGTCGAAGGGCGCGAGCCCTCGCTCCTCCAGCTCGGCGGACACCGTGGGGATCCGGATGAGCCGGGAGAGGCGCTCGTCGGCACCGGGTCGAGCGGTCACGGGAGCGGTCGTCATGGCCCCACCCTAGAGACTCGACGTCACGAGCGGGCGACGGGGGATCTCCGTGCCGTGGCCCATGACTCCTGTACCGATTTAGTCAGACGTGGTGACTCGGGGGAGGGGGCAGCCACGGGGCATGCGGCGCATCACGCCGAGGCAGAGCGTTCCGGGCGGATTCCGCCTTGCCACGTGTGCCGAAGGGGCAGGTGTCATCTTGACTGCGCTGTCAAGAACCGGTTTACTAGCGCCACGTCACCGTCGGCGCAGGGAGGCGTCACCCGTGGGCGCGCGGCCGGCGACCTCGCCACAGGAGGCGAGGCAGGACGCGGCCCGCCTGGCGCCTCGCCAGGCGGTCGAACCGTCCGTCGGAGGCGGCACGGGCCGCCTCACCGTGAAGGAGCACCTGCGCGATGACGCGTCAGAAGTCCGGCACCGCCGTCGGCGCCCGTGCCGAGAGGCGACCTGTCCCGCGCTGCTCCCGACGGACGACGACCGACGTCGGCCTGCGCCGTCCCGACCGCACCGTGCGCGCGCCACGGACCACCACAAGGGAGCACCCCATGAGAAGCGTCAGAGCCCTGATCTCCGCCTTCCTGGCACTCGTGCTGAGCGCTGTCGGACTCGTCGTCGCGCCCGCGGGCGCGGCGCCGCCCGGCGACGACGTCGACACGATCACGTCGCGCCTCCGGGAGTACTACCTGGGGCAGGGTGACGACGTCATCATCGCGAACGGCATCTACCTGGCACGTACCTCCGAGGCTCTCGACTACGTCGCGTCGCAGGGTGCCGACGGATCGTGGCCGGACGTCGACTACGCGGACCGGACGAGCTCCGCGAACGGTGCGACCTGGTCCGCGTACATCGCGCTCTACCGGATGCTCGCGCTCGCCCAGGCCTACCGCGACCCGGACGCCGCGGGCTTCGAGGACCCCGCCGTCCTCGCCGCGGTCGAGCGCGCACTCGTGCACTGGGACGCGGTCGACCCGGGCAACACGAACTGGTGGGAGACCGAGATCGGCGAGTCCATGGCGATGGGGCGTCTCACCGTCTTCCTCGGCGACGAGCTGAGCCCCGAGGCGAAGGCCGTCGCGCTCGAGCACAACACCGGCAGGCTCGACCCGGTCGGCGCCAACGGTGCGTGGCGCACGACGAACTACCTCTTCGAGGCGCTCGCGACCCGTGACCACGAGAAGATCGTGTCCGGCTTCGACACCATGGTCCAGACCGTCGCCGTCGACCGCTCCGGGGCGACCAACGAGGCGGTGCAGCCCGACGGGAGCTTCTGGGCGCACGGGGCGCAGCTGTACAGCGAGGGGTACGGCATGGCGCTCTTCACCAACGTGGCGCTGTGGGCCGACGCGGCGCGCGGCACGGGTCTCGCGTTCACCCGGGAGCACCTGGACACGATCGCGTTCTACGTCGTCAACGGCACGCGGTGGATGATCCGCGGCGAGGTCGGCATGCTGTACCTCGGCTATCGAGAGCCGAAGACCGTCGGCGGCGTCACGGGGTACGCCGCCGAGTTCCTCGAGCCGCTCACCAAGATGGAGCGCACGGACCCGCTGTACGCGACCGACTACCAGGAGCTGATCGACAGCATCAGGGGCACGACCCGGACCAACGGTGTCACCGGGAACAAGTACTTCTGGCGGTCGGAGTTCTCGTCCCACCTGCGCGACGGGTACGGGATCTTCACGCGGCTCAACTCGAGCCGCACCGTCGGCAGCGAGTACCGCTCCACCTTCCGCCCGGAGGTCGGCAACGAGATCGTGTGGAACGCGGCGGGCGCCACAGCGATCCAGGTGACCAACCGGGAGTACGTCGACCTCGGTCCGGCGTTCGACTGGTTCCACTACCCCGGCGTCACCGCTCCCTACGTCAAGGAGCAGACGCGTGGCACGGCCGGCCGGACGGGCAACGGAGGCAGCTTCACGGGCGGCGTCTCGGACGGCACCTACGGAGTGAGCGTGCACAGCCTCGACCGTGCCGACACCCAGGGCAGGAAGAGCTACTTCTACCTCGACGACGAGATGGTCGCGCTCGGCGCCGGTATCCGTTCGGAGTCCGACGCGCCGGTGCACACGACGGTGAACCAGGCCGTGGCGAAGGACAACGCCTCGGCCGACGGCCGACCCGTCGCTCCGGGGACCGTGGGCGCTGCGCTCGAGGGTCCGTCGTGGGCCTACAACGACGAGGTCGGCTACGTCTTCCCGGCCGGTCAGCGAGTGCTCGTCTCGAACACGGCGCAGACGGGGAGCTGGGTCGGTCAGGACCCGGTGAGCCGGGACGCCTTCACGCTCTACGTGGACCACGGCGTGCGTCCGAGCGACGCCGGCTACGAGTACGTGGTGCTCCCCGCCGCCTCCCCGCAGGAGGTCGAGGCCTATGCCGCGGCGCCCGCCGTCCAGGTGCTCCGCAACGACGCCGCGGTGCAGGCGGTGCGGCACGCCGGGCTCCGGCGCACGATGGCGACGTTCTACCAGGCCGGGAGCCTCGATCTCGGTGCCGGCCGGACGCTCGAGGTGAACCAGCCCGCGATCGTCCTCGTGGACGAGTCGGGCGAGGTCCCGGTGGCGAGCGTCGCGAACCCCGACCGGCCGGGCCTCGTCGTCTCCGTCGTGCTCGGCGGTCCGGACGGCGAGCACCGCGGCACGTTCGCCCTGGGTTCCGGCGCGAGCCTGGGCAAGACCGTCACGGCGCCCCTCTCGTCGGACGCCGGGACGGACTCGGACCTCACCGCGAGCAGCGCGCTGGAGGGGCACGGCGCGGCGCTCGCGGGCGACGGGGACGACGCCACGGCCTGGCGCTCCGACGGAGACGGGACGGCGTGGCTGACGAGGCGTCTCGCGCCGGGGGCGTTCGTCACCGGCGCCACGGTGTCGTGGGGCGACCAGCACGCGTCGCGCTTCCTGCTGCAGACGTCGCTCGACGGCGCGACCTGGACGGACCACCGGTTCGTCCAGGACGGTGCCGGGGGTCGCACCCGGCTCGAACTGACCCCGACCGCGGCCGCCTTCGTCCGCCTCGTGCTGCTGGAGGGTCCCGGCGACGACGGGTACGCCGTCCGGGAGCTCGACGTCGACTCGAGCGTGAACCTCGCCCTCGGTCGGCCGGTGACCGCCTCCGGCTCGTCGGGCGGGGCCGCCGCGAGCATCACGGACGGCAACATGGACACCCGCTGGAGCGGGAACCTCTCGGACAGCGCCTGGGCGCAGGTCGACCTCGGCTCCGTGCAGCAGATCGGCGCCGTGCGGCTGTGGTGGGAGGCATCCTTCGCCCGCCAGTACCGCATCCAGGTCTCCGACGA
This sequence comes from Cellulosimicrobium sp. 22598, assembly GCF_052044445.1. Classification (NCBI taxonomy): domain Bacteria; kingdom Bacillati; phylum Actinomycetota; class Actinomycetes; order Micrococcales; family Promicromonosporaceae; genus Cellulosimicrobium; species Cellulosimicrobium sp. 22598. The sequence goes on from NZ_JBQEMZ010000009.1 coordinate 6,402, forward strand.
CGGCACCGCCTGGCGCGACGCCTACGCCACGACGGGCGCGGGCAGCGACGGGGGGACGGACGCCGTCGCGGTCGACGAGCGGGCGCGCTACGTGCGCATGCAGACGGTCCAGCGCAGCACGACCCAGTACGGCGTCTCGCTGTGGGAGCTCGAGGTGTTCGCCGACGACCTGGTCGTCGACGCGCCGACCGTGCCGGCGGGCCGGGAGAACCTGGCCCTCGCCCGGCCGGTCCAGGCCGACTCGACCTACAACGCGACCGCCGGCGCCCGCAACGCCAACGACGGCAACCTCACGACGCGCTGGTCCTCCCAGCGCCAGGACGCGCCGTACACGATCGAGCGCTGGCTCCAGGTCGACCTCGAGGGAACCCGCAGCATCAACCAGGTCGTCGTCACCTGGGAGGCGGCGACGTCGAACGACTTCCGCGTCGAAGGGTCGCTCGACGGCCGGACCTGGGAGCAGCTGGCCCGGGTCGAGAAGACCTCGGCAGAGCTGCGGAACGTCGTGGACCTGCCCGAGTCCGACGTGCGCTACGTCCGGGTGATCGGCCTGCCCGTCACGAAGTACGGGCTCTCGATCTTCGAGCTCGAGGTGTACGGCGGGTACAACCTGCAGTGCGACGCGTCGCCCGTGGCCGCGGATCCCGCGTCCAGCGCGGTGGCGACGGCCAGCGTCACGCCCCTCGAACCGGACGACGAGTTCATCGCCTTCTCGCTCGACGAGTCGGTGGCGTCGGTCGTGGGCGACCCCCGCGTCGGCGACGGGCGCGTGGAGCTCGAACTGGCCACCGGCCAGGCCGGGAGGACCGCCGTCCTGGTCACGCACGCGAAGGGTGACGAGATCGCGTGGTGCGACGTGGTCGTCGCGGTCGACACGGCTGAGCTCGACCGGCTCGTCGCGCAGGCCGACGCGCTGGACAGCAGGCGGTACACGCCCGAGAGCTGGGCGCCCCTGCTGCCCGCGCTCGAGGCGGCGAAGGAGGCGGCCCGCGCGGAGGGCGCGACCCAGGGCGACGTCGACGAGAAGACGGCGGCCCTCGCGGCGGCGCTCGAGGGTCTCGTGGAGCGGGCCCCGGTGACCACGGCGCCGACCGTCGAGGTGACGGCGCGCTGCCTGGCCGGCACGGCCTACGTGGCGGTGCGCGCGACGAACACGGACGAGCAGACGGCGGCGATCGTGCTGTCGACACCGTTCGGCGACCGGACGTACGCCGCGGTCGCGCCGGGAGGGAACGCCTACCAGTCGTTCAGCTCCCGAGCGGCCGTGGTGGACGCCGGAGCGGTGAGCATCACGGCCACCGCACCCGGTCGCGAGCCGGTGACGGTCCAGGCACCGTACGAGGCCAAGCGCTGCGGCTGAGCCGCGGCGGCCGCAGCCGGGCCGTCGTGGCGGTGTCGGAGGACACCGCCGCGACGGCCCGGTCCGCTCCGTCAGAGGTCCCTGACCGCGTCGTCGCGGTCACCCGTCCCGAGAGGAACCACCGATGCTTCCCCACCTGACACGACTCCGTCGCCGAGCCACGGCGGCGGTCGCCGGCGCTGCCCTCGTGGCGCTCGCCGTCGCCCCGGCCGCGGCGACGACCGAGCCCTCGCTCCGCCTCGACACGCCGCGGATCACGGCCGACGGGTCCGTGACGATCACCTATGCCGCCGGCGCGGCGGTCAGCGCGAAGAACTGGCTCGGCGTCTACCGCGACGGCGTGCTGCCGGGCGGGCCGCCCTCGCTCGACTGGCGCTACGTGCCGGACGCGTCCGGCAGCGTGACCTGGGGCCCGCAGCACCGCGCGGGCTGGACGCGCGGGGCTGCGTCGATCGGTCCGGGTGACTACGACGTCTACCTGCTCGCCGACGACGGGTACGACGTGCTCGCCGGGCCGGTCGACCTGACCGTGGAGGCGGTGCGGCCGGTCGAGCCCGCCGAGCCCAAGCCTGAGGTCGACGGCGTCAGCGAGCTGAACGTGCTCACCTTCAACCTGTGGCACGGTGGCTCGCAGATCCCGGACGGGGCGCGCGAGATCGCCGACGTCCTCCGCGAGACCGATGCGGACGTGACGTTCATGCCGGAACGCAACGACACCCCGGCGGACGTGGCGGCGCTCCTGGGGTACGACCATCTTCTCGCGACCGGCACCGGCATCGTGTCGCGCTACCCGATCCTCGAGACCGGGACGGTCGGCGACCGGTGGTCGAAGGCCGTGCTCGACGTCAACGGCACAGAGGTGGCGGCCTACGGCGGGCACCTCGAGTACCGCTGGTACACGACGTACCTGCCGCGCGGGTACGGCGGAGCGGTCCTCGGCGACTGGCCCGCCGGGTGGGGCACGTGGGACCGGCTCGACGCGCCCGTGACGGACGTCGGCGCGATCCTCGCGGCGAACCTCCAGTCGGGTCGCCCGGCGTCCGCGGCCGCGCTCCTCGACGACGTCCGGGCGGAGCGCGCGGCCGGTCGCCTGGTCGTCGTGGGCGGCGACTTCAACGAGCCGTCGGCGCAGGACTGGACCGAGGCGACGGCCGACCTGTTCGACCACCACGGCGTCGTCGTCCCGTGGCAGACGACGCAGACCCTGCTCGACGGCGGTCTCGTGGACGTGTTCCGCGAGGTCCACCCCGACCCCGTGTCGAACCCGGGCTTCACGTGGCCCGCGGACAACACGCTGTTCCCCACCTCGGAGCTGACGTGGGCGCCGGAGGCCGACGAGCGGGACCGGATCGACTACGTCTTCGTGGCACCCGACGACCGCGTGGCCGTTCACGGCGCCCAGGTCGTGGGCCCGCAGTCGACGATCGTGCGCGACGAGCGCGTCGACGACGACAGCGCCGACGTGATCCTCACGCCGGACGCCGTCTGGCCTTCCGACCACAAGGCCGTCCTGGCGTCGCTGCGGGTCTGCGACGAGGCGTGCGTGCCGAGCGGGGCGCCGGAGGTCGAGGCGGTCGTGCGGTGCATGGCCGGAACCGCGCACGTGGCGGTACGGGCGACGAACACGGGCGACGCCGCGGCGGCCGTCGTGCTGTCGACCGCGTTCGGCGAGCGCGCCAGCGCGGACGTCGCGCCGGGACGCCATGCATACCAGTCGTTCAGCACACGGGCCGCACGGGCCGACGCCGGCACCGCGACGGTCACGGCGACCGTGGCCGGTCGGGCACCGGTGACGGTTCAGGAGGAGTACGCGGCGAAGAGCTGCGGCTGACCCGCGCCCACCGGCGCCCGTCTCAGGACGGGCGCCGGTGCCGCGTCGGCCCGGTGCTGCCCCGCACGACGAACTCGACGGACGGCAACCGGATCTCCGGCGGTTCCTTCCCCTCGACGAGCGCCACCAGCGTCTGGGCCGCGGCCGTGCCCCAGGCGACCACGTTCTGCCGGACCGTCGTCAGCGGCGGCACGATGTACGGGGCGAGCGGGATGTCGTCGAAGCCGACGACCGAGAGGTCCTCCGGGACACGGATGCCGCGGTCGGTGGCTGCGGAGATCCCGGCGATCGCCATGAGGTCGTTGCCGTAGACGATCGCGCTCGGGGGCCGCGGCAGGTCGAGGAGCTCGTGCGTCGCGCGCGCGCCGGAGCTGCCCGTGAAGTCGGCGGTCACGACGGGGCCCACGGGCAGACCGAGCTCGTCGAGCGTGTCCTCCCAGGCTCGGCGCCGCGCCTCGGTGTGGACGTAGCCCGGCACACCCATGACGTGGCCGATGTGCCGGTGGCCGAGCGAGTGCAGGTGGTGGACCGCGCGGCGGACCCCGGCTGCGTCGTCCATCCCGATGACGACGTCCGCCTCGGTGTCCGCTTCCTCGGGCGCGACGACGACGACGCTCAGCCCGAGCGCGCCGACGTCCCGGGGGCGGGTGTCCCCGGCTCGGACGTCGGTGAGGAACACGCCGTCGACGCGCGACTCGCGCGCGAGCCGCTCGTAGGCGTCGCGCTCGCCGTGCTGGTCCTTGACCACCTGGAGGACCAGCGAGTAGTTCTGCTCCGACAGGCCGATCTCGACGCCCGCCATGAAGAGCGGGAAGAAGGGGTCGGTGGCGAGGAGCTCGGGCTCCCGCCGGATCACGAGGCCCACGGCCTGCGTGCGCGACCGGGAGAGAGCGCGCGCACGGGCGCTGGGCTGCCAGCCGAGGTCGTCGGCGGCGCGCAGGATGCGCTCGCGTGCCGCTGCGCTGACGCCGGGTCGGTTGTTGAACACGAACGAGACGGCGCTCTTCGAGACCCCGGCGCGGGCCGCGACGTCACCGATCGTCACGCGCTTGGCGCCGGCCGTCCGGGTGGTCCGGTCGCCGGGGGTGAGGGTCGAGTGCTCCGCTGCGTTCACCTCGTCAGGATAGCGCACGGTTTGACCCGCTGTTTAGTAGCAGTCGCGCGCACTCTCGTCGGGGAGGACGTCGACCGCATCGCGGCTGAGAGGCGCGCTGAGCGCTGCAAGTCCGGGCATCCGCGGGGATCGACCGCGGGCAGGGGCCCGCCGTGACTGCTTGCGCAGCCCGGTTGTCCGGGTGATCTTGACGCGCCTAGTTCAAACCGGTTTAATCATCGCGTCGACGCCGTCAGGACGACGGCGTCGGCGGGCCGCCGTGCGGGGGACCGAGGGGCGGGGGCCAGAGCGACGAGCGGGTGACGAGCCCGGATGAGGAGTTGGGCGCAATGAAGCGTGGCGCACGGATGACAGCGCTGGCGACGACGGCTGCGGTGGTCCTGCCGCTCGCGGCGTGCGGATCGGGCGGCGACGGCGGTACCGGCGGGTCCGAGGGAGGTCTCACGAGCGGACCGATCGACGTCTGGTACTCGACCAACGAGCAGGAGGTCGCCTGGGGCGAGCAGGTGGTCGAGGCGTGGAACGCCGAGCACCCGGACCAGAAGGTGAGCGCACAGGCGATCCCCGCGGGCAGCTCGTCCGAGGACGTCATCGCCGCCTCGATCACGGCGGGGAACACGCCGTGCCTCGTGTTCAACACGGCCCCGGCCGCCGTGCCCGCGTTCCAGAAGCAGGGTGGCCTGGTGAACCTGTCGACGACGTTCGACGACGCGGAGGACTACGTCACGGGTCGTTCGGGCGCCGCGGCGGACGGGTTCCGCAGCGCCGACGGGGACCTGTACCAGCTTCCCTGGAAGACGAACCCCTTCATGCTGTACTACAACAAGGACGTGTTCGCGGCCGCCGGCCTGGACGCCGAGGACCCGCAGCTCGAGACGTACGACGACGTGCTGGCGGCGGCGCAGGCGATCAAGGACGCCGGGGCGGCCGACTTCGCGATCTATCCGCCGGCGACCGCGGACTACACGAACGTCAACTTCGACTTCTACCCGTTCTTCCTCGCCAACTCCGGCGGCACGCAGCTCATCGAGGACGGTCGGGCGACGTTCACGAGCGACGAGGGCCTGGAGACTCTCGGCTTCTGGCAGACGCTCTACGCGGAGGGCTTCTCGTCCGCGGAGGCGTACAGCGGGGACATGTGGGCCGGTCCGTTCGCCGACGGTGTCGCCGCCATGGGCGTCGCCGGCCCGTGGGGCAAGGGGCAGTTCGACGGCAAGGTGGACTTCGGCGTCGTCCCGCTCCCGACCGCCGACGGCGTGCCCGCCGACGAGACGTCGACGTTCGCGGACTCGAAGAACGTCGGCCTCTACTCCTCGTGCAAGAACCAGCAGACCGCGTGGGACTTCCTCAAGTTCGCGACGAACGACGAGAACGACCTCGCGCTCCTCGAGATCACCGGCCAGTTCCCGACCCGCACGGACGTGCCCGAGCTCGCGGCCGACTTCCTGGCGGAGAACACCTTCTTCGAGCCGTTCGCGGCGTCCGTGCCGCTCGCCGTCGACGTCCCGACGGTGGACGGGCTCGCCGAGAAGATGCAGGTCTTCCGCGACGCGTGGAGCGGGTCCGTGCAGTCGGGGTCCGGCGACCTCGAGACGACGTTCGGCGAGGCCGCGGCGACGATCGACGGCCTGGCGGGCTGACAGGACGAGGCGACGCACTCATGGCCACCCTTCACGACGAGGACGTGCAGCCGTCCGCGCGGGCCACGGCGCTCCGTGGCCCGCGCCAGGACCGGCCGCGGCCCCGCGGCCGGCGACTCCAGCGCTGGCTCGGGGAGAACCCCCTCGGCATCCTTCTCAGCGCCCCGTACGTGGCGTTCGTCGTCGTGGTGTTCCTCGTGCCGTTCGGATTCGGCGTGTGGATGTCGTTCCACGACTTCTTCTTCACGGCACCCGGCGTGCAGGTCCCGCACCCCTTCGTCGGGCTCGACAACTTCCGGCAGGTCCTCGCGGACCCGGCGGTGCGTCAGGCGTTCGGCAACCTCGCGGTGTTCGGCCTCATCAACGTGCCGCTCACGGTGGTGCTCGGGCTCCTCCTCGCGTCGGGCCTCGATGCCGTCGTGCACTGGAAGGGCTTCTTCCGGGTCTCGTACTACGTCCCGTACGTCACGGCGTCCGTCGCGACGCTCGCGGTGTGGATCTTCATGTTCAACGGCAACGGGGTCGTGAACAGGCTCCTGGGGAGCCTCGCGCCGGAGCCGACGTGGCTCGCGAACCCGAGCCTGATCATGCCCCTGATCGCGGTCTACGTGACGTGGAAGAACCTCGGGTTCTACGTCCTGCTCTACCTCGCCGCGCTGCAGAACGTGCCGAAGGAGCTGCACGAGGCGGCAGCGATGGACGGCGCCGGGCCCTGGCGCCGGTTCCGGGCCGTCACGCTCCCTGCCGTACGGCCGGTGACCTCGCTCGTGGTGCTGCTCTCCGTCATCACCACCGGACAGATCTTCACCGAGCCGTACCTCCTCACCGGGGGAGGACCGAACGGCGCCTCGATGACCCCGGCGCTGCTCATGTACCAGAAGGGCATCCAGCAGGGGCAGCCCGACATCGCCGCGGCGGTCGGCATGATCCTCGTGCTCGCGGTCATGCTCCTGTCGCTGGCCTCGCGCCGTCTCACGGAGAGGAAAGGCTGATGGCCTCCACGACCTCGACCACGCGGCGGGACGCGACCCGGGCCCGCGGCTCCGGCGGAGGCCGGCTGCTGCGCGTGCTGCGCTTCGCGGTGCTGCTGCTCGGTGCGTTCCTCGCGCTCGTGCCGTTCTACTACATGCTCCTCGGGGCGCTGCAGAGGGAGCGGGACACGAGCGTCCTGGGCCTGCTCCCGCTGCCCCGGAACCTCACGCTCGACAACTTCGTGGGGGTCAACGAGTCGATCGACCTCGCCCGGTCGCTGCTCAACTCGTTGATCATGACGGCGGGCGTCGTGGGCTGCACGCTCGTGTTCGGGCTGCTCGTCGGGTACGCGCTGTCGGTGCTGTCCTTCCGCGGCCAGGGGCTCGTGTTCGCGCTCGTCCTGCTCGTCCAGGCGATCCCGTTCCAGCTGCTCATGATCCCGCTCTACGTCATGGTCGTGCGGTACTTCGACCTCGCGGACAACTACCTCGGCATGATCCTGCCGTTCGCCGTGAACTCGGTCGCCGTCCTGATCTTCCGGCAGTACTTCCTCCAGATCCCGCGCGACGTGTTCGACGCGGCGCGCATCGACGGCGCGAGCGAGCTGCGGATCCTGCGGTCGATCGCCGTGCCGCTGGTCCGCCCGGCGGTCCTCACCGCGATGCTCGTGACGTTCATCGGTCCGTGGAACGAGTTCCTGTGGCCGTTCCTCGTGACGAAGGACGCGTCGATGCAGCCGCTCGCGGTGAGCCTCGCCAACTTCTCGCAGGCGAACTCGTCGTTCCAGGCGAACCCGATGGGCGCGGTCCTGGCGGGCGCGTGCGTGCTCGCGGTGCCCGCCGTCGTCCTGTTCCTGCTGTTCCAGCGGCACTTCACGTCCGCGAACCTCGGCTCGGCCGTCAAGGGCTGACCCGTCACCGTGCGGGGCGGCGCGAGACCGCGCCCGCCCCGCCCCGACCTCTCAAGGCTAGGAAATGACCCAGGTGAACCACTCTCAGTCCCTCATGACGGTCCCGTACGCCCTGCGTCGTCTCGGGACGATCATGTCGCCCCTGCCCGGGGAGCCCCTCGAGGTCGAGGGCGTGCTCAACCCCGGCACCGCGTGGGGGCCGGACGGCACGCTGTACCTCTACCCCCGCCTCGTGGCCGAGGGGAACGTCTCGCGCATCGGTCGGGCGCGCGTCGTCCTCGAGGACGGGGTGCCCGTGGGCGTGGAGCGGCTCGGGGTGGTGCTCGCCCCCGACGAGGGCTGGGAGCACGGGCGGCAGAACGCGGGGGTCGAGGACCCCCGGATCACGTTCGTCGAGCCCCTGGACCTCCACGTCATGACCTACGTCGCGTACGGGCCGCTGGGCCCGAAGCCCGCGCTGGCCGTCTCCCGGGACACCGTGTCGTGGCGCCGGCTCGGGCCCTTGCGGTTCGCCTACCAGCCCGAGCTGGACACCGACCTCAACCTCTTCCCCAACAAGGACGTGGTGTTCTTCCCCGAGGCCGTCCCGGGTCCCGACGGCCGACCCGCGCTCGCGCTCCTGCACCGGCCGATGTGGGACCTCGACTGGCTCCGCCCCGGCGAGGGGGCTCGTCCGCCGGCCGGGGTCGCCGACCCGCGGCCGTCCATCTGGATCGGCTACGTCGACCTCGATGCCGTGACGCGCGACCTCGGAGCACTCACGCACGTCGAGAGCTCTGCGCCGGTCGCCACGCCGGAGATGGCGTACGAGTCGTCGAAGATCGGTGGTGGCCCGGCACCCCTGCGCGTTCCCGAGGGCTGGCTCGTCCTCCACCACGGAGTGACGGGCGCCGACTTCTCCGGCTTCGCCCTGGCTCACGGTTCCCGGTACACGGCGGGCGCGATGATCCTGGACCCGGGCGACCCGCGCCGGGTGCTGGCCCGGACGCCCGAGCCGCTGCTCGTCCCGGAGACCGCCGCAGAGCTGGAGGGCACGCTCGGCAACGTCGTGTTCCCCACGGCCGTCGAGGAGATCCAGGGACGCCGGTTCGTCTTCTACGGCATGGCCGACTCCCGGATCGGTGTCGCCGAGCTCGTGCGTCTCGATGGTTGAGGGCCGGGCCGCGGACCTCACCGCGCACGAGGCGCTCCGGCGCGTCGTCAAGGCGTACGACGTGCGCGGTGTCGTCCCTGACGAGCTGAACGACGACGTCGTGCGCGCGCTGGGCGCGGCCTTCGTGGAGACGGTCGTCCGGCCGGGCGCCGACGGGGTGCGTCGGGTCGTGGTGGCCCGTGACATGCGCGAGAGCGGCCCCGGGCTGCTGGCCGCGTTCGTCGACGGCGCCCGGGAGGCCGGCGCGCACGTGCTCGACGCCGGTCTGTGCTCGACCGACGAGCTCTACCTCGCGTCGGGTCTCCTCGACGCCGCGGGCGCGATGTTCACCGCGAGCCACAACCCCGCCCGGTACAACGGCATCAAGCTGTGCCTCTCCGGGGCACGCCCGGTCGGCCAGGACACCGGCCTGCGCGCCGTCCGGGACCGAGCCGACGAGCTGCTCGCGGGCGAGCCCGTCGACGCCGGGCCGCGCGGCGGCCACGAGGCCGTCGACGTCCTGCGGTCCTACGCCGAGCGCCTGCGCTCGCTCGTCGACCTCTCCGGTGGTCGCCGGCTGCGCGTGGTCGTCGACGCCGGCAACGGCATGGCAGGGCTCACGGTCCCGGCCGTCCTCGGGATGGCAGCGGGCCTGCCGCCGCTCCCGCTCGGGATCGTCCCGCTGTTCTTCGAGCTCGACGGGTCGTTCCCTCACCACGAGGCCAACCCGCTCGTGCCGGCGAACACGGCGGTGCTCCAGGCGGAGGTCGTGCGTCGGCGTGCGGACCTCGGGCTGGCGTTCGACGGCGACGCCGACAGGTGCTTCGTCGTCGACGAGCGGGGCCGGAGGGTGGACCCCTCGGTGCTCACGACGCTCGTCGGGCTCCGAGAGGCACGCCGGGTGCGGGGCGAGGGCGGCGTGCCGGTCGTGCTGCACAACGCGATCACGTCGCGCGCGGTGCCCGAGATCCTGGGCGCCGAAGGGGTGCGGACGGTTCGCACGCGCGTGGGCCACTCGTTCATCAAGGCGCTCATGGCGTCCGAGGACGCCGTCTTCGGGGGCGAGCACAGCGGGCACTTCTACTTCCGTGACTTCCTCGGCGCCGACTCGGGCCTCCTGGCCGCGATGCACGTCCTCGCAGCGCTCTCGGAGCAGGACCGTCCGCTCTCGGAGCTGGTCGGTGGCCTCGACCCGTACGTGCGCTCGGGGGAGGTCGACGTCGCCGTGGCGGACCCGGAGACCGCGACGGCCGCGGTGCTCGACGTCCTCGGGGAGGCCTACGACGCCGCGTCGCTCGACGTCGACGAGCTCGACGGCACGACCGTCCGCCGCTGGCACGGCGACGACCCGTGGTGGCTCAACCTGCGGGCGTCGAACACCGAGCCCGTCCTGCGGCTGAACGTCGAGGCCGCCGACGTCGGGACGATGCGCGCGGTCCGCGACCGTGTCCTCGACGCGCTCGCGACGGTGCCTGCAGAGGGCGGCGGGCCGCCGAGCGGCGGCGCGGCGGTCGGGGGAGGGCGGCGCTGACGATGTACCTCCTCGACAACCCCGTGCGCCGCTACCCGTGGGGCTCGACCACGCTCGTGCAGCAGCTCCTCGGCCGCCCCGTCGACGGTCGTCCCGTCGCCGAGGTCTGGATGGGAGCCCACCCCGACGACCCGTCCACCGCCGACGGTGGTGGACGCCGGGTCGCTCTCGACGCGCTCGTGGCGTCCCAGCCCGAGGCGATGCTCGGACCCCGCGTGCTGGCCGGGTCCGGCCCGCGCCTGCCGTTCCTCGCCAAGATCCTCGCCGCCGCCCGCGCGCTGTCGGTCCAGGTGCACCCGACGACCGCCCAGGCCGAGGCGGGCTTCACGACCGAGGACGAGCGCGGCGTCCCCCGCACCGACCCGGTGCGGACGTACCGGGATCGTTCCGCGAAGCCGGAGATCGTGTACGCCCTCACGCCCTTCGAGCTCCTCAGCGGGCTCCGGGAGCCGGAGCAGGCGGCGAAGCTCGTCGCCGAGCTCGAGGTGCCCGCGCTCGACCCCCTCGTCGTGCTGCTGCGTGAGCGGCGCGACGACGCCCACCGGGGCGCGCTCACCTGGCTCCTCGGCCAGCGGGAGAGCACGGCGCCGTGGGTGGAGGCCGTCGCCGAGACCGCGCGCGACGCCGTGGGCGCCCGGCCGGAGCTGGCCGTGGTGCACGAGCTCGCGCAGGAGTTCCCCGGCGATCCCGGACTCCTCGCTCCGCTCCTGCTGAACCACGAGCGGCTCGAGCCCGGCCAGGCCCTCTACACGGCCCCCGGGACGCTGCACGCCTACCTGCGGGGCATGGCCGTCGAGGTGATGGCGGCGTCCGACAACGTCCTGCGCGCCGGCCTGACGACGAAGCACGTGGACGTGGCGGAGCTGCTGGCGATCACGGACTTCACGCCGCGGCTCACCGGCTTCCTGCGTCCGGTGCGCGTGGTGCCCGGTGTCGTGGACTACGTCGCGCCGGCCGCCGACCTGGGCCTGCGCGTCGCCACCCCGCGCGCGGGAGACGAGCTGCCGGGGCCGGAGGACGGCCCGCGGATCGTCGTGTGCGTCGAGGGCGAGGTGCGCGTCGTCGCGGCGGACGCGCGACGCCTCCTGCCCGGCGAGTCCGTCTTCGTCCCGCACGTGGACGGACCGCTCGTCGTCTCAGGGCACGGGACGGCCGTCGTGGCGCGGGCCTGAGGTCAGGCCGTCGTCACGACGACGCGGGGGCCGGCGTGGGGAACCAGCGGGCGAACTTCTCCTCGAGAGCCTGGGTCCGCTCGACGTCGCAGCGCTTCTCCGCCGAGACCGTGATCGCGCCGTCCAGGCACTGCTGGTGCGCCAGCGCGACGTCCCACGTGACGAGCGTCGAGACCATCTGCAGCGCGAGCATCGCGGAGAGCCCGACGCCGATGCCCAGCGCCGGGACGAGCGCACCGCGCACCCGCGCCCGCCACACGGCCACGAGCGCGCGGACGCCCACGACGATCGCCCCGAGCGCGAGCGCGAGGCTCACGGCCTGCCACGGGAACGGCATGGTGCTCACGACGATCACCGCGAGCAGGAGCAGGCCGAAGTGGAGCACGCGCCGCGTCGCCTGTCGCGCGAGCTCGGGGTCCGGCTCCGCGGGCTCGGGCGGTGCCGGAGGACGGCCGCCCCCGGGCGTCAGCGGGTCCGGCCGGCCGGGCGGGGGCGGTGGGAGGGGCGTGCCCGGGCCGGAGCCCGGTGGGACCGGAGCGCCCGGACGCGCGCCCTCCTCCGGCGGCTGCGGCGACTCCGGACGAGGGTGCTGCGGCGCGTCGGGACGGGGCGGTGCGTACGGATTGCCCACGGGCAGCTCCTCGGTCGGTCGGGCGGCTCGCGGTACATTCTCCCATCGGAGACCGGGTGCCCGGGAGGGCGCCCTCCCTGTTCCGCCGAGCCCGACGCTCGAGCCACCTGAGCCGCCCCGAGCCACCCCGAACCCGCAGGAGCACCGTGCAGACGCCGTCCGGCCACCCCGTCGAGTCCACCTCCGCCGCCCGCGTCGTCGTCCTCGTCTCGGGCGCGGGCTCCAACCTCGCCGCGATCCTCGCCGCGCACGACGACGCCGCCTACGGGGCGCGCGTCGTGGGCGTCGTGTCGGACAAGGCCGACGCGGGCGGCCTCGACCTGGCCCGCGAGGCCGGGATCGCCGCCGTCGTCGTGGCCCCGGGCGACTTCGACGACCGGGCCGCGTGGAACGAGGCGGTCGCGCAGGCCGTCGACGTCTTCCGGCCGGACCTCGTGGTGCTCGCCGGGTTCATGCGCATCCTCGGTCCGGCATTCGTCGGGCGCTTCGCCGGCCGCACGATCAACACGCACCCGGCGCTCCTGCCGTCGTTCCCGGGCGCGCACGGCGTGCGGGACGCGCTCGCGTACGGCGTCCGCGTCACCGGGTGCACCGTCCACGTGGTCGACGACGGCGTGGACACCGGCCCGATCATCGCCCAGGTCGCCGTCCCGGTCGAGGACGGCGACGACGAGTCGTCGCTCCACGAGCGCATCAAGGTCGCGGAGCGCGCGCTCCTCGTCGAGACGGTCGGCCGCGCCGCGCGCGAGGGCCTGCGCGTCGAGGGCCGCCGGGCCGTCGTCGGGCGGTCGGCGGGCGCCTGAGCCGCCCGCGCGGCACCCGGTAGACTCGTCCCGGACGCGACTGGCGAGGGTGGGAACGACCACCGGGGAGCGGCCGGATCTACCTGCTGGAGCGTCGACCGCCTGGGCGCCTGGGTTCTGCCTCGCGTCGGCGTCCGTCGACGCGGCGACCGCGACCCAGAGGAGCCCCTCGTCATGTCCCACCCGGCCCCGCACGTGCCCTCCGCCCCCGACGTCCAGCTCGCCGACGACGCGCAGCGCCCCGTGCGGCGCGCGCTCCTGAGCGTCTACGACAAGACGGGCCTCGTCGAGCTCGCGACCGCGCTCCACGCGGCGGGCGTCGAGCTGGTCTCCACCGGCTCCACCGCGTCGACGATCGCCGCTGCGGGCGTGCCCGTGACGAAGGTCGAGGACCTCACCGGGTTCCCCGAGTGCCTCGAGGGCCGGGTCAAGACGCTCCACCCGCGCGTTCACGCCGGCATCCTCGCGGACTCGCGCAAGGCCGACCACCTCGCGCAGCTCGACGAGCTCGGCATCGCGCCGTTCGAGCTCGTCGTCGTCAACCTCTACCCGTTCGCCGCGACCGTCGCGTCCGGCGCCGGCCCCGACGAGGTCGTCGAGCAGATCGACATCGGCGGTCCCTCGATGGTCCGCGCGGCCGCGAAGAACCACCCGAGCGTCGCCGTCGTCGTCGACCCGGCGCGGTACGACGACGTCGTCGCCGCCGTGCAGGGGGGCGGCTTCACGTTCGCCCAGCGCAAGCGCCTCGCGGCGCAGGCGTTCGCGGACACCGCGCAGTACGACGTCGCCGTCGCGTCGTGGTTCGCGTCGTCGTACGCGCCCGACGACGTGGCCTTCCCCGCGTTCACGGGCGCCACCTGGGAGCGGGCCGACGTCCTGCGCTACGGCGAGAACCCGCACCAGCAGGCCGCGCTGTACACGCACTGGCGCGGCGGGCTCGCCACGGCGACCCAGCTGCAGGGCAAGGCGATGAGCTACAACAACTACGTGGACGCCGACGCCGCGCGCCGGGCCGCGTACGACCACTCCGGCCCGGCCGTCGCCGTCGTCAAGCACAACAACCCGTGCGGCGTCGCGACCGACGACGACATCGCGGCCGCCTACCGCAAGGCGCACGCCACCGACCCGGTCTCCGCGTACGGCGGCGTGGTGGCGGCGAACCGGGTGGTGACGACCGAGCTCGCGGAGGCGCTCAAGCCCGTGTTCACGGAGGTCGTCGTGGCACCGGGCTACGAGGACGGCGCGCTCGAGATCCTCGCGGCCAAGAAGAACCTGCGCGTCCTCGTGCTCCCGGAGGGCGCGCAGAGCGACCCCGTCGAGTTCCGTCCGATCTCGGGCGGTCTGCTCGTCCAGACGGTCGACCACATCGACGGCGTCGTGACGGCCGAGGACGGCACCGTCACCGGCGGCGACGACCCGCAGCACTGGACCCTCGTGACGGGGGAGGCCGCCGACGACGCGACCCTCGCGGACCTCGCGTTCGCGTGGCGCGCGATCCGCGCCGCCAAGTCCAACGCGATCCTCCTCGCGCGCGACGGGGCCGCCGTCGGGGTCGGGATGGGGCAGGTCAACCGCGTCGACTCGTGCCGTCTCGCGGTCGAGCGCGCCAACACCCTCGCCGACGGCGAGGAGCGTGCGCGTGGCGCCGTCGCGGCGTCCGACGCGTTCTTCCCCTTCGCCGACGGCCTCCAGATCCTGCTCGACGCGGGCGTCCGCGCGGTCGTCGCCCCGGGCGGGTCGATCCGCGACGCCGAGGTGATCGAGGCGGCGCGCGCCGCGGGTGTGACGATGTACTTCACGGGCACGCGCCACTTCGCGCACTGACACGGCCCTGCTCGACGGCCCCGCCGGTCTCCGGACCGGTGGGGCCGTCGCGCGCCGGGCGTCAGACCAGGGCGTCGCGGAGGCGGCGGGTCGGGTCGAGCGCGACGTCGAGGTCGACGCCGAGGCGGCCGGCGCGGTTCATCGCCTTGCGGACCGGGCCGACGTCGCGCGGCGAGTCGACCAGGAGGACCGCCCGGACCTCGGTGACCCGACGCTCCGGGCCGCCGTCCGCCGTCGTGCCGCCGTCCGAGGTGGAGCCGGAGGTCGTCCCCGGGGCGAGGTAGAACGCGGCCCAGCCCTCGTGGCCGGTCGGGCCGCCGGACGGGTCGCCGCGGAAGAGCACGTCGTCGGCCTCGTCGGGCACGCCGAACAGGGCGAGGTCGTGCCCGAGCTGCTGGGAGAACACGTACGGGGCGTGCCCGGGAGCGTCGGGCTCGTCGCCGAGCAGCGCGGCGACGGTCGCGTCCGGGTCGTGGAGGGCGGCGGACCAGTGGCCACCGGGCACCGCGCCGAGCAGCGGGTGCTCGCGCGTCGCGCAGTCGCCGACGGCCCAGAGCCCGGCCAGCCCCGGCACGGCGCCGGTGGCGTCCACGGGCACGCTGCCGCGCACGTCGCGCGGGACCGCGCCGTCGAGCCAGTCCGTCGCGGGGCGGGCGCCCACGGCGGCCAGCACGAGGTCGGCCGACAGCTCGCGCCCGTCGGCGAGCCGGACGCCGTCGGGCCGGACCTCCGCCACCGCGGCACCGGTCACGAGCTCGGCGCCGACGGCCGCGTACCAGGGCGCGAGGTGCGCGCCGACGGCCGGACCGAGCTGGCGCCGGAGCGGGGCGGGAGCGGCCTCGAGGACCGTGACGTGCGCCCCCGCGCCGGCGGCGACCCCTGCCAGCTCGGCGCCGATCCAGCCCGCGCCCACGATCACGAGGCGGAGCCCCGGTCGCAGCGCGCCGCGGAGGGCCTCGGCGTCCCGGACCGTGTGCAGGAGGCGGGCGTGCTCCCAGCCGTCGGGCCGCACGGGCGTGGAGCCGACCGCGAGCACCACGGCCGCCGCGGCCCGGCGCTCGCCCGACCGCGTCGTGATCTCCCAGACGGCGCCGTCGGGCGTCGCCCGGCGCTCCAGCCGCACTGCCGGGTCGGCCAGGCGCACCTCGTCGGCGAGCGCCTCGACGTCGACGCCGAGGTCCTCGGCGAGCCACGCCGGGCCCGGGCGGCTCAGGAGCTCCTTCGAGAGCGGTGGCCGGTCGTAGGGAGGCACGCCCTCCGCGCCGAGCAGCGTCACCCGCCCCGCGTACCCCCGACGCCGGAGCGCGCCGACGGTCTGGGCGCCGGCGAGCCCCGCGCCCACGACGACGACCGACGCGGGCGCTCCCGCGTCCGTCGCGGGAGGGGACGCGCGGTGCGCGGAGGGTGGCGGGAGGACCGGCGGCTCGGCGGACGACATGCACGTCACGCTAGGCCACGACGGTAGGCTTCCGGGCGTGGAAGGTGCAGCAGCGTGACCGACGTCACCGCGGACGGGGGGACGCGGCACCGGCCGCCGGCGACGCTCGTGCCGGCGTGGCACCACGTCGACGACGAGCCGGGAGACGACGGGCGCCCCGCGGGGGCGCGTCCCGACGACGAGGCCCGGCCCCCGGTCCCGGAACCCCCTGCGAGCCTCGCCCCGTCGCGTCAGCCGGCGATGTGGCTCGTGCTCGCGGGCGTCGCGGTCTCGACGCTCGTCGCGGTGCTGGTCGGCGCGCGCGCCGGCTGCTTCACGCTCGCCGGGCTGCTCGCGGTGGCCGGCGTGTGCCGCGCGGTCGTCCCGGGCCCGGGTCCCGTGGGGATCACCGTGCGCTCCCGCGGGCTGGACGTCTTCTTCTTCCTCGCGCCCGCGGTCGTCATGGCGTTCCTCGCGCTGACCCTCGACCAGGGCGAGATCTGACCCGTCGCGGGCGCCTGCCCACGCCCCCCGGGAGGGGCCGGGGGGCAACCCTCCGGACGCGGTGCCGCGGACGACGACGGGCCCGGACCGCGGTCGCGGTCCGGGCCCGTCGGGGCGTGCGGGACGTCAGGCCTTGGGAGCCTCGTCCGTGCCGGGGGCGTCGTCCGTCGCCGGGGCCTCGGGCTCGTCCGCCTCGACGACCTCGACGACCTCCTCGACCGCGACGACGTCGCCGTTCTCGTCCGTGACGACGACCTCCTCCTCGACCACGGCGGCGACCGCGCCCGCACCCGCCGCGCCGGCCGCCGCGGAGTACGCCGGGGCCCCGGCCTCGGTCAGCGTGACGACCTGGTCCTCGCCGAGGAGGTCGTCCTGCTTGGGGGCGAAGGCGAAGGCACGGTAGAACAGGCCCGCGATCGCGGCGCCGAGGAGAGGGGCGACCCAGAAGACCCACTGCTGCTTCCACAGGTCCCCGTCGCCGGCGAAGACCGCCGAGGCCATCGAGCGTGCCGGGTTGATCGACGCGTTGGTGATCGGCGCGGCGACCAGGATGAGGGCGGTCAGCGTGAAGCCGATCACGACGGGCGCGTACTGGACGCTCGCGCGCTTGTCGGTGACGCCGAGGATCACGCCCACGAACACGGCGGTGACGATGGTCTCGATGAGCAGCGCCTGCACGAGGCCGAACTCCGTGCCGCCCTGCGACGCCGTCGAGAGCGAGGAGAAGCTGCCGTAGCCGTTGGCGGTCGCGACGAACACCCCGCCCCGGCCGTCCTGGCCGAGGAGCTGCGGGAGCGTGGAGGGCACGGTCGCGAGCAGGACGAGGCCGGCGAGGAGCGCGCCGACGAGCTGCGCGACCCAGTACGGCAGGACGTCGCGCCACGCGGTGCGGCCGCCGATCGCGGCACCGAGCGTGACGGCCGGGTTGAAGTGGCCACCGGACACGTTGCCCACGGCGGCGGCGCCCGCGACCACCGCGATACCACCGGCCAGGCCGACGGCCAGGGCGTTCTGCTGGCTGACGAAGGTGTACAGCGCCACACCCACGATCGCGAGGACGAGGAAGAACGTGCCGAAGACCTCGGCGCCGAGACGCGCGAGGAGGCTCGGCTGGACGACGGCGACGGCCTCGGTGGGCGCGGGACTCGGGTCCTCGACGAAGCCCTCCGGCGCGCCGGGAGCGGTGGTGTCCTGGGACATGATGATCCTGTCTGGTTCGGTGGGTACTTCGGGCAGTCCCGGGCCCGGCCGCCACGGTGCGGCACCGGGAGGCGGTCGGGACGACGGCACGATGCCTGACCGAGTGCCCGGCCATTCCGGCATCTGGGGGCATCTTGCCACCACCACCCGGGAGAAGTGTGGAAATCGGCGGTGCTCCACCTGAGAACGGACGGTCCGTCTCACGATGCGGTCGGGTGACGGAAGCCCCGAAAGTATCTTGACGTCGAGAAGTCGAGTACCCTGGACCGCGGTCAGCAACGCCCCTGTGTGCGACGGACCGGGCCCGACGGGCCGACGGTCGCCGTCCGGCTCCCGGGGGCACCAGTCCCCGACAGTTGGAGCGATCTGCGCATGGGCAAGATCAAGGTCGTCAACCCGGTCGTCGAGCTCGACGGCGACGAGATGACGCGCATCATCTGGCAGTTCATCAAGGACCGCCTCATCCACCCGTACCTCGACGTGGACCTCAAGTACTACGACCTGTCGATCCAGAACCGCGACGCGACGGACGACCAGGTCACCGTCGACGCCGCGCACGCGATCAAGCAGTACAACGTGGGCGTCAAGTGCGCGACGATCACGCCCGACGAGGCGCGCGTCGAGGAGTTCGGCCTCAAGAAGATGTGGGTCTCGCCGAACGGCACGATCCGCAACATCCTCGGTGGCGTCGTCTTCCGCGAGCCGATCATCATCTCCAACATCCCGCGCCTCGTGCCGGGCTGGAACAAGCCGATCATCATCGGCCGTCACGCCCACGGCGACCAGTACAAGTCGACGAACTTCAAGGTCCCCGGCCCCGGCAAGATCACGATGACGTTCGAGCCGGCCGACGGCTCCGAGCCGCAGAGGTTCGAGGTCGTGACCATGCCCGAGGAGGGCGGCGTCGCGATGGGCATGTACAACTTCAACGAGTCGATCCGCGACTTCGCGCGCGCCTCGTTCGCGTACGGCCTCCAGCGCGAGTACCCCGTGTACCTCTCGACGAAGAACACGATCCTCAAGGCCTACGACGGCGCCTTCAAGGACATCTTCCAGGAGGTGTTCGACGCCGAGTTCGCCGAGGCGTTCGCCGCGAAGGGCCTCACGTACGAGCACCGCCTCATCGACGACATGGTCGCCTCGGCCATGAAGTGGGAGGGCGGCTACGTCTGGGCCTGCAAGAACTACGACGGCGACGTCCAGTCCGACACCGTCGCGCAGGGCTTCGGCTCGCTCGGCCTCATGACGTCGGTCCTCATGACCCCGGACGGCCAGACCGTCGAGGCCGAGGCCGCGCACGGCACGGTGACGCGCCACTACCGCCAGCACCAGCAGGGCAAGCCGACGTCGACGAACCCGATCGCGTCGATCTTCGCCTGGACGCGTGGCCTCATGCACCGCGGCAAGCTGGACGGCACGCCCGAGGTCACCGAGTTCGCGCAGACGCTCGAGGACGTCGTCATCAAGACGGTCGAGTCCGGCAAGATGACGAAGGACCTCGCGCTCCTCGTCGGCCCGGACCAGGAGTGGCTGACGACGGAGGAGTTCCTCGCCGCGCTCGACGAGAACCTCAAGGCGCGCCTGGGCTGACCCGGCCCGCACCGCACGCCCGACGGCGGCGCCCCCTCGTGCAGGGGGTGCCGCCGTCGTCGTCCCCGGACCCTGGCGGCGGGGTGCGCCCCGCGGGCGCGCCGCTCCGCGCGTCCGGGCGGGTCGCGTTGTGGGAGAGTGAGCGCATGACTTCCCCCGTGAACGTGACGGTGACCGGCGCGGCCGGTCAGATCGGTTACGCCCTGCTCTTCCGTATCGCGTCGGGCCAGATGCTCGGCCCCGACACCCCCGTGCGCCTGCGCCTCCTGGAGATCCCGCAGGGCGTCAAGGCCGCCGAGGGCACCGCGATGGAGCTCGACGACTGCGCCTTCCCGCTGCTCGCCGGCATCGACATCTTCGACGACCCGACCGCCGCGTTCGAGGGGACGAACGTCGCGCTGCTCGTGGGCGCGCGCCCGCGCGGTCCGGGCATGGAGCGCGGCGACCTGCTGGAGGCCAACGGCGGCATCTTCAAGCCGCAGGGCCAGGCGATCAACGCGGGCGCGGCGGACGACGTGCGCGTCCTGGTCGTCGGCAACCCGGCGAACACGAACGCGCTCATCGCGGCGTCGAACGCGCCGGACGTGCCGAAGGACCGGTTCACCGCGATGACGCGCCTGGACCACAACCGCGCGCTGACGCAGGTGGCCAAGAAGGCGGGCGTGCCGGTGTCGGACGTGCGCAAGGTGACGATCTGGGGCAACCACTCGGCGACGCAGTACCCGGACATCTTCCAGGCGGACGTCGCGGGGACCCCGGGCGCGCGGCTCGCGGAGGACCGCGAGTGGCTCGAGGGGACGTTCATCCCGACGGTCGCGAAGCGCGGCGCGGCGATCATCGACGCGCGCGGTGCGTCGTCCGCGGCGTCGGCCGCGAACGCGGCGATCGACCACGTGCGCGACTGGGTGCTCGGGACGCCGGAGGGCGACTGGACGAGCGCGGGCGTCGTGTCCGACGGGTCGTACGGCGTCCCGACGGGCCTCATCTCGTCGTTCCCGGTGGTGTCCCGCGGTGGGTCGTGGGAGATCGTCCAGGGCATCGAGCTGTCGGAGTTCTCGCGCGGGCGCGTCGACGCGTCGGTCGCGGAGCTCCAGGAGGAGCGGCAGGCCGTGGAGCAGCTCGGGCTCGTCTGAGCCGGGATCCGGTCCCGTGGTCCGAGGCACGGTCCGGACCGCGGGACCGGGGACGCTCCGGGGAGGGCCGCACGGGAGCGGCGGTGCGGGGCGTCCGGGGGTGGGTGACCGAGCGGAAAATCGCTGCGCCGTCGGGGGTGCCGCGCCGTAGGGTCGACGGGCCATGATCGACGCCACCCTGCCGACCGAGCAGCCCCCGAACCCCCCGACCACCCCGGACCCCACCCCGGCGGCGGGTGCGTCGCGCGCGCCCGTCGACCCCGCCCGCCGCCTGGACTGGCGGCGCCTGCGCGGGCCGCTGGCCGTCGTCGCCCTCGTCGCGCTCACGCTCGGAGCGGTCGGTGCCGCGCTCGGGACCGTCATCGCGGGCTGGCTCGCCGACGACCCGACGACGGCGACGCTCCAGCTCCTCGCGCTGTGCGTCGTCGGTGCCGCGCTGCTCGACACCGTCGGCCAGGTCGTGTGGGCCGGCGTCGTCGACCGCGCCGAGGGGCGCCTGCGCGGCGACCTGCTCACGGCCGCGCTCCACCAGCCGCTCGCCACGCTCACGGAGCAGGCGGTCGGCGAGGTGCTCGACCGCGTCGACGACGACACCCACGCGGTCGGCACGCTGGTGCGCCGCCAGCTCTGGGGCGCGGGCCGCACGGTCGTCGGCGTCCTGCCGATGTGGGTCGTCGCGGGCCTCACCTGGTGGCCGGCCTGGATCCTCTTCCCGGTGCTCGGCGCGGTCGCCGCGGTGATCGTGCGCCCCATGCTGGGCGAGATCGCGCGCCGCAAGGTGATCGAGGAGGCCGCGTGGACGGACCACGCCGCGGCGTTCGAGGAGTCCGTCGCGGCGCGCGACGACCTGCGCACGAGCCTCGGCCAGTCGTTCGCGGTCCGGCGCCTCGCCGAGCGCTCGGCCCAGGTGCACCGGAAGTTCCAGGCCGTGCTCGTGATCGAGTCGCGCATGCTGCGGCGTGCCGGGCTCGTCCTCGCGTCGCTGCTCGCGGGCGTGGCCGTCGCGGGCGCCGCGCTCGCCGCCGACGGCGACCTGGGCGTCGACCGCCTCGTCACCCTGTTCCTCGTGACGGCGATGTTCGTGGGCCAGGTGGACAACCTGGTCCACCACCTGCCGGACATCCAGGAGGGCATCGGGGCGCTCACGCGCATCCGGCAGATGCTCGCGGTCGAGCCCGAGCCGACGGGCGGGCGCACGCTACCCGCCGGACCGGTGGGGATCGAGCTGCGCGACCTCCACTTCTCCTACGCCGAGGGCACGTTCGCGCTCGACGGCGTGAGCCTGCGGGTGCCCGCGGGCGAGACGGTCGCGCTCGTGGGGCGGACGGGGTCGGGCAAGTCGACCCTGGCGTCCCTCCTCTCGCGCGCGGTCGAGCCGCCGCGGGGCGCGGTGCTCGTGGGCGGCGTGGACGTGCGCGACCTCGACCTGCAGGCGCTGCGCGCCGCGGTGGGGGTCGTGACGCAGCGCACCGAGATCCTCGCGGGCACGCTCGCGGAGAACGTCGCGCTCTTCGCCGACGTGCCGCGCGCCGACGTCGAGGCCGCGGTGCGCGAGCTGCGCCTCGACGACTGGGTCGCGGGCCTCCCCGACGGCCTCGACACGCTGCTCGGACCCGGCGGCACGTCGCTGTCGGCGGGGGAGGAGCAGCTCGTCGCGTTCGCGCGGCTGCTCGTCCGCGACGTGCAGGTCGTCGTGCTCGACGAGGCGACCGCGCGCATGGACCCGCTGACCGAGGCGCGCGTCGTCGCGGCCTCGGAGCGGCTGCTCGCCGGGCGGACGGGCGTGCTCGTCGCGCACCGTCTCTCGACGATCGAGCGGGCCGGGCTGCTCGCGGTCCTCGACCACGGGCGGGTCGTGCAGCAGGGCGAGCGGGCGGCGCTCGCCCGCGTCGCGGGCCCGTACCGCGACCTGCTCGCCGCGAGCGTCGCCGAGGAGACCGGGACGGGCGTCGTCGGCGCGCACCCCGGTGCGGGCGAGGCCCTGCTCGACGACGACGGCGCGCGCGACGTGTCGCCCGTCCCGGGCGCGTCGGGCCGTCCCGGCGACGCCGACGGCGCGGCCGCGGACCGGGCAGCGGAGTCGGTCGGAGGCCGCCGACGGCGTGGCACGCCGCCGGTCCTCGCGGACCCCGGCGACGGGCCCAGCCTCGCTCGCGGGGTGCTGCACGCGCTGTTCGTGCGCCCCGCGTGGGGCGTCGTCGGCGCCCTGCTGTTCCTCGTGACGAGCCTCGTCTCGGCGCAGGGCGCCGTCACGGGCTTCCTCTGGGGCCGCGCCGTGCAGGACCTGGACGGGGGGTTCCCGGCGCAGCTGCTCGTGCCGCTCGCCGTGCTCCTCGTCCTCGCGCCCCTCTGCCTCGCGTGGGCGCTGTACGTCTACCCGCGCTGGTGGATCGAGGTGCTGCTGCGCGTGCGCATGGCCGTCATGGCCGGCCAGACGCGCCAGCACCGGCTCACCGCGACGCCCCCGGGCGAGGTGGTCGCGCGCGCCATGGACGCCGACCGCTTCGTCCGGTACGCGGACCGGTGGGTCGAC
This sequence comes from Cellulosimicrobium sp. 22598, assembly GCF_052044445.1. NCBI lineage: Bacteria > Bacillati > Actinomycetota > Actinomycetes > Micrococcales > Promicromonosporaceae > Cellulosimicrobium > Cellulosimicrobium sp. 22598. The sequence continues at coordinate 29,699 of NZ_JBQEMZ010000009.1, forward strand.
TTCGTCAACGGCCTCGTCGTCGCGGGGGTCACGGCGCTGCTCAGCGGGTCGTGGCTCGCGGGCGCGGTGCTGCTCGCCGTGATGGTCGTGTCCGCGGCGGCGTCCGCGCTCGGCCGCCCGATCGCGGGCCGGTCGGCCACGCGGTCGTCGGCGGCGCGCGCCCGGTTCGGGCGAGCGCTGGTCTCGGCGCTCGACTCGGCGCGCACGGTCAAGCTCGCCGCCCGGACGCCGCAGGTGCACGCGCACCTGCGCGAGGTCGACGGGGGGCGCGTGCGGGCCGCGATCTTCGAGCACCGGGTGCAGGCCGCGCTCGACGGCGTCCCGCTCGTGATGATCCAGCTCGGCGTCGTGGCGGCGTGGGCCGGGCTGCTCGCGGGCACGTGGGACCTCGCGACCGCGCTCCTGGTCGCCAACGCGGTGACCGGCTTCGGCTGGTTCGGCGTGGTCGCGGGGGCGGTCGTGACGGAGGCGCCGGGCACGCGCTCGTGGCAGCGCGCCACGAGCCGGTTCGCCGGGGGCACGGATCTCATGGACCTGCCGCCCGGCGTCGACCTCCTCACGGGCGAGGCCCCCGTGCCCGACCCGGGGCCGCGCCAGCCGCTCGAGCGGCTCGAGCTGTCCGACGTCACCGCGCTGCACGACGACGGCACGATCGGCGTCCAGGGCGTCGACCTCGCGGTGCGTCGTGGCGAGCTCGTCCTCCTGCTCGGGCAGGTCGGGGCGGGCAAGTCGAGCCTGCTCTCGGCGTTGTCGGGCCTCATGGAGCACACGGGGCACATCCGGTGGAACGGGACCGACGTCGTCGACGCCCAGACGTTCCTGCGGCCGGGACAGGTCGCCCACGTGGCGCAGGTCCCGCGCGTGCTCTCGGGGACGTTCGCCGACAACGTGCGCCTCGGGCACGAGCGCGACGTGCACGGCCCGGTCGCGGCCGCGCGCCTGGAGCGCGACGTCGTCGAGGCCGGGGGCCACGAGGCGCTGGTGGGCCACCGCGGCGTCCGGCTCTCGGGCGGCCAGGTGCAGCGGCTCGCCCTCGCACGGGCGCTCGCGACCGACGCCGAGCTCCTGCTCGCGGACGACGTCTCGAGCGCGCTCGACGCGGCGACCGAGATCGAGCTGTGGACCTCGCTCCGGGAGCGCGGGACCACGGTGATCGGCGCGACGTCGAAGCGTGCGGCGCTCGCGCGGGCGGACCGCGTCGTCGTGCTCGACGAGGGCCGCGTCGCGGAGGTCGGGCCGTGGCGCGACCTGGCCCCTCGCTGGGGTCACCTGGCGGGCTGACCTCCCCTCCCGCTCCCCGCCGAACCCGGGGTCGCTCCTCACCGGACGTGTTCCGTGGGGAGCGACCCCGGGTTCGGCGTCTCCGGGGTTTCTGAGCCTTGCTGCAAGTTTCTGCAACCAGTACAGTTCGGCTCAGCCGTACGCTGAGGAAGCCGCGGTCGACGTCGCCCGCTGCCGGTCTCGTCGTCCGTGGTCTTGCCGGCCTTGCCCGCTCACGCGTGCGGTCCCGCACCAGCCACCGGACGAGGGAGTCCTCATGACCTCCACGCCGCGACGTCGCCGCGTTCCGCGCATCCCGTCGCCCCACCCATCCGACCCGTCGCCCCGCCGTCCGCGCGGGGCCAGGACGACGGCGTCGGTCACCGCCGTCGCGCTCGCCACCTCGGGCCTGGCGGGCGTCACGCTCGCCGCGTTCGCCGCCCCCGCCGCGGGGGCCGACGAGCGCACGCTCGCCCTCGTGGGCGACCTCCAGTCCGAGCTCGGCTGCGCCGCCGACTGGGACCCCGCGTGCGCGGCGACCGAGCTCGCGCCCACCGACGCCGCCGGCGTCTGGTCCGCCGACTTCGAGGTGCCCGCGGGCACCTACCAGTACAAGGTCGCCTACGACGACGCCTGGGACGAGGCGTACGGGCGCGACGGCGGCCAGGACAACGCGCCCCTCGTGCTCGGCGGCGACGCGACCGTGCGCGTCACCTTCGACGAGTCGACCCACCGCATCGCGCTCACGCCGCTCGGGCTCGCGGGCGGCTACGACGAGGCGCAGGACGCCGACCTCGTGGTGCCCCCCGTGCGCCAGCCCGGGTCGGACGAGCGCTTCTACTTCGTCATGACCGACCGGTTCGCGAACGGCGACCCGTCGAACGACACGGCGGGGCTCGGCGACGACCCGCTCGTCTCCGGGTTCGACCCGACGAACAAGGGCTTCTACCAGGGCGGCGACATCGCGGGCCTGCGGCAGAACCTCGACTACGTCGAGGGCCTCGGCACGACGGCGATCTGGCTCACGCCGTCGTTCAAGAACCAGCCGGTCCAGGGCACGGGCGCCGACGCGTCGGCGGGCTACCACGGCTACTGGATCACCGACTTCACGCAGATCGACCCGCACCTCGGCACCAACGCCGAGCTCGAGGCGCTCATCGACGAGGCGCACGACCGCGGGATCAAGGTCTACTTCGACATCATCACGAACCACACGGCCGACGTGATCGACTACGAGGAGAAGCAGTACGCGTACGTCGACCAGGCCACGTCGCCGTACCGCGACGCCGACGGCACCGTGTTCGACCCGGCGGACCACGCGGGCACCGGCGACTTCCCGGCGCTGGACGCCGCGACGTCGTTCCCGTACACGCCGGTCGTCCCCGCGGGCAAGGAGGACCTCAAGGTCCCGGCCTGGCTCAACGACCCGACGCTCTACCACAACCGCGGCAACTCGACGTGGACCGGGGAGTCCGTGACGTACGGGGACTTCGACGGCCTCGACGACCTCATGACCGAGCACCCGACGGTCGTCGACGGGTTCGTCGACGTCTACCAGGACTGGATCGACCTCGGCATCGACGGCTTCCGCATCGACACCGTCAAGCACGTGAACTTCGAGTTCTGGGAGACGTGGACCACCGAGGTCCTCGACTACGCGCACGCGCAGGGCAAGGACGACTTCTTCATGTTCGGCGAGGTGTACGACGCCGACGCGGCGAAGCTCTCGCCCTACGTGCGCAAGACGGACATGAGCTCGACGCTCGACTTCACGTTCCAGTCCGCCGCGACGAGCTTCGCGAGCGGGAACAGCGCCAAGGGCCTCGCGTCGCTCTTCGCGAGCGACGACATGTACACGACGCCCACGACGAACGCGCAGGCGTTGCCGACGTTCCTCGGCAACCACGACATGGGCCGCGTCGGGTACATGCTCGCGAGCACGGACGACCCGCTCGCGCGCGACGAGCTCGCGCACGACCTCATGTACCTGACCCGCGGGCAGCCGGTCGTGTACTACGGCGACGAGCAGGGCTTCGCGGGGACGGGCGGCGACAAGGACGCGCGCCAGACCCTGTTCGCGACCCAGGTCGACGAGTACGCCGACCAGCCGCTCGTCACCGGCGAGCAGGCGGGCAGCGTCGACCGCTTCGGCACGGACGCGCCGCTGTACGCGCACATCGCCGGGCTCGCCGCGCTGCGCGAGGCGCACCCGGCGCTGGCCGACGGCGCCCAGGTGGAGCGCTACGTCGAGAACGGCGCGGGCGTGTACGCGTTCAGCCGCGTCGACCGCGAGGAGAAGATCGAGCACCTGGTCGCACTGAACAACGCGGCGCAGGAGCGGACGGCGACGTTCACGACCCTCACGCCCGGCGCCTCGTACGAGGTGCTCTACGGCGAGCAGGCCGCCCCCGTCACCGCCGACGCCGACGGCGTGGTCGCGCTGACCGTCCCGGCGACGGGGACCGTCGTGCTGCGGGCCGACCGCGAGGTCGGCGCGGACTCGTCGGGCGAGATCGCCGTCACCGTGCCGCGGGCCGGGGGAGCGGTCACGGGCGTCGCGCCCGTGACGGCCACGGTCGACCCGGACGCGTGGGCCGAGACGTCGTTCGCGTGGCGCGAGGTCGGGAGCGCCGAGTGGCACCCGCTCGGCACCGCCGAGGACACGGCGCCGCGCGTCTTCCACGACGTCGCGGGTCTCGCCGACGGCACGCTCGTCGAGTACCGCGCCGTGACGACCGACGCCGACGGCGACCGCGCCGCCGCGTCCACGTTCGCGAGCGTCGGGGTCGACGTGAGCGGGGTCGTGGGCGAGGAGCCCGAGCCCGAGATCGACCTCGTGACCGTGCCCGGCAGCCACAACGCGGCCATGGGCTGCGCGGGCGACTGGGCCCCGGCGTGCGAGGCCGCGCAGCTCACGAAGCGCGCCGACGGCGTCTACGCGGGCACGTTCGACATCCCGGCCGGGACGTACGAGTACAAGGTCGCGCTCAACGGGTCGTGGACCCTGAACTACGGCGTCGGCGGTGTACAGGACGGTGGCAACGCGACGTACACGACGACCGGCGGCCCGGTGACGTTCTACTGGGACCCGGTGAGCAAGGACTTCTCGAGCACCGCGCAGGGGCCGATCGTCACGCTCGCGGGCTCGTTCCAGGACCAGGTCGGCTGCCCCGGCTCGTGGGCGCCCGACTGCCTCGCCTCCTGGCTCAAGGACCCGGACGGCGACGGCGTCTACACCTGGTCGACCGACCGCCTCGCGGCCGGCGCGTACGAGGCCAAGGTCGCGCACGGCCTGAGCTGGGCCGAGAACTACGGCGTCGGCGGCGCGCGCGACGGGGCCAACTACCAGTTCTCCTTCGGCGACGGAGAGCAGGTCACGTTCTCCTACGACCTCGCGTCCCACGTCCTGACGATCGACGTCGCGAACCCGCCGCTCCCCGGCACCGGCCAGCAGGCCGCGCACTGGGTGCGCGAGGGCGTCGTCGCGTGGCCGGGCGACCTCGGCACGGGCGACGAGTGGACCCTGTGGTCCGCCCCGGAGGGCGGGCTCTCGGTCACCCCGGGCGGCGCCGACGGCGAGGTGCAGGCGCCGGAGGGCACGGCGTCGTACACGCTCCAGGTCGACCCGTCGGGCCTGCCCGACGACGTCGCCGCCGAGTTCCCGGCGCTCGCCGGGCACACCGCGCTGCGCGTGCTCGACGACGGCGAGCCGCTCGACCGCGCGGAGGTCGAGGCGGCGCTCACGGGCCAGCTGCTCGTCACCCGGGCCGACGGCGGCGCGCTCACGGCCGCGACCGGCGTCCAGGTGCCGGGCGTCGTCGACGACCTGTTCGCGCAGGACGCGGCCGAGCGCGAGCTCGGCGTCTCGTGGCACGCCAACGGCAAGTGGGCGTCGTTCGCGCTGTGGGCGCCGACGGCGAAGGCCGTCTCGGTGCTCGCGTGGCCCGCGGGGGCGTCGCTCGACGACGACCCGCGCCGGTTCGAGGCCGCCCGCCAGGCCGACGGCACGTGGACCCTCGACGGCAAGGCGGCAGACAAGAAGCTCGGCGGCGCGGCCGTCGGCTGGAAGGGCGCGCGCTACCTCTACGAGGTGCGCGTCTACGTCCCGAGCACGGGGAAGGTCGAGACGAACGTCGTCACCGACCCGTACTCGGTGGGCCTGACGCTCGACTCCACGCACTCGGTGGCCGTCGACCTCGACGACCCTGCGTTCCGTCCGAGCGCCTGGGAGGGCACGCCCGCCCCGGTCGTCGAGCGGGCGGTGGACCAGACGATCTACGAGCTCCACGTCCGGGACTTCTCGATCTCCGACGAGACGGTCCCGGCGGAGCGGCGCGGCACGTACCTCGCGTTCGCGGAGACGGACTCGGCCGGCATGACGCACCTGCGCGAGCTCGCGGACGCGGGCGTCACCACGGTGCACCTGCTCCCGACGTTCGACATCGCGTCGATCCCCGAGGACCGTGCTGCTCAGGCGACCACGGGCGACCTCTCCGGGTTCGCCCCGGACTCGACCGAGCAGCAGGCCGCGGTCGCGGCGGTGCAGGCGCAGGACGGCTTCAACTGGGGCTACGACCCGTGGCACTTCAGCACGCCGGAGGGGTCGTACGCGGTCGACGCGGACGGCGGCGCGCGCGTGGCCGAGTTCCGCACCATGGTCGGTTCGCTCCACGGTGCCGGGCTGCAGGTCGTGCTCGACCAGGTGTTCAACCACACCGCCGCGAGCGGACAGGACGCGAAGTCCGTCCTCGACAAGGTCGTGCCGGGCTACTACCACCGGCAGAACCCGACCACCGGCTCCGTCGAGACGAGCACGTGCTGCCAGAACGTCGCGACCGAGCACGCGATGGCGGGCAAGCTCATGGTCGACTCGGTCGTCACGTGGGCGAAGGACTACCGCGTCGACGGGTTCCGCTTCGACCTCATGGGCCACCACTCGAAGCAGAACATGCTCGACGTCCGGGCCGCGCTCGACGAGCTCACGCTCGCCGAGGACGGCGTCGACGGGAAGTCCGTCTACCTGTACGGCGAGGGCTGGGACTTCGGCGAGGTCGCGGGCAACGCGCTGTTCGAGCAGGCCACGCAGGGCCAGCTCGGCGGCACGGGCATCGGGACGTTCTCCGACCGGCTGCGCGACGCCGTGCACGGCGGATCGCCCGTCGACGGCGCCTCGACGTTCACGCAGGGCTTCGGCACGGGCCTGGCGACCGACCCGAACGGGCAGCCCGCCCGGGCGGGGGAGCCGGGGACCGTGAACGACGGGTCCGCGGACGAGCTCGCCGACCTCGGTCACCAGACCGACCTCGTGCGTCTCGGCCTCGCGGGCAACCTGCGCGACTACACGCTCGTCACGTCGACGGGCGAGGAGAAGCGCGGCGACGAGATCGACTACCGCGGGGCGCCGGCCGGCTACGCCGACTCGCCCGAGGAGGTCGTGACGTACGTCGACGCGCACGACAACGAGACGTTGTTCGACCTGCTCGCGCTCAAGCTCCCGGCCGACACGCCGATGGACGAGCGCGTGCGCATGAACACGGTCTCGCTCGCGACCGCGGCGCTCTCCCAGACGCCGTCGTTCTGGCACGCGGGCACGGACCTGCTGCGGTCCAAGTCGCTCGACCGCAACAGCTACGACTCGGGCGACTGGTTCAACGCGATCGACTGGACCGGTCAGGACAACGGCTTCGGCAAGGGCCTGCCGATGGCGGCCGACAACGAGGACAAGTGGCCGCTCATGGCGCCGCTCCTCGCGGACCCGGCGCTCAAGCCGTCGCCCGACGACATCGCCACCGCGTCGGCGCAGGCGCAGGACCTCCTGCGGCTGCGGCACTCGACCGAGCTGTTCCGGCTCGGCGACGCGGACCTCATCCGGGAGAAGGTCACCTTCCCGGACGCCGGGACGGACCAGGTCCCGGGGGTCGTGGCGATGTCGGTGGACGACACCGTCGGCACCGACGTCGACCCCGCGCTCGACGGGCTCCTCGCCGTCTTCAACGCCTCGCCGGACGAGGTCACCGTCCCGCTGTCCGCGCTCGCGGGCCGCGAGTACGTGCTCTCGCCGGTCCAGGCCGAGGGGAGCGACGACGCCGTGCGCGGCACCACGTGGGACGCGGCGTCCGGGACCGTCACGGTCCCGGCGCGCACCGTCGCGGTGCTCGTCGAGCCGCAGGCGGGCGGCGACCTGCCCGTCTCCGTCGAGGTGCAGCCCCGCTGCCTCGCGGGCAAGGCGTACGTCGCCGTCCGCGCGACGAACGACGGCGCCGTGCCGGTGGACGTCCGGCTCGCCACGCCGTTCGGCGAGAAGGCCGTCGCGGACGTCGCGCCCGGCAGGAACGCCTACCAGTCGTTCGCGACGCGCCAGAAGGCGGTCGCGGCCGGCGAGGCCACGGTGACCGCCACCGCGGTGGTCGACGGCGAGGAGGTCACCTCGACCTTCACCGTCGAGCACGAGGCGGTCACCTGCTCCTGAGTCGAACGCCGAGGTAGAGCCCTGGTCATCACCAGGGCTCTACCTCGGCGCACCTCGGCTCTACCTCTGCGGGGCCTCGGGTCTCCCTCGGTCGGCCGCGGCGTTCCTCGGGACGTCCTCGTGCTCTCCCGGCGGGGCGGGTGATACGGTCGCGAGCCGTGACCACCTCGCCCCGGCCCGCCGTCCGCCCGACGGCGGGGCTCGTGTTCCGCACGGCCGTCGCCGCCGACCTGCCTCGCGTGGTCGAGCTCATCGCCGACGACGCGATCGCACGCGACCGCACCGGCGACGTCGGCCCGGAGCACGAGGCGGCGTTCGCCGCGATCGACGCGGACCCGAACAACGCCCTGGTCGTCGTGGAGCGCGACGGCGAGGTCGTGGGCACCATGCAGCTCACCGTGGTCCCGGGCATCTCCCGCCACGGAGCCTCCCGGCTGCTGGTCGAGGCGGTGCGCGTGGACCGCCGGCTGCGGGGCCAGGGCGTCGGGCGGGCCATGATGGCGTGGGCCCACGCGTGGGGGCGGGACCGCGGCTGCGCCCTCGCGCAGCTCACGTCCGACAAGCAGCGCGACGACGCCCACCGCTTCTACCGGTCGCTCGGCTACGAGCAGTCCCACGAAGGGTTCAAGCTGCCGCTCTGACGGCGGCCGCGTGCGGCCGCCGTCAGGGCATCAGCGGAAGACGACCGTGCGGTGCCCGTCGAGCAGCACGCGGTGCTCGGCATGCCAGCGCACGGCGCGCGCGAGCGTCTGGCGCTCGACGTCCTCGCCGATCGCGACCAGGTCCTCGACGCGGCGCGAGTGGTCCACGCGCTCCACGTCCTGCTCGATGATCGGGCCCTCGTCGAGGTCGCCGGTCACGTAGTGCGACGTCGCGCCGATGAGCTTGACGCCGCGGTCGTGCGCCTGGGCGTAGGGCCGCGCGCCCTTGAAGCTCGGCAGGAACGAGTGGTGGATGTTGATGATGCGGCCGGGCATCTCGCGGCACAGGTCGTCCGAGAGGATCTGCATGTAGCGCGCGAGGACGACGAGCTCGACGTCGAGGTCCCGCACGAGCTCGCGCAGGCGCGCCTCGGCGTCGGCCTTGGTGTCCCTCGTCACGGGGACGTGGTGGAACGGCTTGCCGTAGAACGTCGCGATGTCCTCGAGGTCACGGTGGTTGCCGACGACGCCCACGACCTCGATCGGCATGCCCTGGGAGCGCTCGCGGTACAGCAGGTCGACGAGGCAGTGCGGGGCCTTGGAGACCATGAGCAGCGTGCGGACCCGTCGCCCGACGACGTCGAGCTGCCACGTCATGGCGAACCGGGCCGCGACCTCCTCGACCGCCCGCTCCAGCTCGGCGCGCTCCGCGGCCGCGGTGACCTGCACGCGCATGAAGAACAGCCCCGAGAGCGGGTCGCCGAACTGCTGCGACTCCGTGATGTTGCCGCCGAGCCGCGCGAGGGCACCGGCGACGGCGTGCACGATCCCCGGCCCGTCCGGGCACGAGAGCGTGAGGACCCAGTGCGTGGGGTCGCCGATCGGGGTCTGCGCGGTGCGGAGCGCCGAGGTGTCGGGGACGTCGGCGCCACGGGGATCTGTCGTGGACACCCCTCAGAGGGTAGCCGCGTCCCGGCGGTGCCGGGACCGCCGTCCGGCAGCCCGACATCACCCGGACACGCGCGGTCGCGCCGCGCGATGTCTGACACGATGTCTTCATGAACGACGCGCAGATCACGACCCGCCTCGTCGACGACGCCGAGGCCGGTGAGCTCCTGACCCTGCGGCGGGCGGCGTTCGTCACCGAGGCGCAGCTCTACCAGGACCCCAACATCCCCCCGCTGACCCAGACCCTCCACGAGCTGCGCGAGGACCTCGCGCGCGAGGACGTCGTGACGATCGGCGCGTGGCTCGGCCCGCGCCTGGTCGGCTCGGTCCGGGTCGAGATCGAGGACAGCAAGGCGACGCTCGGGCGGCTCGCGGTCGCGCCGGACATGCAGGGCCGGGGCATCGGGACGCAGATGCTCTTCGAGGTGCTGCCCTATCTCCCGGAGCAGACCTCGGAGATCTGGGTCTTCACGGGCAAGGACTCCAAGCAGAACCTCGCGATGTACACCAAGCACGGGTACGAGGAGCAGTACGACAAGGCGGCCGGCGACCTCACCTACACCTACCTGCGCCGCATCCTGGGCGAGGCCGAGGCGCGCAACGAGTCGGACGCCGTCGGGCACGAGTAGTCCCGGGCGCCCTCACCCGCGCCGTGGGTCCTGCGTGGCCGAGACCGACGGGTCGTGGCGCGGGGACGTGAGGGTCGAGGCGCCGGTGATCGCCGCGATGATCTCCTCGTAGCTGGCGTCGGGGCCGGAGAAGCTCCCGTTGTTCCGGCCGTGCCGCAGCACCTCGACCCGGTCCGCCACCGCGCGGACGTCGGTCATGTTGTGGCTGATGAGGATGACGGCATGGCCCATGTCCCGCAGCCGCAGGATGTGCGTGAGCACCTCGGCGGACTGCGCGACGGACAGCGCCGCGGTCGGTTCGTCGAGCACGACGATGCGGGGGGAGCCCAGGAGGGTGCGGGCGATCGCGACGCTCTGGCGCTGGCCGCCCGAGAGCGACGAGACCGGCACCCGTACCGACGGCACGCGCGCGTTGAGGTCGGCCAGCACGCGCCGCGCGGTCCCCTCCATGGTCGCCTCGTCGAGGCCCCGCCCCCGGCGCAGCTCGCGGCCGAGGTAGAGGTTCGACACGACGTCGAGGTTGTCGCACAGGGCCAGGTCCTGGAAGACGGTCGCGATCCCGAGCGCGTGGGCGGCGGCCGGGGTCGGGATGACGACCGGGACGCCGTCGGACTCGATGAAGCCGGCGTCGGGCGTCAGCACGCCCGCGACGATCTTGGCGAGCGTGGACTTGCCGGCACCGTTGTCGCCCACCAGAGCGACGACCTCGTGGCGGTGGACCTCGAGCTCGACGCCGGTGAGGGCCTGGACGGCGCCGAACGACTTGTCGATCCCGTGCAGGGCGAGCGCCGGGACAGCAGGGCGGGTGGTCACGTCGGGTCACCTTCGGTGGGGGAGGGGGCGACCACCGGGCCGTCGGTGGCCAGGTCGGTCGCGGCGAGCGCGAGGGAGAGCGCGCCGAGGACCTCGGCGCGAGAGCCGAGGTCCGACGCGAGGACCTCGACGGGGGCGATGGTGTTCGGGACGAGGTGGCGGCGCATCGACTCGCGGAACGGGGCCAGCAGGACCTCGCCGGTCTCGGCGAGCTCGCCCCCGACGACGACCGCCTGCGGGTTCAGCGCGGTCGCCAGACCGGCCACCACGGACCCGATCCGGTCCCCCGCGTCGGCGACGACGCGGCGGCACCCCGGATCGCCGTCGAGCGCGCCCTGGACGAGGTCGTGCAGGGTGAGGTCCCCGTGGCTCGTCCGGACGAGGGCGAGCAGCGCGTCGGACCCCACGACGGTCTCGAGGCACCCGCGGTTCCCGCAGCGGCAGATCGGGCCGGCCGGGTCGACCTGCATGTGACCGATCTCGCCCGCCGTCCCGGCGTAGCCTCGATGGACTCGGCCCCCGAGCACGATGCCGGCGCCGGTGCCGTAGGAGGCGCGCACGAAGATCGAGTCCCGGTACGCGCGCGTCGCGCCGAGCTCGTGCTCGGCGAGCGCCGCGAGGTTCGCGTCGTTGTCGACCTTGACGGGCCGTGCGAGCCGCTTGGCGAGCACCTGTCCGACGTGGACGTCGTCCCACCCGCGCATCACCCCGCGCACGGAGATCATGCCGGTGTCCTCGTCGACCGGCGCCGGCAGGGCGACGCCGACGGTGAGCAGCTCGTCCGGCGCCGCACCGACGCGGTCCAGCATCTCGACGACGAGCAGGGCGGCCCGGTCCAGCCCGGTGTCGAGGCGGTGGTCGACGGGCAGGGGCATGTGCTGCTCGGCGAGGATCTCGCGCGTCGGGTCGGCGATCGCCACCGTGAGGCGGCGGCGCCCGAACTGGATCGCCGCGACGACGCCGAGCCGGCGCGCGAGCGTCACCATCTGCGCACGCCGCCCGGACCGGGACGCCGGGCGGGTGTCGACGACGCCCGCGCCGGTGAGCTCCTTGACGATCGTCGAGACGGTCGCTGTCGACAGCCCCGTCGCCTCGGCGAGCTCGACCTGGGTGAGACCCCCGAAGCGCCTCACCGCGTCGACGATGCGAAGTCGGTTCGCCTCTCGGAGGGACGCCTGCGACCCGGGGGTGGACCGGTCGCTGTTCACACGCGCAGGCTACACGGTGCGGCGCCGCGGAGGTCGGCCGCAGCGCGGATCCTCATGGCTTCGATGCTCGAACACAAAATGATTGCGGGGTCTCTCGTGCGCTTGACCGGCGAACTCAAGCGCGGCTACGGTCCCTCCCAGCCCGTGGGAGCGTTCCCGTCCGACGACGGACGACCGCCCGGCGGAGCGCCGTGCCACCCGACCTCGGGGGTACGGCCTTTCGACGACGAGAGGGAGACGACGATGACGTCATGGCGCAGCAAGGTCACCGCCTTCGCGGGGACCGCACTCCTGGTCGGTTCGCTCGCCGCGTGCAGCGCGGAGCGGGCGAGCGACTCGGGTGACGGCGCCTCGGAGGCCGCGGACTCGGGCGACACGCTCGTCGGCATCGCGATGCCGACGCGCAGCCTCGAGCGCTGGAACAACGACGGCGCACACCTGGAGGAGCTGCTCCAGGAGGCCGGCTTCGAGACGACCCTGCAGTACGCGGACAACAAGGTCGACCAGCAGATCACGCAGCTCCAGAACATGATCAACCAGGGCGCTGACGTCCTCGTCATCGCCTCCATCGACGGGACCGCGCTGGGCCCGGTCCTCGACCAGGCGGCGGAGAACGACGTCCCCGTCATCGCCTACGACCGCCTGATCAACGGCTCCGAGCACGTCGACTACTACGCGACGTTCGACAACGAGCTCGTCGGAACGCTCCAGGGCGAGTTCATCGTGGAGCAGCTCGGGCTCGCCGACGGCGCGGGCCCGTTCAACCTCGAGCCGTTCGCGGGCTCGCCCGACGACAACAACGCGAAGTTCTTCTTCAAGGGCGCGTGGGACGTGCTGAGCCCGTACATCGAGTCCGGCCAGCTCGTCGTCCCCTCCGGCAAGGCGCCCGCCACGGTCGACGACTGGGCGTCGATCGGCATCCAGGGCTGGGAGTCCGCGAAGGCGCAGTCGGAGATGGAGAACCGGCTCAACTCGTTCTACACGGACAAGAAGGTCGACGTGGTCCTGTCGCCGAACGACTCGCTCGCGCTCGGCATCGAGCAGGCGCTCGAGGGCGCGGCGTACACGTCGGCCGACTGGCCGATCGTCACCGGCCAGGACGCCGACGAGGCCAACGTGAAGAACATGCTCGCGGGCACGCAGTCGATGACCGTCTGGAAGGACACCCGCACGCTCGGCGACCAGGTCGCGACCATGGTCGAGCAGATCGTCGACGGGGCCGAGGTCGAGGTCAACGACACCGAGACCTACGACAACGGGGTCAAGGTCGTCCCCTCGTACCTGCTCCCGCCGGAGGTCGTCACGGCCGACACGGTCCAGCAGAAGCTCGTCGACTCGGGCTTCTACACGGCCGAGCAGCTCGGTCTGTGACCCGGTCGGGGCGGCGCAGGCCGCCCCGACCCGCCCGGCCGCCCCGCGAGCCCGCGGGGCGGCCGGACGATCCGCACGACGCGTCGCGGCGCGCCCGTGACGAGACAGGAGCAGGGATGGTTCTCGAGAACGTGCTCGAGACGAGGAACATCCTCGAGATGCACGCGATCAGCAAGGAGTTCCCCGGGGTCAAGGCGTTGCAGGACGTGACGCTCGAGGTGCGTCGCGGCGAGGTGCACGCGATCTGCGGGGAGAACGGGGCGGGAAAGTCGACCCTCATGAAGGTCCTGTCGGGCGTGTACCCGCACGGCTCGTACACGGGCGACATCGTGCTCGACGGCGAGCCGTGCGAGTTCCGGGGGATCCGCGACAGCGAGGCGCGCGGGATCGTCATCATCCACCAGGAGCTGGCGCTCGTCCCGTTCCTGTCGGTCGCCGAGAACATCTTCCTCGGCAACGAGAAGGCGAGCGGGGGCGTCGTCGACTGGAACCGCACCGCGGCGGAGGCCTCGCAGCTCCTCGAACGCGTCGGACTGCACGAGAACCCCTCGACGCTCGCGATGGACCTCGGCGTCGGCAAGCAGCAGCTCGTCGAGATCGCGAAGGCGCTGTCGAAGCGCGTCGACCTGCTCATCCTCGACGAGCCGACGGCAGCCCTGAACGACGAGGACAGCGCCCACCTGCTCGGTCTCATCGACCAGTTCCGCGAGGCGGGGATCACCTCGATCATCATCTCGCACAAGCTCAACGAGATCGCCGCCATCGCGGACCGCGTCACGATCCTGCGCGACGGCCGCACGATCGAGACGCTCGACCTCCGCGGCGAGGAGCCCGTGAGCGAGGAGCGCATCATCCGCGGCATGGTCGGTCGCGAGCTCGAGAGCCGGTTCCCCGCACGGGAGCCGTCCGTCGGGCGCGAGGTGCTGCGCATCGAGGACTGGACGGCCCACCACCCCGTCGACACCGAGCGCGTCGTCGTCGACCACGCGAACCTCACTGTGCACGCCGGTGAGATCGTCGGGCTCGCCGGTCTCATGGGTGCCGGGCGCACCGAGCTGGCCATGAGCGTGTTCGGGCACGCGTACGGGACGCGGATCTCCGGGCAGGTCTACAAGGACGGCGTCCCTGTCCGCACGCGGACTGTCGCCGAGGCGATCTCGCACGGGCTCGCCTACGCGACGGAGGACCGCAAGCGCTACGGGCTGAACCTCATCCAGACGATCCGCGAGAACATCTCGGCGTCCGCGCTCGGCAAGGTCGCCCGCTGGGGGTTCGTCCAGCGTGAGGAGGAGGCGACGGTCGCGGAGCGCTACCGCCGCGACTTCCGGATCAAGGCGCCCACGGTCGAGTCGCTCGCGGGCAAGCTCTCGGGCGGCAACCAGCAGAAGGTCGTGCTCGGCAAGTGGGTCTTCGCGGACCCCGACGTGCTCATCCTCGACGAGCCCACGCGCGGCATCGACGTCGGGGCGAAGTACGAGATCTACTCGATCGTCAACGCGCTCGCCGACGCGGGCAAGGCCGTCCTCGTGATCTCCTCCGAGCTGCCCGAGCTCCTCGGGATCTGCGACCGCATCTACGCGATGAGCCAGGGGCGGATCACGGGCGAGGTCTCCCGCGCCGAGGCGACCCAGGAGACCCTCATGCACTACATGACCATGGACAAGGGAGTCATCGACCGATGAACGCCGTCAGGGAGTACCTCGGCCGCAACGTCCGCCAGTACGGCATCGTCGCGGCGCTGCTCGTCATCGTCCTGCTCTTCCAGGTGCTCACCGACGGGCGCCTGCTCTACCCGAACAACGTCGCGAGCCTCGTGCAGCAGAACGCCTACGTCATGGTGCTCGCCATCGGCATGGTCATGGTGATCGTGGCCGGCCACATCGACCTGTCCGTCGGGTCGGTCGTGGCGTTCGTCGGCGGCCTGTGCGCGATCATGATGACCCAGTGGGACCTGCCGTGGCTGGTCGCGGTCGCGCTGTCGCTCGTCGTCGGTGCGCTCGTCGGCGTCTGGCAGGGCTTCTGGGTCGCGTACGTCGGGATCCCGGCGTTCATCGTGACCCTCGCCGGCATGCTCGTCTTCCGCGGCCTCGCGATCGTCCTCGTCGGGACCACGGTCGCCGGCCTGCCCGAGGGGTTCAAGGAGATCAGCAACGGCTCCGTGCCCAACTGGTTCGGCTTCGTCGGTGACCTCGACGTCGTCACGCTCGGCATCGGCGTGCTCGGCATCCTCGCGTTCGCGGTCGCGCAGTGGCGCTCGCGGACGTCGCTCCGCAAGCACGGGCTGTCGGTCGAGCCGATGGCGGCGTTCGTCGTCAAGATCGTCGTCGCGGCCCTGCTCATCGGCGTGGTCACGTACTGGCTCGCCCTGAGCGCGGGTGGCACGCCGATCGTGCTGCTCATCGTGGGGGCGCTCATCATCGCCTACTCGTTCGTCCTGAACCGCAGCGTGTTCGGGCGGCACGTCTACGCGATCGGCGGGAACCGGCACGCGGCCGTCCTGTCGGGGGTCAGCGCGCGCCGGGTCGACTTCGGCATCTTCGTCAACATGGGCGTGCTCGCGGCGGTCGCCGCCGTCATCACGACCTCCCGCGCCGGGGCAGGCGTGGCGGCGGCGGGCGTCAACTACGAGCTCGACGCCATCGCGGCGTGCTTCATCGGCGGCACCGCCGTGACGGGCGGGATCGGCCGCATCTCGGGGGCCATGATCGGCGCACTCATCATGGGCGTGCTCAACATGGGCCTGTCGATCATGGCGGTCGACGCGGCGTGGCAGCAGGCGATCAAGGGCCTGGTACTGCTCGCGGCGGTCGCGTTCGACCTCGTGAGCAAGCGCCGGGCGTCCCTGCGCTGACGGGGACGGGCGGCCCGCCGTCGGGTGTCGTGCCCGACGGCGCGCCGTCGTCCCCCTCGGCCGCCCGGCACGTGGGTTAGGATCGACGCGTCGCGACTGGCGCCGCCCGGTGGAACTCGCCCGGGCAGGGTGGATCACCACCGGGGAGCGACACGCTGTGCAGACGACGGGTCGTTCGCCTGGGCCCCGGGTCACCCCCTGGTGGGGCGTACCCGGCGAGCCGGGAACGTGACCACCGACGACACACTGCCAAGCACCCGCGGAGGAGACGCCATGAGCGCCCAGCCAGCCGACAACGTCCTCGACACCCCGCTCGCCGAGCTCGACCCCGAGATCGCGGCCGTCCTCGACGGGGAGCTCGCGCGCCAGCGCGACACCCTCGAGATGATCGCGTCCGAGAACTTCGTCCCGCGCGCCGTCCTGCAGGCGCAGGGTTCCGTGCTCACCAACAAGTACGCCGAGGGCTACCCGGGCCGCCGCTACTACGGTGGCTGCGAGCAGGTCGACATCGCGGAGAACCTCGCGATCGCACGCGCCAAGGAGCTGTTCGGCGCCGAGCACGCCAACGTCCAGCCGCACTCGGGCGCCACGGCGAACGCGGCCGTGCTCCACGCGCTCATCAACAAGGGCGACAAGATCCTCGGCCTCGAGCTCGCGCACGGCGGCCACCTCACGCACGGCATGAAGATCAACTTCTCCGGCAAGCTGTACGACGTCGCGGCGTACGGCGTGGACCCGCAGTCGTACCGCGTCGAGATGGACGAGGTGCGCAAGCAGGCCCTCGAGTCGCGCCCCGACGTCATCATCGGCGGCTGGTCCGCCTACCCGCGCCACCTCGACTTCGCCGCGTTCCGCGAGATCGCGGACGAGGTCGGCGCGAAGCTCTGGGTGGACATGGCGCACTTCGCGGGCCTCGTCGCCGCGGGCCTGCACCCGTCCCCGGTGCCCTACGCGGACGTCGTCTCCTCCACGGTGCACAAGACGATCGGCGGCCCCCGTTCCGGCTTCATCCTGAGCAAGGAGGAGTACGCCAAGAAGATCGACTCCGCCGTCTTCCCGGGCCAGCAGGGCGGCCCGCTCATGCACGTCGTCGCCGCCAAGGCCGTCTCGTTCAAGATCGCGGGCTCGGACGACTTCCGCGACCGCCAGGAGCGCACGCTGCGCGGCGCGAGCATCATCGCCGACCGCCTCGCCCAGGCCGACGTGGCCCAGGCCGGCGTCTCCGTCCTCACGGGCGGCACCGACGTCCACCTCGTGCTCGTCGACCTGCGCCACTCCGCGCTCGACGGCCAGCAGGCCGAGGACCTCCTGCACGAGGTCGGCATCACCGTGAACCGCAACGCCGTGCCGTTCGACCCGCGCCCCCCGCGCGTCACGTCCGGCCTGCGCATCGGCACGCCCGCGCTCGCGACCCGCGGCTTCGGCGACGCCGAGTTCACCGAGGTCGCCGAGATCATCGCGACCGCGCTGCGCGAGGGCGCCGCGACCGACGCCGACGCGCTGCGCGCCCGCGTGCAGAAGCTCACGGCCGACTTCCCGCTGTACCCGGGCCTCCACCAGTGACCGCGCAGATCCTCGACGGCAAGGCGACCGCCGCCACCATCAAGGCCGAGCTCAAGGACCGCCTCGAGGTCCTCGCCGGGAAGGGCGTCGTGCCCGGCCTGGGCACGCTCCTGGTGGGCGACGACCCGGGCTCGCAGTGGTACGTCGCGGGCAAGCACCGCGACTGCGCCGAGGTCGGGCTGTCCTCGATCCGCGAGGACCTGCCCGGCGACGCGACGCAGGAGGAGATCGAGGCCGCGGTCCGCCGCCTCAACGAGGACCCGGCCTGCACGGGGTACATCGTGCAGCTCCCGCTCCCGAAGGGCATCGACACCAACCGCGTGCTCGAGCTCATCGACCCGGCCAAGGACGCCGACGGGCTGCACCCGACGAACCTCGGGCGCCTCGTGCTGCGCGTCAACGAGGAGGTGACCTCGCCGCTGCCGTGCACGCCGCGCGGGATCATCGAGCTCATCGAGCGGCACGGGATCTCCCTCGCGGGCAAGGAGGTCGTGGTCGTGGGCCGCGGCGTGACCGTCGGCCGGTCGATCGGCCTGCTGCTCACGCGCCGGGCCGTCAACGCGACCGTGACGCTCACGCACACCGGGACGACGGACCTTGCCGAGCTCGTGCGCCGCGCCGACGTCGTCGTCGCGGCGGCGGGCGTCCGGGGCATCATCACGCGCGACATGGTCAAGCCGGGCGCCGTCGTCATCGACGTCGGCGTCTCGCGCGAGGTCGACCCGGAGACCGGCAAGAGCCGGGTCGTCGGGGACGCCGCGCCCGACGTCGCCGAGGTCGCGGGCTGGATCTCGCCGAACCCCGGCGGGGTCGGGCCCATGACGCGCGCGATGCTCCTCGCGAACGTCGTCGACGCGGCGGAGCGCGCTACCGCCTGAGCACGCCCCAGGGCGCGGCCGTGGGCAGTCCCGCGGCCGCGCCCTGCGTCGTTCCCGGGCTTGCCTGCAGGCGCTAGTCTGCGCGGGTGACGAGGGCGCGCATCGCGACGACGGCGGCGTACGCCGTGCAGGGCTTCGGGTTCGCGGTGGTGCTCACGAGCATCCCCGGGTACAAGGAACGGCTCGGCATGGGCGACGACGTCGTCACGCTCGTCGTGCTGGGCGTGTGCGTCCTCGCCGGGCTGGGCAGCGCGCTCTCCGGCGTCGTGGCGGCGCGGCGCGGCGCGCGGGCCGTGGTCGTGGGGGGTCTGCTGCTCGCCGCGGTCGCGGTCGCGGGCATCGGGACCGCGCCGTCGTGGCTCCTCTTCTTCGGGGCGATCGGGCTCTACGGGCTCGCGCTCGGCGCCGTCGACGCCGCGATGAACATGCTCGGGATCGACGTCGAGCGCGGGCACGGTCGCAGCCTGCTCGCCTCGTTCTACGCGGCCAACGCCGCCGGGGGCGTGCTGGGTGCGCTCGCCGTCTCGGGCAGCGCGCTCGTCGGGCTCGGTCAGCCGGTCGCGCTCCCGCTCGTGGCGCTGCTCGTCGCCGTGGGCGCCGGCTGGCTCGCGCTGCGGCTGCCCGACGGCGGCGCCACCGTCCCGGGTGCCGTTCCCCCGGGCGGGACTCCGGCCACCGAGCGGCCGACCGAGGCAGGCCCGGCAGCTGTCGGAGTGGCGGGCGACGGTCGCGGCGCGCGAGCGCTCGGGACCGTGCCGTGGGTCGCGGCGGGCACGATCGCGCTGCTCGGCGCGGGGATGCTCGCGTTCCCCGTCGCCGACTCGGCCGTGTCGAGCTGGAGCGCGACGTTCCTGCGCGACGTCCTCGCGGCGAGCGGCGCCGCCGCCCCGCTGGGGTACGCGGCGTACCAGGCAGCCCTCATCGTGTCGCGGCTCGTCGGCGACGGTCTCGTCGAGCGTCTCGGCCGGGTGCGGGTCGTGCGCCTGGGCGGCACGCTCGGCGCCCTCGGGTTCGTCGCGGTCGCCGCGGCCCCCGCCTGGCCGGTCGCGGTGCTCGGGCTGGCGGCGACCGGGCTCGGGCTCGGCGTCGTCGCGCCGCTCGCCTTCTCGGCGATCGGGGACCGGGCCCGCGAGGCGGTGGCGGTGGGCTCGGTGAGCACCGGGCCCGCGACCCCGGGCGGGCACGTCGAGGACGCGGTCGCCCCGGACCGGGTCGTCGAGGACGTGCTCGTCGACGTGGACGCGGGCGTGGCGCCGGTCGAACCTCCCGCCGGGATCGTCGCGACGGTCACGGACCGTGCGGTCGCGCGCCTCAACGTCTTCACCTACGCGGGCGCGGTGCTCGGCGGCGTGCTCACGGGCGTCTTCGCGACCGCCCACCACCTCCGGGTCGGGTTCGTCGTCCTCGCCGTGCTCGCCGCGGTCTCCGCGGTGCTCGCCGGCGCGTTCCGGCCCGCCCGCGTCGCCCTCGTGAGCGTGAGCGAGACCACGCCGCCCGCGTGAGGAGAGGGAGCCGTCCTGTCGGTGGCGTGTGATGGGATGGCCGGCGTGCCGCGGCCGTCCTGGCAGCCGCGCGCGACCGTCATCGAGGGAGGACGAGCCCACTTGCTCACCATCGCCACGGCGATGGTTCGTGAACGGGACAGTAGCAGGTTAGGCGGTGTCGGTCTCCCACGTGCCGCGCGGGGTCGCGGTCGCGGGCTGGTCATCGGTTCGTCGCGTGACGCGCACGACGACGAGCTCGCGGAGCATGCTCGACACCTCGGCGGGCGGCAGCTCGTCCCACCGCTCGAGGAGTAGGGCCGCGGCCTCGGCGTGCGCCGGCGTCGCGGTGCGCCGCTCGAACGCGCGCAGCTTCGCCTCGAGCGCCTGGCGCTCGCTGTCGAGTTCGTCGCGCGCGCCTTCGTAGGCGGACGCCGGCACGAGCCCGCGCGCGAGGTCGACCGTGAGGCGCTGTAGCGCGCGCTCGGTCTCGTCGAGCTGGCGACGCAACCGGTCGCGCTCGACGGACTGCGCGGCGTTCGCGCCCTCGGCTGCTCCGGCCTCCTCGTCGACGCCCTGCGCGACGGTCGGCAGCCACGCGAGGACCGCCTCCTCGAACGCGTCGTAGCGGATCATCGCGGGGCCGGTGCACTGCCGGTTGGCGCACCGGATGCGGTGGATCGTCTTCTGTCCCCGGTGGAGTGACATGTGCTGCCCGCACGTGCCGCAGACCCCGAGCCCGGACATGGCGCTCGCGGGCGCGACGAGGCGGCGGGGCAGCACGGTGCGCTTCGCGCGTGCGGCGCGGTACGCCTCCCAGGTCGTCTCATCGATGAGCGCCTCGTGCGTTCCCTCGACGAACGCCCACCGGCCGCAGCTCTTTCCCGACGGGTGCCGCTCGGGGCACGCCGGGTCATGGATCCGCAGGTAGCCGGCGGGGAACCCGCCGTCCATGAACGATGCGACGCCGCGGTGGGTCCACAGCGTCTTGGAGCGGGGTGACTCGATGCCGATGTCCCGCAGCCACGTCGAGAGCGTTTGCAGCCCGTCGCCGGCCGTGTAGCGCCGGTAGAGCTCGCGCACGACGTCGGCGGTCTCGGGGTCGGGGGAGTAGGTCTTGCTCTCGGGGTCGTAGGTGTAGCCCATGCGGGGTGACCCGGAGTGCGGGAGGCCGAGCTTGCGCCGGCGGGTGTGAGTCTCGCGCCACATGTCGCCGATCCTGTCAGACTCGAACGCCGCGAGCTCCGCGAGCATGCCGCGCGTGAAGCGGCCCGTGCTCGTCGTCGTGTCGACGGCCTCGGTCGAGGACTCGAGCCGCCCGCCGGCGCCCTCGATCTTGTCGACAGCGACGGCCCAATCGCGGCGGTTGCGGGCGAGCCGGGACCACTTCCACACGATGATGACGTCGGCGTCGCGGGCCTCGATCATCGCGAGGCTGCGCTGTACCGCGGGCCGGTCCCACGTGCGCCCGGAGATCCCCGGGTCAGAGAGCACGTCGACGACGTCGTAGCCCATGCGCGCGGCGTACTCACGGCACGACGCCTCTTGCAGCTCGATGCTGATCGAGTCCTCGCGGGTCTTCGACTGCCGCAGGTACAGGACGGCGCGCAGCGGGCGCTCGCCGACGATTCGGAGGTTCGGCCTCACGCGATCCGCCCCGGCGCGCGCAGGGGCGTCGCATACCCCACGCGGGGAACCTTCCGCAGGAGGCGCTGCCAGATCGTGACGACCTCGGCAACGGTGTCGAGCTCGAGCGCGATCGCGCCGGCGTGCGGGCCGACGAGCTGCTCTGCGCGCACGAACGCGGCCGGGTCGATCAGGAGGTGCGCCGCGTACTCGTCGGCGAGTCGCTCGGCGACGGCGTCCTCGTGGGGCCGCCCGGTCCACGTGTGGTTGTGCCATGCGTGGCCGAGCTCGTGCGCGAGCGCATACTTCTGCCGCGTGACCGACATGTGCGAGTTCAGCACGACCGTTCGCGCGGGGACGTCGGTGTACCCCCACAAGTTCTCGCCGAGGCGCGGGTCCCACTCGACCCACAGCCCCCGCTCCTCGGCCACCCCCAGCAAGTGCTTCATGATCTACGGCAGTTCCTCTCGTTCGACGTCGGCGTCGTGGTGCGACACATCGGAGTACAGGGCCGCGACGTGCGTGGGCACGTGGGACGGCAGCTCGGGCCGGCGCTCACGGAAGTCGACGACCTCAGCGTGGCCGACGTCCTCCTGCGGGCTGGGGATCGGCTCGGTCAGCGCGGCGCTAGCAGACCCGGCTTGCAGGCGCCGGAGGATCTCGTTCACGAGCTGCTCGTCCGTTGCTGCCTCGAGCGAACCACCGGACGACATCCGCTCGGCCTCGGCTTCTGAGACGTAGCCGGCCGCGAGGAAGCCCGCGACGAGGTCAGCGTCGTAGGCGCGGCAGACCGCGACGACGGTCTGGACGGGCACGCGCCCACGCGAGAGCTGGCGCGTGAGCGTGCTCGGATCGAGGCCCGCAGCGTCGGCGATCGCGCGGCGGGACGAGTTTCGCGAGATGCGATCGAAGAACTGCTCAAGGCGGTCGGTGGCTGCGCTCATGGGCCAACAGTGATGCACTTTTGCATCACCCGTCAAGGGGAACGCGCAGGTTCATCCGAGACAGGGCGGGCAATCGCGCCCATGTGTTGCATTCTGTCCCCATCATGATGCATAGTTGCAGCACCAACCGGACAGACTGCAACGGAGGTAGTCATGAACGAGGTTCGGCTCCGGCTCCGGCCCGGGCTCGCGAAGAGGCTCCGGGAGGCGAGGAGCCTTCCGTCCGAGGAGGCGCAGGCCCGACTCGTCGGGGTCGACCGCACGACGCTCCGTCGCGTCGACGACGGCGCGCAGCCGTCCGCGACGTTCATCGCGCTCTTCTGCCGCGCGTTCGGTCTTGGCCTCGGTGAGGCGTTCGAGATCGTCTCGGACGACCAGCCCGCTCCCGACCTCGCGGTGTCGGCGTGACCGTCCCGGCCGCGTTGGCGCTCGCGGACCAGGAGCGCAGGCGGCGGGAGGCGTTCCGACGCGCGGGCGCGATCCTCGCCGCGTCGTGCAAGGCGCAGGACGCCCGCACGGTCGAGGAGGCCGCTCGCCTCGCGTGGCACCCGTCCCACCACCTCACGCTCAAGCAGCTCGAGGACAAGATCCGCGCTGGTCGTGAGCGCCGCGCCGCCGCGGCCCGTGCCGCGCGCACCGCCTGACCCCACCCCGGCTTCACCCTCGCGGCGCTCCGGCCGCGTGGCTTCGTGCACCCCAGGAAGGACCGAGACCGTGCAGAACGAGTTCCTGTGGCTCCTGTGGATCTTCGCCGCGTCGATCGTCGCGGGCGCCGTGATCGTCCTCGTGGCCTACGCGTCGGGCATCGCTGCCGCGGTGTTCGCCGAGGCCCGCGCGTCCCACCGGGCGCGCCGCCGTCGAGTGTGGGCCCGCCGGCAGGTGCGTCGCGGTGAGCGGGCGGTCGCCCGCGAGCTGCGCGCCGCGCGCTCGCCGGGGACCCGGTGGGTCGCCCCGTCCCGCGGCGGGTACGCGGCCAGCCCTCCGGTCCCGTCGCGTGTCGGCCGCCGTGCTGACCGGCTCCTCGCACTCCCGATCCCGCCCGCCACGCCCGCGACCGTGCTGCGGTTCGAGCGTCACCGTGACGGCCTCATGGCCGTCGCCGACGCGACGCACGAGGAGCGGACGTGACGCGCACCCGCGGGATCGACGAGCACAGGGACAACCTCGCCCGGGTGCGTGCGGCGGGCTTGCTCGTCGACGTCCCGCGCGGCCGGTGCGAGACACACGACCTCCGCCTCACGTCGGCGGGCACGTGCGGGGGATGCCACGGCGACCACCGCGCCGGCGTGCACGGCCCCGACGAGCACGGCGTCCGACACCCCAAGCGCACGTGCGGGCACTGCTACCCGGCGCCCGTCCCCGCGATCACCCACCAGCCCTACGCAGAGAGGACCTCGCGATGAGCGAGACGACCGACCAGACCGCGCCGACGCCGGCGCTCGTCGAGATCCCTCAGCACAAGACCCCCGAGGGCGCATGGTGCCCCGTCTCCGGCTGCACCGCGCGCTCGGGGGCGTGCCCCTGCGGGTTCGACCCGACCGCGTCCGCGCCGACGTCGGATCTGCTGCCCGGCCTCGAGCTGGTGCCGCCCGGCGTCGCCTACCAGGTACAGGCCGCGCACGACGCCGTCGTCGGGTCGCTCAAGGCGCTGCTCGCCGGTGCGCGGCACGACGCCGACGCAGCCGCGAGCCGCGCCGAGCGCGCCATGGCGCACGTCGAGGCGTACCTCGCCGAGCTGCGCGCCGCGCGCCCCGTCGTCGCGGCCGCGCGCGAGCTCGTCGAGCACTGGGAGCAGATGCAGACCGTCGTAGCGGAGACGTCGGAGGGCTACCGGCTGGGTGACGCGCTCCGCGACGCCGTGCTCGGTCTCGACGCCGTCGAGGAGGTGCGCCGTGGCTGATCTCGTGAGGATCGGCCGCCCGCGCGTCGTCGTCGAGCCGCTCGACCCTGCGAACCGCAAGGGCATGTGGCTCGCGCGCTGCGAGCACTGCCCCTGGGTGTGCGGCCCAACGGCCAAGTCGTGGATCGAGGAGCACGAGGCGCGCCTGCACCGGGCCCGCCACCGCGGCGCCGAGGTGCCCGTCTGCGACGTCGCGGTCGTGCTGACCGAGTCGGGGGAGGGCTGGACCTGGACGTGCGCGTGCGGCGCGACGGCGGGCGGCGCCTGGCACGGCTCCCCGTTCGAGCACGCCGCCGTCGACGCCGCGCTCGACGCGATCGCGCACGGCCACCGCGGGTCGATCACGATGCCCGAGCGCCTCCCGGTCGCCGTCGTGCAAGCCGCGGACAAGTACGTCGACGCGCGCCGCGCCGAGCTCGAGGCCGACTACCTCGCCGCGAAGCTCGGGAAGGTCGCGTGATGCGCACCCACGGCAACACCGTCGCCGGCGGCGTCGTCGGCGACGTCGCGCACGGCCTCCCGATGGAGGAGCGCGAGGACCGCGACGTCGTGCGCGCCCGCAGGGAGGCGAAGCGCGGGCGACAGCTTGCCCGGTCCCCGTTCGCCGGGCTCGCGACGTCGGAGAAGGACGCGATCGCCTCCCAGGCGCAGGCCGCGGCCGTGGCCACGTCGGCGCTCGCCGAGGCGAAGTACACGACGCCCGTCCTTGAGCCTGAGCCGGTCGTCGAGCAGGCCGCTGCGCCCGACGTAGAGCCGGACGTCTCGCCCGGTGCCGAGCCGGCGCCGGAGCCCGGCCCTCGCGACGACGAGCACCAGGCGCTCGCCGTCGTCGAGGCTCCGGCCCCGAAGCCCATCCCGCGCCCGACCCCGAAGCCCGCCACCCGCACCGCGCGGGCGCACCCGCCGCTCGACGCGGCCGGGATCGTGCGCGAGTACGTCGAGGACCGTCACTCGATCCCGGAGATCGCGAAGCGCCGCGGCCACTCGACATCGACCGTCCGCCGCGTGCTCAAGGGCACGCCCGGCGTGGAGATCCGCGACGACCGCAAGACGAACAGTGGCGCTTCCGCCAAGGACTACGACCCGACCCTCGTCGAGGCCGTCCGCGCCCTCTACACCGGCGACGAGCGCCTCACGCAGGCGCAGGTCGCGGAGCGCCTCGACATCGGCCAGCACGTCGTCCAGCGCATCATGGCCCGCTACGACATCCCGGCACGCCCGGCCGCGCACGAGCGCACCGCGGCGACCATGTCGGGCACGAGCCCCGCCGAGCTCATGGCGCAGCGGCTCGCGGACGCGGGCGTCACCACGCAGCAGGTGCGCGCGTGGGCGCGCGAGCACGGCCTCGCGTGCCCGGCTACCGGGCGCGTCCCTCAGCGGCTCCTCGGCGCGTACCTGCGCGCCGACGGCGGCGCGCCCGTCGAGCCCGACGTGACGGACCTCGCCCTCACCCGTCCCGATCCCGAGTCCACGCCCTTGGCGCTCGCGGACGACAGCATCCCCGAGACCGACGAGCGCCCGTGCGCCGAGTGCGGCGAGCTGGTCGGGTGCCTGTCCTCGCGAGACTGGTGCGACGCCTGCGAGCTCGACGAGCGCCGCGCCGGGCTGCCTTTCACTGCCGTTCTGACGACCGGCGGGACGATCCCGCAGCGCATCGACGCGCACGCCGTCCTTACCCCGCCGGCGCTCGCGGTGCCCGACGTCGTGGCGGGTCTCGTCGACGGCGTCCAGGCCGCCGCGCGCACGCCCGGTGTCGGCCTCGACGCCGTCCTGCGAGCCGCGGGCGACCTGCTCCACGCTGTCGCGGGGATCGTCGCCACCACGAAGGGCGACTACGCCCTCGCTGCGGACGGTGAAGCGTGAGCGCCGAGGAGGGCACCGCCGTCGCCCTGTGGTGCCACGTCTGCAAGCGGTTCGTCGAGCACCATGCGGACTACGTCGACGCGACGAAGGGTCGCGTGCTGCACGTGACGCCGGCGGTCCTCGCGAAGCACCGCGCGACGCACGCCGGCGAGACGGCATGAGCGCGATCTTCGACGCCGCGGTCGAGCAGTGGAAGCGGGTGCGCGCCGAGTACGAGCTCTATCGCGAGCAGCAGTACGCGGCCGCCGTCGAGGCGTGCAACACCGTGTTGCTCAACCGCGAGGGGCGTGCCGCCGGCGTCGACGAGTTCGCGCTGTTCAAGGGCCGTCGTGACCACGCCGAGCGGTGGGCGTCCGAGGAGCTCATCGCCTGGTGGCGCGAGCACGGGCGCATGACGTTCGCGGACTTCGAGCGGCAGTACCTCGAGCAGATGTGGGGTGAGGCCGCGTGACCGTCGACGACCTGCTGCAGCCGATGCCGTACTCGCCGGACTGCGCCCAGGGCAAGCACCGCGCGTGCGCCGGAACGGCGTGGGACTTCGTCGCGGAGGAGCTCGTCGCGTGCGCGTGCGGGTGCCACGCCGAGCCCGAGGCGGTGGCCGCGTGACCGTCGTCGTGCTCGAGATCCCCGGCACCCGCTTCCCGGGCAAGCCGCTCAACGTCAACGACCTGCGAGGGCAGACGAGGCACCTCTCGCGGCTCACGGTCCCGTGGCGGCAGCTCGGCGCCGTCCTCGGTCGTGACCGTCGCTTCCCGCACCCGGTCCGCACACCTGTGCGCGTGTGGGCCGAGTTCCGGTTCCCCGACAACCGGCGCCGCGACACCCCGAACCTCTACCCGACCATCAAGCCCCTGATCGACGGCCTCGTCGACGCCGGCGTGCTCGTCGACGACCACGACGGCGTCGTCGAAGGCCCCTGGCTCAAGCGCACCTACCCGAACGGACCGCTCCGCCTCCGCCTCGTCCTCATCCCGCTCACCCCGTCCGCGCTCGGCACGCCCTACCCCGAGGAGAACCCATGACGACCGCCACCCTGCCCAGGACCGCGCACCGCCGCGCGACCGTCCCCGACCCCGCGCGACTGCTCCGCCAGCCGGGCCGCCCGAGCTGCTACGACGACGACGAAACCTGCGCCCGCTGCAGGCAGTACCTCAACGACTGCGTGTGCGACGACAACGGTCTCGACGTCCAGATCCTGCACCTTCTCATCGGCGCCGACCTCGACGCGATCCGCGCCGACGTCGCCGGCATGCGCGACGACCTCGACGAGACCCGCGCGGCCGCCCGCTACGAGGCCGCGTTCGCCGAGATGGAGAGCCTCGTCTACCTCCACGCCGCGCTCGACCCCGACATCACCGAGACCGACATCCTCGTCCGCGCCGCCTGGGCCCTCCACCTCGGCGCGCATGACGGCATCGCCGGCCCCGACGAGGCCCTCCGTCTCGCCATCGCCACCCTCCGCGGCTGGACCCACCGCCAGGCGCTCGCGGCCGGAGGTGCCCGGTGAGCGGCCGCACGCTGACGCGCGCGGAGCTCGACGCGCTCCCGCTCGGCGAGCGGGTCGGGTTCACCGACGGTCAAGGGTTCCCGGGCGCGGCCGTCAAGGTCGGCACCCGCCCGTCGTCCGGCGCGGAGACCTTCTCGATCACCGGCCCGACGCTCGTCAGCGCGTTCGCGATCGCGCAGGCGGCCGCCGTGGTCCTCGAGCCCGCCGCCGGACCCGGACCTGCCGCGCCGCAGGTCCAGGTCTTGACCGCCCCTGCCGACGTCGACGCGCTCCCGGCGCGCGCCGTCATCCGCGACGCCGCCGGCAACGTCGCCGAGAACGCCGGCGGGCCGTACCCCTGGCTCACGACCGGCTTCTCCGAGTCCTGGCCGTCCGAGGCGTTCACCTACCCGGTCACCGTGCTGTGGCCCCTGCCCGGGGCGGATCAGTGAGAGAGCGCATGTCTCGACGAGGCGACGAGGAACTCCGGGCGCGAGAGCGTCGCGCGAACGCGATCGCGTTCCGGTGGGCGGTGGGCGTCTCGCTCCCGGCGAGCATCCTCGGCGCCCTACTCGGTCGCCTGATCGCATCCACGCTTCGCTCGTGGTGGGGGTGGTGATGGCTCAGCGGCTAGGAGAGGCCGAGAAGGTTCAACACGATGCTGACTGCGAGGCCACACGCGGCGCCGATAGCACCACCCCACAGGGCGCCCTTCTTCGCTGCCCGCGACTCCACCTCGGTCTCATGTTGCCGACGGGAGTGCTCGACGCCGTCGATGTTGGCAAGCACCACGCGCTCGTCGAAGCGCCCCTTCCGGCGGAGCTTCTCGGTCTGGGACATGACGAGGTCGACCAAGAAGAGCGAATCTCCTGGTTGAACCTGCGCCGCGCTTCCGTTCGTGATGGTGACACCTCTGGTGGTGAGTCTTACAACGTAGGTGTAGTCGACCTGCCCCGCGGTCGTGGTGATCTCGACCCACTGACGGTCGGGCGCCGAGACGTTGGTGAGCCCACCGACGACAGCTTCCGGCGGGCGACCCTTCGCACCCTGGGCGAGCTTTACCGTGCTCAGCCCCGTGAGCATGGACTCGTCGAGCGCTCTGCACAAGCCCAGCAAGTGGTCGGTGCTCGGCAGGCGCCTCGGAGACCTCGTCTCCACGGTCTGTGGCCCAGCCACAGACCAGCCCCGGGGGAGCGGACCGCGGTCCTGGGTTGCCTGCGCCAACGTCAGGCTCGCTGTGTGGACTCGTTCCCGGATCCGCGCACTCCACGTCATGGGCGGATCGTAGCGGGCGGCGCTCGCGGCAACGGGGGTGTTCGGTGACAGCCGCCGCGCTCCCGGTACGGCGGCCGCGTCGTGGACAGAAGCTCACGATCCCGGCCCGCGCGATGACCTACGTCGTGGTGTGGGACGAGCTCGGCGTCGTCAAGGTCGGGCGAGCGTGGAAGCGGCACCGCCTCGCCGGCCTGACGAGCACGGGCGGGCGCGTGGCGATCCTCGAGTGGGACACCGAGGACGTCGTCGAGTGGGCGGTGCTGACGATGCTGCGCGCGCACCCCGAGCTCGTGCGGCCGGCGTTCGCGTCGGCCGAGGAGTCGCTCGGTCTCCTGCCGCCGCACGGCCGCGGGTGGACCGAGTGCTTCCGCTTCGACCCGGACCAGTGGTTGGCCGTCCGGGACCTGATCTTCCGAGGACTGGTGAATGGTGACCGAATCCAAGCCCGCCGAGCCGCCCATGGACGGCCTGACGCGGCTGCTCACGGACCCGACGCTACTGGCGCTCCCGGAGCGGACGAGACGGACGGCGCTCGGTCTGTGGCAGCACCACGTCGACCGGCAGGGGACGGGCCCGGCGGACCCGACGATGGTGCGCGAGACGGTGTGGCCGACGACGTCGAGCGTGACCGACGACGACGTCCTGGACGACCTCGTCGTCCTCGCGGACGCGCACTGGCTGGCGCTCGTCGACGGCCCGCGCGACGCCCTGCTGCTGCGCCTCGAGGGATGGCCTTCCACCGACCCGGAACCACCACCAACACCCCAACTCGGACATTCGGTCCAGGGAGTAGTAGGAGAGAAGGAAGGAAGGGGGAGGGGAGCGGAGGAGGCGCCCGCCCGACCTGCCCCGGCCGCACCGGTCCCGCTCTCCTCGACCCTCGCTCTCATCGCGACGCAGCCCGAGCCCTCACCTTTCTGCCACCAGCACCAGCCCTGGGGGATCGAGGAGGTCTGCGGACCCTGCGGCAGCGCCCGCAAGCGACACGAGCTCTGGAAGCGCGCGATCAAGGAGACCCGATGATGACGACCGCCCCGCCCGCGAGCTGCACCGCGCACGCCTGGACCGCGACCACGGCCCACGACGACGGGCGCCCGGTGTTCGCCTGCACCGCCTGCGCCGAGACGACGACCGGGTGCCAGGACTGCGACCGCCCGCTCGAGACCGCCCTGACGATCTGCGCCCGGTGCCTCGACCGCGCCCGCGGCCTGCTCGACGACATCGGCACCTACCTCGCCGAGATGTCCGACGTCGCCCGGGTCGCTGTCGGGCTGCGTGCCGTCCGGTACGACCTGACGGGCACGGCCTCGGCGTCGAGCTCGGACCGGCTGCCGCACGGCCTGGACGCGGCGTACCGCGAGGACGTCCCGGTGCCGGGCCCGTCGTCGATCCGCACGCGCGGCGGCGCGCTCGACCTGCTCGAGGCGTGGGTCGACGACTGGGTCGACCGGTGCGGCGACCCGGACGGCGCGTGGGACACGCTCACCTACCTCGCCTCGCACACCCTCTGGGCTGCGCAGAACCACCCGGCGTGGCGCGTGTACCTCGACGAGCTCCGGGCAACGCGTGCCGTCGTTCGTCGCCTCGCCGGCCTCGCGCCCGAGCGCGTCGGGTCGTGCCCGGACTGCGGCGGCCCGGTCGTCCGCGACTGGGACGTCGCGGCCGGCCTGGGCGACGACGCGCGCTGCTCCCGCTGCGGGAAGGCGTGGCTCGGCGGTGAGCACCTCGCGCTGGACCAGGGCGCACGGCTGCGCGAACTGCCGGATACCGACCCGGACCTCCTCGTCACGATCGACCAGGCGCGCCGCCTCGTGCCCGAGGTGAAGCGGAACACGATCAACCAGGTCCTCGCCCGGGACCGGAAGCGACCCGCCGAGGAACAGCGGCTCCCGGTCCGCGGCCACGACGCGGCCGACCGTGCGCTGTACCGGCTCGGCGACGTGCGCGACCTCGCGCGTGATCGCGCTCCGGCGTAGTACGCTGTCACCGTTCGGGCGTGTTCGTCATGCCCAAGGAAGCCCCGACCGCGCACCACTGCCGCGGCCGGGGCTTCGTGCTACCCGGGACCGGAGCATCCCGGGTTGGCCGGCGCCGTCGAACGCACGCGACGTGCGCCGGCCCCCCACTCCACCTCCCGCCGTCGCCCTGGACCGCGCGACACACCACGGCGACCCCGACGGCGCGGGAGCCCGGCGGCGGCGGGAGGCACCATGCGAGGACGCGGTGGGCACGCGTGGCGCGAGCTGGTGCGGGTGCTGTGCCCACCCGGCTCGTACTGCGAGGTCGAGGACTGCTACGGCCCGAGCCGCGCCATCCTGTTCGACCTGCGCCGCGGGCACCCGCTCGGCCCGAGCCTCGACCACAAGGTCGAGCTGTGGGAGGGCGGCGACCCGGAGAACCCGGCGAACCTGCGGCCCGCGCACCTGACGTGCAACGTCCGCAAGTCCAATGCCCGCCGTGCCGAGTGGAAGGCGCAGCAGGCCAGGGCCCGGCACTCCCGTGCTCGCCTCGCTGCGGCCGACGATCAACCGCGTCGACGTCGGTCCTCGGCCGTGTTCGAGGACGACTGACCGACCTCGCCCTGACCTCACGATCCTGCGTCGCCCCTGGTCAGCGCGCGGTTTTTTGAAGGATCGCTGCAGCGGAGACCCGCGCCTGTCCATTTTTCAGTACACGCACAGGGCAGAGCCTGTGACGAGTCACAGGGGGTGACGGGTGGCCTCGGAGATCACGCACGGCGACGCCGGCCCCAGCCGCAAGGCGTACCAGCGCGGCTGCGGGTGCCCCGCCTGCCGTGCGGAGAACGCCCGGTACGTCGCGGAGCGGCGCGAGGAGAAGCGCCGCGCGCAGCTCCCCGAGGAGATCCCCGAGCGGCCCCCCGTCGTCGTGCACGTGCCCGCCGACGAACCCGACGAGCCCGGTCCTGCCGGCCCGATCGAGCAGGCGCTCGCCGACGACCTGGCGCGCGACGACGGCAAGCCCGAGTTCCTTCGCGCGGTCGCTACCACGGTGGCTCGCTCGCTCGACGGTGCGGTGAAGCAGCACCGGCACGACCTGGTGTCGCCGCTCGCGCAGCGCCTCGTCGACATCGGCACGCGCTTGTTCCCGCCCAAGCCCGAGGGCGGCGGCGAGCTGACCGAGGAGGAGAAGCGCGCGAAGGTGCTCGAGCTCATCCGCGGCGACGGCGAGGACGGTGCGGCCAGTGGGTCGTGATCGTCCCGAGGCGATCCCGCTGTTCCACACCCCACGGAACCCGAACCGTGAGACGACCGGGCGCCAGAAGGCCGGCGTCGCGCGGGCCATGGGCCGCCCGTTCATCCCGTGGCAGCAGGACGTCGCGGACGTGTGGGGCGAGATCGACCCGCACACAGGGACCTACTGGTACGACACGCTTGTCCTGATCGGACTGCGCCAGATCGGCAAGACGACGTTCACCATCGTCGAGGGCACCGAGACCGGACTCTTCTACCCGGACGCGCTGATCCGCTACACCGCGCAGACGAAGGGCAAGGCGGCGAGCCGTCTCGAGGACGAGTTCTGGAAGATCCTGCACCGCTCGCCGCTCGAGATGTTCCTGGACCACAACTATGGCCGGCGCACGAACAAGCCGGGGTGGGACGGGACGACCGGCGAGGAAGCGATCCGGTTTACGACCGGCGCGAAGTGGGAAGTCGAGGCGCTCAAGGAGGAGTCGGGCCACGGCCCGAGCCTGACGAAGGGCATCATCGACGAGGCGTTCGCCCACCTCGACGGCCGCGTCGAGCAGGCTATGCGGCCGGCGATGCAGACCATCGAGCACGCGCAGCTCATCATCGCGTCGGCCGCCGGGCACTCCAAGTCGCTCTACCTGCGCGCGCGCCAGCTCCAGGAGGAGGCGCGCTTTCGCTCGCTCGTCGAGCAGTACGGGCCGCTCGGCCCGACTCGCGCACGGGTGTGCTTCGTGCAGTACGCGCTGCCGACGGACATGGACCCGGACGACCCCGCGTCGTGGTGGTACTGCCACCCCGGCTTGGGGTGGCTCACGACCGAGGCGAAGCTCGCGGCCGCGCACGAGGCCGCGCAGAGCGACCCGTGGGAGTTCTACCGCCCGTACCTCGGGTGGTGGCCCGAGGCGAAGCGCGACGAGTGGGTCATCCCCGAGGCGTCGCTGCGGGGGTGCTTCGAGCCGGACGAGGATCTCGACTGGTCGGGTTCGCCGGTCTACGGCATCGACGTCGCGCCGGACCGCTCGGTGGCGACGATCGCGATCGCGGCCGGCGCACCGAACACGCGCGCGTGGGTCGAGGTCCCGCGGCAGGACGTCGGGACCGCGTGGGTCGTCGACGCGGCGCGTCGAATGCGCGACGGGTCCAGCAAGGCCGAGCCCCTCGGCGGTCGGCTCGTCGTGCTCGACGGCGCCGGCCCGGCCGCGTCGCTCGCCCCGGACCTGCGCAGGGCCGGCTTCGAGGTCGTCGAGCTCGGGGCCCGCGAGCTCAACGCCGCGTGCGGCGCCCTGTTCGACGACGTCGTGCAGACGAACCTCACGCACTCCGGCGACCCCGAGCTGTACGCCGCGGTGAAGGCCGCGGTGAAGGCACCGTCCGGGGACTCGTGGCGGTGGGGGCGCAAGCGCTCGCTCGAGGACATCACCGCCCTGTACGCCGTCACGCTCGCCCGGCATGGGTACGTCACCCGTGCGCCGGCCGACTACGACCCGGCCGCTTCCGTGGTCGGACCCACGAAGGAGGACGCGTGAACCTCACGACGCTGCTCGACCTGCTCGGGTCGCTGCTGCTCGTCCTGGCCCTCGCCGTGTTCCTCTGGCCGGTCAGCCCCGCCCTGGCGCTCGCGGCCGGGGGAGCGGGCCTCCTGGCGCTGTCCTGGTTCGTCGACGGCGGGCCGCGGCTGCGCCGTTGGCGGGTCGCAAGGAGGGGGAAGCGATGAGCCTGTTCCGACGCTCGAGCGCCGCGCACGAGGTGCTCTCGATCGGTCGCCAGGCACGAGCTCGCGGCCGGGCCGTCCGCTCGACCGAGGCGCGGCAGCAGTCGGTCGTGTGGGCCGCGTGCCGGCTGCGCTCGGACGTCCTGTCCCTCATGCCGATCGACGTGTTCCGCAAGCGCGGCGAGATCTCCTACCGCGTTCCGCCGCCGCCCGTGCTCGTCACGCCGTCGTTCTGGACCGACGGCGACAGCCAGC
This sequence comes from Cellulosimicrobium sp. 22598, assembly GCF_052044445.1. Classification (NCBI taxonomy): domain Bacteria; kingdom Bacillati; phylum Actinomycetota; class Actinomycetes; order Micrococcales; family Promicromonosporaceae; genus Cellulosimicrobium; species Cellulosimicrobium sp. 22598. Next base: position 64,080 of record NZ_JBQEMZ010000009.1, read on the forward strand.
CGATGTCGATCGGGGAGTGGCTCGGCTCGAGCCAGATGGACCTTGACACGCATGGGAACGCGTTCGGGATCATCCGCGCGACGGACGGGCTCGGCAAGCCTGCGCAGATCGACCTCGTGCAGGCCGAGGACGTCACGGCCCGGATCAAGGGCGGGCGGATCCTGCACTACCGGATCTGCGGCGAGAAGACCGACCCCGTGCACGTGTGGCACGAGCGACAGTTCACCGTCGGCGGTCTCCCGCTCGGCCTGTCCCCGATCGCGCACGCCGCCCTCAGCATCCTCGGCGCGTCCGGCGCGCAGACGTTCGCGACCGACTGGTTCGCCAACGGCGCCGTTCCGTCGGCGCACCTCAAGAACACCGAGCTCCCGATTCCCGACCCGGCGAAGGCGGAGGCGGTCAAGGCGCAGTTCAAGGCGTCGGTCGCCGCCGGCGACGTGTTCGTCTCCGGCAAGGACTGGACGTACTCCCCGCTCGCGGCCAAGGCCGCCGAGTCCGGGTTCATCCAGCAGATGGAGTACACCGACATCGCGCTCACCCGGTTCTTCGGCGTGCCAGCGGACATGGTCGACGTGCAGTCCTCGACCGGGAACGTCACCTACGCGAACGTCACGCAGCGCAACCTGCAGCTTCTCGTGATGAACCTCGGCGGCGCGATCAAGCGGCGCGAGGACACCGTCTCGGCGCGGCTCCTGCCGGCCGCGCGGTTCGCGAAGCTCAACCGCAACGCTGTGCTCGCGATGGACGCCAAGACCCGCGCCGAGCTGCTCAAACTGCAGATCGACTCTCGCCAGCTCGCACCGTCCGAGGCGCGCGAGCTCGAGGACCGCGAGCCCTTCACCGAGGAGCAGCTCGCCGAGTTCGACCGGCTGTTCGGCGCTCGCAGCCAGGGCCAGCCGCAGACCACCCCGACGGGAGGCACCAACTGATGGACCCCGAGCTGATCGCACGCGCCGGGCACTCCCGCGCGCAGGGCATGGCGCAGCGCGCCGACCGCCCCCGTCAGCGCCGCGCCGCCGAGCCCCAGGGCTCGCGCGCCGCGGTGCACGTCGCCGGCGTCAAGATGTCGCTGCGCGCCGCCGGCGACGACGAGGCTGGCCCGCTCGCGTTCACCGGCTACGCGTCGGTGTACGAGCGCGGGTACGAGATGTGGGACTGGTACGGCCCATATACGGAGATCGTGTCCGAAGCCGCGGGCGCCGAGTCCCTCGCCCGTGCCGACCTCGACGTGCCGCTCGTGCTGCAGCACCAGAGCTTGCGGCGCATCGCGCGCACGACGAACGGCACGCTGCTCCTGGCCGAGGACGAGACGGGCCTGCGCGTCGAGGCGCCCGAGCTCGACCCGCGCGACCAGGACGTCGCGTACATCGCGCCCAAGATCCGCGCCGAGCTCGTCGACGAGATGTCGTTCATGTTCCGGATCACGCTCGGGCAGTGGTCCCCGGACTACACCGAGTACCGGATCCAGAAGTACGACATCCACCGCGGCGACGTCGCGATCGTCGGGTACGGCGCCAACCCGCACACCGGCGGCTACCCAGACCTGCGCGACCAGGTCGCGCCCCAGAACCTCCGCATCGACCTCGGCCTCACGGTCGAGGACGTGCGGCTGCGCGCGCTCGTCTGAGCGCCCGCACCCCTGCTGCTCGCACGTGCTGCTCGAGCTCCGCCCCGCGCCACGGCCTGGGGCGGCCGACTGGCCTCGTCGACTGGCGCCCCTGCACACACCACCGCCCCGCCGGGGCACCATCCGAAAGGAGAGGTCTGTGGACCTCGAGAAGCTCATCGCGCAGGCGCGCGAGAAGATCAACGCGCGCATCAACCTGCGCAACCAGTACGCCCAGGAGCTCGACGAGCTGCGCGGCAAGGACGAGCCGACCGCCGACGACAAGGCGAAGGCCGAGGAGCTGCGCGGCAAGAAGGCGGGCATCGACGCCGAGCTCGGAACCCTCGAGACCGAGCTGCGCGCGCTCGAGGACGAGAAGAAGGCGGACGACGTCCTCGCCCGCCTGGCCGAGCGCGTCAACCCGGTCGACACCGGGGCCGACGCGCGCGGCGGCGACCGGCCCGGCGAGACCCGCGCGGGCTCCGGCGTCGAGGTCCGCGAGGGCCGCACCTACTCGCGCGAGAACGACCCGTCGGGCGAGCTCTTCCTGCGCGACGTCGTCGCCGACGCCCTCAACATCCGCGGCCCGCACCGCGAGCGGCTCGAGGCGCACGAGCGTGAGGAGCGCACCGAGCGCGGGGACAAGCTCGAGGGCCGCGGCGTCACCACGGGCGGCGCCCCCGGCCTCGTCGTCCCGCAGTACCTCGTCGACCTCTACGCCGCCAAGGGCCGGCCCGGTCGCAAGTTCGCCGACCAGTGCCGCAAGCACAACCTGCCCGAGACCGGCATGACGGTCTACATCCCGCGTCAGAAGGCGAAGACGTCGGTCGCCGACCAGACGACGCAGCTCACCCCCGTGAGCGAGACCGACTACGAGGACGAGCTGATCTCGGTGCAGGTGCGCACCGCGGCCGGCTCGCAGACGATCGCGCGGCAGGCGTCCGAGCGCAGCCTCGGCACGCTCGACATCACGTTCGAGGACCTGCTCAAGTCCTACGACGTGAACCTCGACTCGACGATCATCAACGCCGCCACCTGGGGGCTGCTGGCCGTCGCGAACACCGTGACGTACACCGACGCCGACCCGACCGCCGCGGAGCTCTACCGCAAGATCCTCGGCGCGTCCGCCAACGTCGAGGACGTCCTGCTCGACCTCGACGAGGACGACCTGTTCACCCTCGTGCGCGGTCGCCGCTGGGCGTGGCTGCAGGGCGAGATGAGCGACAAGTGGCCGTTCATCGCCGCGCAGGGCGTCCCGGCGCTCGCGGGCGGCACGTCGAACGGCGCCGGCTACCCGGCCGGTGTGCGCGGTCAGCTCCCCAACGGCGGCGACGTCGTGACGGACAACAACCTGCCGAACGCTCTCGGCACGGGGACGAACGAGGACGTCGCCGTGGTCGTGGCCCGGCAGGAGGCGCACCTGTGGGAGGACCCGTCCGCCCCGCTGTACATCCGCGCCGACAACGGCCCGAGCATGAAGTCCCTCGGGATCGACCTGGTCGTCTACGGCTACTACGCGGCGTGCTTCAACCGCGTCGTCGACGAGCAGGGCACCCCCAAGGCCGTGCACCAGAAGATCACGGGCACGGGCCTGGTCGCCCCGGTCTTCTGACCGATCGCGTGCCCGCGCCCCCACCGTGCGCGGGCACGCCTCGCACGAACCCCACGACACGAGGGAGTACAGCCATGGGTGAGCCCACCCACCAGAAGGCGGCCGCCGCGCGTGCCGCCGCCCACCAGGACCGCAGCGAGCTGCGCGCCGCGCTCGTCACCGAGCGTGACGGCTACGTGCAGCGCGGCCTCACCGAGCGCGCCGAGTACGCCGACGCGCAGATCGCCGCTCTCGACCAGCTCGACGAGGACGAGCCGGACGACGTCGACGACGAGGACGCCGACACGGCAGAGGCCGCCGAGCTCCGCGCGTCGGTCGACGAGCTGACCGCGACGGTCGACGAGCTCATCGACCGCAACGCCCAGCTCGCCGCGCAGAACTCCGAGCTGACCGTCGAGAACGAGCGCCTGCGCGGCCTTGTGCCCGACGCCCCGCCCGCGGACTCGACCGGCCCCGCGCCGGCCACGCCCGACCCGAAGCCGGCCGACCCCGAGCCCGCGAAGGCCGAGGCACCGAAGGGCCGTCAGCGCCGCTCCGCGGCCGCGGCCGCCGAGCCCAAGGCGGACTGACCCGTGGCCACGGAGCCGACCTGGCCCATCGACGGCGCCATGGTCGCGGCTGACATGTCGTGGCCGGCGGACCGCGCTGACGAGCTCGAGCAGTACGCGGCCTCGGCGGTGTCGGCGATCGAGCGCCGGGTCGGCCCGTGGCACGGACAGGAGCTCACGCACGCGGTCACGGCGGTGGGGACCCGTTCCGCGGTCGTCCTGCCGTGGCCCGTCGCGAGCGTCGACACGGTCACGGTCGACGGCGCTGCCGTCACCCCGACCGCGACGGACCCCGAGGCGGGCATCGTCTACGGGCCCCTCGGCCCGGGCCGCGTCGTCGTGACCGCGACGGCGCGCCCCGCGTCGTCCGTCCCGGACGAGGTGATCCTCGCCGGGCAGCGCCTCGCCGCGTTCCTCGCCGGCCCGACGAAGGTCGGCCCGAAGGCGCCCGGCCGCGCCGGCACGAACGAGCGCGACGTCGACGTGCTGCAGGGCTTCGCCCTCCCGCGCCAGGTGTCCGAGCTCATCAAGGACTACGTGCTCACGGGAGGGTTCGGATGACGACCGGCGTCGGCATGTACCCATCGCTCGGCGCCGCGACATCGAGCGTCAAGCACGCGCTGCACGACCAGATCGCCGCGGCGCTCGCGGCCGCGGACGAGACCGAGGTCGACGTCCGGTTCGGGTTCCTCTGGCCCACGGAGTGGTTCGACTCGGTCGCGGTCACCGCGGTGCGCGCGACACCCGACGAGGGGACCGTCAGCCCGCAGCGGACGCGGCACCTCACGGTCTACGTCGACGTGTCGATCGTCAGCTTCCGCGTGACCGCGGACGACGCCGAGCCGCACGACCGCGCCTATGGGCTGCTCGGCGTGATCGACGCGCACCTGCGCGAGGACCCGACCATGGCCGGCGCGGCGCTGTGGTGCTTCTCGGACGAGCTCACGTCCGACGGCGCGACCGACGAGGTCGAGGCCGAGGTGGGCCGTCTGTGCGAGATCGCGGTGACCTACGCGGCTCGCGTGATCGTGACCAGGTGAGGAGAGACCCGGTGCGCAAGTTCAAGAACGTCAGCCCGCTCGGCGCGCTCGAGCTGCCGCTCGTCGGCCGCGTCGTCGCGCTCGGCGAGGTGATCGAGGTGACACCTGCGCAGGCGGTGCACCTCGCGGGCCAAGCCGACTGGGAGCCGGCCGACCCGAAGCCGAAGCGTCGCCGCCAGGACGCGACGCCCGACCAGGACGACGACGCCGACGGCGCCGCCGACGAGCGAGAGGAGTAGCCCACCATGGGCATCCAGAGCGACTACACGGTCGGGCTCGCCACCGAGACGACCTACGGCACCTACACGGCGCCGTCCCGGTTCCTCGAGGCGGACGCGGCCCTCAAGGAGTCCGTCGAGACCGCGCAGGGCACAGGCATGCGCCCCGGCCTGCGCGTCGCGCGAGCGAACCGCCGCGCGATCGTGAAGCGGTCCTCCGAGGGCGAGATCACCCTCGACGCCCCGACCCGCGGCCTGGGCTACCTGCTCGCCGCGTTCTTCGGCGTCTCCACTATCACGGAGACCGCGGCGGACTCGGGCGTGTTCCAGCAGGTGCACACGCTCAAGCGCGAGGACTGGGGGCCCTCGTACACGATCCAGCAGGGCATCCCGCGGCTCGGGTCCTCGACGACCGACGCGTACACCTACCTCGGCGCGCAGTGCTCGACGCTCTCGCTCGAGGCGGCCGCCGACTCGATCGTCGCCGTCACGACCGGGTGGGTCGCGCGTGAGCTCACGATGGACGAGGCCTACGCCGCCCCGTCCTACGCCGCGGAGTTCGACCTGTTCACGTTCGTGCACGGCGGCCTGTACGTCGGCGGGGACGCCTTCACCGCCCCGACCGCCACGGCGCCCGCGTCCGCCGGCACCCCGCTCGCCTCCGTCCGCTCCGCCTCGATCGCGCTCGACAACGGGCTCGACGAGAACGGGTGGAACCTCGGCAACGGCGGCCGGCGCTCGCGGCCCGCGGCGTTCACCGGCGGCAAGGACGACGGCGTCAGCGGATCCTTCGAGATCGAGTACACGGGCCGCGACCTCACCGACGCCTACCGCGACCAGGAGCAGCTCACGATGCTGCTCAACTTCGAGGGCCCGGCGGAGATCGCCGCCGGCGTGAAGCCGCTCCTGCAGATCGCGGTGCCCGCGATCTACCTCGACGGTGACCTGCCGACCGGCAACGGCGGCGATGTCATCACCGTGTCGCACGACTGGACCGGCCTGCAGGGCACCGACCCCGAGCCGGTCTACGCGGTCTACCGCTCGCTGGACACGGCGTACTGACATGGCCGGCACGTCGTCGGGCTCGGCCGCCGCGCAGGCCGCGGCCGGGCTCGACTTCGAGCTCGACACGTCGAACCTGCGCGAGGTTCTCGCCGCGGTCAAGGAGTTCTCCCCGAAGCTCGCGCGCGAGCTGCGCCGCACGCTGCGCTCCGTCGGCGACGACATCATCGCCGACCAGCGCCAGCTCCTCGCCGGGGCCCTGCCCGGCTCGATCGCGGTCACGGGGAAGAAGACCCGGCTCGTCGTCCCCAAGGACGGGCGCAAGCCGTACCTGCGCCAGGTGAACGTCTACGAGGAGCGCGAGCGGGTCGCACGCGACCGCAACCGCGGGATGCGCAAGGCGATCGGGGCCGGACTCAAGACCCGGGTCGTGACCGGCAAGACGCGGCAGGGCGTCTCGGTGCGCACCGACCGGCGGATCTCCGGGCCGATGGCCCAGGCGTGGCAGGCGAAGCGTTTCCGCCACCCCGTGTTCGGCGGGGAGCAGTACGTCAACCAGGCCGGACAGCCCTACTTCTGGGGCCCGGCCGTCGCCGGCCGCGACGCGGCCGCGAAGAAGATCGACGAGGCGATCGCCGCGGCGATCACCAAGATGACCAAGGGAGGCGCCTAGTGCGCATCATCATCGACGGCCAGAGCGTCCGGGCCGTGAACCTCAACGACGCCCCGGGGCGCGCCGTCATCGCGCTGCAGCAGCAGTCCGGTCTCGGGATCGACGACATCGTCGCGATGAACGGCGACAAGACGAAGCAGACGCTCATCACGAAGATCGTCGAGTTCCTGTCCGAGCACAACCGCGGGCGCTACCTCACCTGGGACGAGGTCCTCGACAAGCCGATCCCGCAGATCGAGGCCGACCCCGGCGACCCCGGCGTGCGCGACGCCGAGCCCACCCAGGGCGAGGCCGAGGACCCTACGTCAGCGTCGACGGCTTCCCCGTCGGTCGACGCCGCCGCCGCTCCCAGCGCACCGCCGGTCGTGACCCGCGCATCGCTCAGCTCTACCGCGACGAGCGATGGCTCGACGACCAGATCGACGCCCGACTCCTCGACCTCCTGACGATCTTCCCCGGCATGACGCCGCGGGAGGTCCTCGAGCTCCCGTTTCGCCAGTGGGTCGCGATGGCCCTGTCCGTCGACGAGCACCGCAAGGCGAAGCGTGAGAAGGCCCGCCAGGCCCAGCGCAGCGCTCGCGGCACCGTCACCCGCGCTCGTCGCAGGTAGCACCGAGAGGAGGCCGCCGTGGCGAACGCGAAGGACTTCGTCGTCAACATCCTCGGCGACGACCGCACCGCGAAGGCGTGGGAGTCCTTCAAGGCGAACGCCGGGAAGGCGGCCGCGGCCGCCGCCGCGGCGTTCGCCGGCAAGGAGATCGGCGAGGCGCTCGCGGCGAACATCGACTCCGCGGCGCTCGAGGACAAGGTCGCTGCGTCGCTCGGCGCGTCGGCGGCCGAGGCCGAGCGGTGGGGCGCGGCCGCGGCGGGCGCGTACCGGGGTGCGTGGGGTGAGTCGATGGACGAGGCCTCGGCTGCGGTCGAGGCCGTCGTGGGGAACATCGGCGGGATGCGCCAGGCGGCCGAGTCCGACATCCAGGCCGCGACCGAGAAGGCCCTCGCGCTGTCGCAGGCGATGGGCATCGACGTCGCCGAGTCGACGACCACGGCGGGCATCCTCATCAAGAACGGGCTCGCGAAGGACGCGACCGAGGCGTTCGACCTCATGACCGCCTCGTTGCAGCAGATCCCGACGTCGATGCGCGGCGAGGCCCTGGACGCGCTGAACGAGTACAGCGTGAACTTCTCCCAGCTCGGCCTCTCTGGTGACCAGGCCATGGCGATGCTGGTCAACGCGTCCGCGAACGGCGGCATCGCGATCGACAAGACCGGGGACTCCCTCAAGGAGTTCACGATCCGCGCGACCGACATGTCGACGTCGTCCGTGGCCGCCTACGACGCTCTGGGGCTCAACGCCCAGGAGATGTCCAACGCGATCCTTGCCGGCGGCGACACCGCCTCCGGGGCGTTCTCGACGATCGTGTCCGGGCTGCAGGGCATCACCGACCCGGCGACGCAGGCGAACACCGCGATCGCTCTGTTCGGTACCCCGATCGAGGACCTCGGCACCGCGCAGATCCCGGCGTTCCTCGACGCGCTCGGGGGCGCGCAGACCGGCCTCGGGGACACCGCCGGCGCCGCGGACGCCATGGCCGCGACCCTGTCGGGCAACCCGAAGGCCCGGGTCGAGGAGCTGCGCCGCAGCTTCGAGGGGTGGAAACAGGACCTCGTCGGGATGCCTGGCCCGGTCGGTGACATCGCCGTCGGGGTCCAGGCGTTCGGTGGGGACGCCGCCCAGCTCGCGACCACGGTCGGCATGGGCGTCGTCGCGCTGAACAACATGAAGCTCGCGACCGTCGCGACCACTGTCGCGACGACCGCCGGGAAGGTCGCCACGGCGGCCGCTACGGCGGGTCAGTGGCTCTTCAACGCGGCGATGCGGGCGAACCCCCTCGGGCTCGTCCTGACCGCCGTCACGGCCCTCGTGGCGGGCCTCGTGTGGTTCTTCACCGAGACCGAGACGGGACAGAAGATCGTCCAGGCCGTGTGGGGTGGGATCAAGCTCGCGATCTCCGCCGTGACGGACTGGTGGCAGAACACCGCCCTGCCGTTCCTCACCACCGGGTGGGAGGTCATCAAGGCCGCGTTCAACGAGGGCAAGGAGACCCTCACCAACGTCATGAACCTCATCTGGGATGCGATCAAGAAGGTGTGGGAGTGGTCCCCGCTTGGCCTCGTCGTCTCGAACTGGGACGCGATCGTCGGATTCGTCAAGGAGCTGCCCGGCAAGATCGGCTCCGCCGCAGCCGGCATGTGGGACTCGATCTCCGACAACTTCAAGGGCGCGCTGAACAAGGTGATCCGCTGGTGGAACGACTTCAAGGTCGAGCTCACCGTCCCGGACAACGCCCTCACCTCGGCGATCGGCCTTGCGGGTGCCGGCTTCACGATCAACACCCCGAACATCCCGCTCCTGGCTGACGGCGGAATCGTCACCCGCGCGACGCTCGCCATGGTGGGAGAAGGCCGTGGGCCCGAGGCGGTCGTCCCGCTCGACCGCCTCGGCGAGTTCATCTCGAACGTGAACCGCGCGGCCGGCACCGACAACGCCGGCGTGCGCGGCCTGCACATCGAGAACTACTACGCCGGCAGTGCCAGCGCCCACGAGCTCGCGGATGACCTGGCATGGCGTCTGCGGGTATGAGAGGAGACGCCCCGTGACCGAGGCACTCGCCAGCACCCTCTCCACGGTGCCCGACCTTGAGCCGTGGCAAGCCCAGCTCGGGTCGCTGCGGCTCGGGCCGGGCACCCCCTACGAGTGGGCCGCTCTCTCCGGCGTCGACGAGCTCCCCGCCCTGCGGACCAACGACACCGACCGTCCCGCCGCACACGGCACCTGGACGGGCGACGACCTCGCATCCGGCCGCACCATCGAGTTCACGATCGAGATCTCCGACGAGCCCGAGCTCGCGGTGTCTCTCGACCAGGCGCTCGCCGACCTGCGTCGCGTGTTCGTTCCGACCCCGCGCGGCGTCCTGGTGCCGTTCTGGATCAACATCCCGCGTCGGGGCGCCGTCATCTGCTGGGCGGTGCGCGTGCGCCGCCGCCGGATCGTGACGGACCTGCAGTACGAGATGGGCCTCGCGGTGGCCGAGGCGCAGCTCTTCGCGCCGGACCCGGTGGGGTACGGGCCTCAAGAGTCGACCTCGGCGCGCTTCCCGGAGCTGGTGGGCGGGCTCGCGTTCGACCTGTTCACCGACGGTGCAGCGGACACCGGGTTCCTCGAGTTCGGGGAGCGCGGCGAGACAGGACGGGTGCGGCTACGCAACGACGGCGACGCGGACGCCTACGGCCTGTTCCACGTCGAGGGCCCGGCCGTCGAGGGGTTCGAGCTCGTCGCCGTGGGTGTGGGCCGGCGGATCCGGTGGGAGGGGTCGCTGTTCCCGGGCGATCTGCTCACTGTCGACCCGGCGCGCGGCACCGCGCTCCTGAACGGTACGGCCGACCGGTCAGGTCTCTTCACGCGCCGCGAATGGTTCGCGGTCCCGCCAGGGAAGGAGCTCGAGGTGCAGTTCCTCCCCGTGGGCGCGTCGACCGGCGCGCGCCTGTCCGTGACCTACTCCTCGGCGTGGTGGTGATCCGTGGCCGAGATCATCTGTGGAGAGCTGCGCACCGGGCGCCGCCTAGCCACCGTGCCCGTGTCGGATGCGTCGTGGTCGGTGAAGCACCGCGCGGCGGGCGACGTGTCGTGCACAATCCCGCTGGAGATCGACGAGTACCGCAAGGCGATCATCGCGACGACCGGCCTCTTCCCGGCGCTCGCGCTGGTCCCGGGCCCGGACCTGACGCCGGAGTACCCGTCCGTGACGTCGTCCCCGGACTCGCAGTACCGCACGGACGCGCTCGCGTCCCTGGACCCAGCGCGGTGCTTCCTCGCGGTCGTCGAGGGTGACCAGGTGCTCGAGGCCGGCCCGATCTGGTCGCACGACTACGACGACGACACGCGCCGCCTCACGGTCCGCTCGGCGGGCCTGTGGTCGCTGTGGGACCACCGCATCGTGATGAAGGTCCTCGCTGCGGGGGAGGACCCGGCGGGGTCGTCCCTGTCGTGGTCAGGCCTGTCGCTCGCGACGATCGCAAAGCGGCTCGTGCAGACCGCGCTCGCGCACGCGGGCGGGTCGCTCCCGCTGGACCTGCCCGACGACGTCGCCGGCGGATCGGAGCGCACCTACCCCGGCTTCGAGCTCGCGAACCTCGGGCAGCGCCTCACCGAGCTCATGGGCGTGATCGACGGCCCAGACATCGCGTTCCGCCCCTACCTCGCCCCGGACCGGCTCGGGATCCGGTGGCGCATGGTCGCCGGTGACCCGCTGCTGACGCAGTCGGGCGCGGACTGGTCGTGGGACACCTCGACGGCACGCGGGTCGACGACGGGCCTGTCGATCTCCCGGGACGCGACCGGGCTCGCGTCGCGCTGGTGGATGGCCGGTGACGGGGTCGAGGTCGAGATGCCGATCGAGCTCGTCGCCTCGTCCGAGCTGACGGACGCCGGCTTCCCGCTCCTGGAGCAGGCCGAGTCCCGGTCGTCCGCGTCGGACCGGGCGACGCTGCGCTCGTGGGGCGAGGCCAACCTCGCGCAAAGTGCCAGGCCTTGGATGACGTGGAAGTTCTCCGCGCGCCGCGACGTGTACCCGCTGCTGGGGCAGTACCAGCCCGGCGACTGGGCACGCGTCTACGTCCCGGGCGGGCACCCGTACCTGCGGGGCCTGCTCCCCGAGGGGCACTACCGGACCCGGATCCTCGAGATCTCCGGCGGCCTGGACGACTGGGTGTCGATCACGTGCGCCCCAACCCCCGAGTACAGGTGAGGAGGGCACGTGGCTGACGCGTACACGCCCCCGGCGGCGTCCTCGCAGTACCCCACCCAGCGCACCGGGCTCGAGGCCGTGGCGGCCGAGATCCGGGGCGTAAAGCGCCGCCAGGACGAGTCCGAGCGGTCCCGCACCCTGCAGTCCGCGGCGATCTCCTCCGGCGGTCTCGTCGTCAAGGACGGCGGCTCGGTGACCGTGCAGGGCGGAGGGGGCGTGCGCGTCGAGGACGGTGGAGACGTTGTCGTCTCTGGCGGCGACGTGGAGGTTCAGGACGGCGGTTCGCTGAACGTCCGTCAGGGTGGGCGCGTTTCCGGCCACCATCCTGACGGTTCCGAGGGCGCCCTGTTCGGACCGCTCTACGACGCGGAGACAGGCGACCCGTCTGGCGTCGGGCTCCTGGTGCAGGCGCCAGCATCTGCCGGAGGCGGCGACATCTTCAAGGCGAAGTACGACGTGCCTGGAGGTCTTGGACGCCATGTGCAGTTCGGGGAGACGGAGTATCCAGTAGACGCGTTCTGGGTGCGTTCGGGCGACATCTGGCTCCGGTCCGAAGGAAGCACTGGGACGGGCGGTGCTGCCCCTCTGGTGCTCTCATGCGCAGGCGACGTCTCGATCTACTCCGAGACGGGACGTCTGCGCGTGCCGTGGACGAACGCGTCGGCTGCGGCGAACGTCGCTCTCGACGCGGACGGGATCATCCAGCGCGTCTCCTCGGCCCGCAAGTACAAGCAGGACGTCAGGGACTACGACGCGGACCCGGACGCCGTGCTGGCGCTGCAGCCGCGGTCCTGGCGGGACCGGGGCGAGGTTGAACGCGACCCCGACACCACGAACCGCTACGTCGGGTTCATCGCGGAGGAGGTGCACGACGCGGGTCTGACGGACCTCGTCGTGTACGACGCCGACGGCAACCCCGACGCCCTGTCCTACGACCGGTTCCCCGCGGCGCTGCTCGCGCTGCTGCGCCGCCAGCAGGACCAGATCGACACCCTCACGCGCGAGCTCGGCGAGCTGCGTACCCGACTGCCCGAGGAGGCACCATGATGCAGCGCGGCCTGTTCGTCCGCGGGGACGACACCAGGGGCACGAGCCCGGTCGAGGCGCGCAACGCGCTCGCGGGCCTGGTGACGCCCTCGGACGTGGGCGGCGTGCTCACAGGTATGGTCGTCGCGGGTACGGACGGGTGGGCCTACCAGGTCGGTGCCGGGGTGGCGACGGTGGTGCGCGGCGCCGGGGACGGCGTGATCGTCATGGGGAACGACGCGGCCCTGTCGGTGGTGTGCGACCCGGCGCCGGCGTCCGGTGCACGGTATGACCTGGTGTGGGTGCTGCACCACGACGTCGACGGCGGGGACACGGACTCCGAGGCCCTGGGCGGTGTCACGTCCGGCACGGCTGCTGGCACCCCCACCAAGCCGTACACCGCGGTCCCGGCGGGGGCGACGGTCCTGGCCGAGTGCCTGCTCTCCTCGGACGACGTGTCCACCGCCGGTGCGTCGATCCAGCAGGTCGCGCGGCGCGTGGTCGGGCGCGGCGGGCTGGGCCGGTACCCGAGCACGGGCGCGCGGGACGCGGACGCGTCCGCGCGCGACGGGGACGCCGCCTGGGTCGACGACGTGCTGTACGTGCGCGTGGCCGGCACGTGGCGGGTGCTGTGGCGCGACACCGACTGGGTGCTGCCCGTCACCTACGGCAACGGCTACACCGCATACAACGGGTCGGGGTGGCAGTCGATCCGGTCCCGGGTCGTCGGCGGCGTCTGCTACGTGAACGGCGCGTTCCAGCGCGCGACGGCGTGGACGCAGGGGCAGGCGATCTGCCAGCTCGTGACCGGGCACCGGCCCGCGTCTCGCGTGCAGGGCGCCGGCTGCCAGATCGACGCAACCGGCAACGTCCTGGTGAACCAGACCGGGACCGGCGCGGGCTCGATCTCGGCCGCGTTCCCGGTCTGAGAGGGGGCGACGTGGGATTCATCTGGGTCGACGGGGTCACGCCCCTGTCCGCGGCCAACCTCAACGAGCTGCTGCAGCTCGCCGACGCGCCCGCCGTCGTCGCCGACGGCATCGACGAGGCGATCGTGTCCGGCGCGCTCGTCGAGCCGATCAACCTCGCCGTCGCGATCACGGGCGGCGTCTTCAACGTCCTGGCCTACGGCGCCGTAGCGAACGGGTCCACCGACGCGACGGCCGCGTTCCAGGACGCGGTGAACGCCGCGGCGGCCGCCGGGGGCGGGGTCGTGTACGTCCCGTCGGGCACGTACTACCTGTCCGGGGTCGTGCAGCTCGCGGACGACATCACGGTCCGCGGCGACGGGGACACCACGGTCCTGTCCAAGCGGGGCGCGGTGTCCTCCGGGGTGATCTTCCAGGGCGCGTCCGGTGCCGCGCAGGGGTACGGCGCCGGCCCGTCCCGGGTCGTGCTCGAGCGGTTCCGCGCGGTCGGGTCCTACGCCGCCGCGCAGACCGGGTGCGTCGCCCAGCTCCACCACTGTCGTGACGTCGTCGTGCGCGACGTCGTCGTCGACGAGCTCATCGGCGCCGGGCACGGCTTCGACCTCATGGGCTGCGACACCGTGTCGTTCTACCGGTGCGCCTTCCTCGGCGTGGACGGGTCGCGCATCTTCACCGAGGCGATCCAGACCGACGCCTCGCAGGCCCGCGGCTTCACGATCGCGGACGACCCCGCCGGGTGCGACGGACTGCCCACGGTCAACGTCACCGTCGACGGGTGCAGCTTCCTGCCGAAGGTCGTCGGCGGGACGACCTACTACGCGCCGAACCCGATGGGCACGCACACCGGCGTGGAGGGGCAGCGGCCCTCCGGCTACCGGTTCACGAACAACGTGGTGCGCGGCTGGCAGGGCGACCTCACATCCGCCTACGCCGGGGCGCTGCACTTCGCCGTCGGCGTCGACGGGCTCGACATCGACGGCAACGTCTTCGAGAACAGCGGCGGGCAGGTCGGGCTCGCGATCAACCTGTACCGGGGCGCGTACCTGCTCCCGATGGACCAGGTGCAGAACCCGAACCCTCCCGCGGCCCCTGAGTCCGCGAACCCGCTCGTCCCGCTCAACACGCGCATCACGCGCAACACGTTCACCGGGTGGACGAACACCGGCGTCGACGCGGCCAACGCGATCGTGCAGGTCCAGGGCGACCAGCGTGCCGGGTTCCCGCGCGCGGACAACGTCATCATCGCGGACAACGCGTTCCCGAGCGCCGGGTCCGGGGTCGCGTCCTCGCCCGCCGCGATCCCCGTGCACGTGCGGTACGCCACTCGGGTCCGCGTCACTGGCAACGCGACCAGGTACGCGTCCAAGGGGATATGGGTGCGTGACGCCTCGCAGGTCACGATCACGGGCAACGTCGTCGCGGACTCGACCACGACCGCGACCGACGGCGGCGGGATCCGCTGCACCGCCGTGGACGACCTCACCTGCACCGGCAACACCCTTACCGGGGTGAAGGACCCGCTGTGGTTCAACGCGTGCAACCGGGCCACGATCTCCGGCAACGCCGCCCAGGCGCTCGCCGGATCGACCTACGGCATCTACTACACGACGTCGGCGTCCGTCGCGACGATCACCGGGAACACGGTCACCTCGACCGGGACCGTCACCCGAGGGATCTACATCTCGAACGGGGCGAACAACGTCGTCGCGACCGGCAACTCGATCATCGGCGCGTTCACGAACCCGGGCGTCACCACCTCCGGGTCGACGAACGTCGTCGTCCCGGCCGGATCGAACGCGACGGGGACCTGATGAGCGACGCCGTCATCATCCAGCTCATCACGACCGGGGGACTGATCGTCGTCGCGATCCTCGGAAACCGGAAGCTCAACCGGATCGGCGCGGACGCGAAGGCGACCCGTGACCAGGCCGAGAACGAGCACGCCGAGGCGGAGTACCCGAACCTGCGCGACGAGCTCACCGCGACGCGTGAGGTCGCCAAGCAGGCGCTCAGCGAGTCGAAGGCCGCGAAGGGTGCGACGCACGGCCTCACACGGCAGGTCGCGCGGCTCGTGTCCTGGCTCGAGGACCTCACGACCGGGTCAGAGTCCACGGACGACGCGATCGAGCGCGTGAAGACGTCCGGCGCCCGCGCGCTCGCGCGCGCGGTCGAGGAGCGTGACGAGAAGTTCGCCGAGCTGCGCGAGGAGATCCCCCGCGTGATCCGCGACGAGCTCGCCCAGCACGTCGCTGACTGCCCGCTGCGCAACCCGCCCGCCGGCACCTGACCCTCACCACCCACCAGGCGGCCCGGACCGGACTACTCCCCGGCCCGGGCCGTCGCCATGCCCCGAAGGAGGGCCCCCGTGAGCACCGACCCCAGCACCGAGCGCGACGACCTCGACTGGTCGCGCGAGCGGGACGGGCGCATGCGCGACGCCGCGGCCACGGACGACGCCGTGCCCACCCGTCCCTACGACCCCGACCAGGACGACGACTGATGCCCCGCATCACCCGCCTGCCCGCAGCGCTCGCCGCGCGCGGGCTGACCGTCGAGCTCGTCGACGGGTGGGAGGCCCGCGGCAGCGCGGACTTCGATCCGCAGGGTGCGGTCTGCCACTGGACCGCCGGCGCGCGCACCGGTGACCGACCCTCGCTCAAGGTCGTGCGCGACGGCCGCCCCAAGCTGCCCGGCCCCCTCGCGAACGTCTTCCTCGCCCGCTCCGGCGTCGCAGTCGTCGTGGCCGCCGGGCGCGCGAACCACGCCGGCGAAGGCGGGTGGCGCGGCCTCACCGGGAACCGGTCCGTCTGGGGCACCGAGGCCGAGTCCGCCGGCGACGGCGACTGGACCGACGCCCAGCGGTGGGCCTACCCCCGCATCAACGCCGCGTACTGCGACCTGTCCGGCTTCGGGCCCGACATGGTGTGCGGCCACAACGAGTGGGCCCCCGACCGAAAGATCGACATCCGCGACTGGGACATGGCGCGCATGCGCACCCAGATCGCGGCCGTACTGCACCAGGAGGACGACATGGCCGGAGTGGACACCGACCGACTCAACGACGCGGTGGACCGGATCCTCGGCATCCTTCCCCAGCGCTACGACGCGGCCGGCAAGCCCGCCCGCGTCCTGGACACCCTCGACGGGCAGACCCTTCGCGCCGACATCGCCGCATCGACGAAGCGGACCGTCGCCGAGACGTCCGCCGCCTACCACCAGCTCGTCGCGCTCGTCAGCGGGCAGCCGGGCACCGACCTCGACCCGGGCGCGTTCGCCGACGCCGTCCTCGCCGCCGTCGGTGACGACCTCGCCGGCGCGTTCGTCGACGCCCTCGCCGACCGCCTCAACCAGAAGGGCTGACCATGACCACGTCCTCCCAGCAGGAGTACCCCCGCCGCGCGTCCTGGCGCACCGCGGCCCAGACCGTCATCTCCGTCGTGCTCGTCCTCGGGATCGTTGCCCCGCTCGTCGCAGCGATCCTGTCCGACGAGCTTGGCGGCTACCTGCCCGACGCGTGGCTCGCGTGGGTCGTCGGCGCGGCCGCCGTCCTCGCGGCCGTCGCCGCGGCGCTGGCCCGGATCATGGCGATCCCCGCCGTCGACGCCTGGCTGCGCCATCTCGGCCTCTCCTCCACACCGACCCTCACCGTGCCCGACGCCGGCGGCGTGCACGACATCACGACCCTGGCCGCGGCCCCCCGCCGCAAGGGCGACCACGTCACGACCGACTCGGGCAGCGTGTCAGGCGTCATCTTCTACGCCGAGCAGCGCGAGGACGGCTGGCACTACGGCGTCCGGCTCGACGGCTCCGACACGGTCGCCATGTACCGCGAGGCCGACCTCGCCTGACCGGCCCCGCACGCGAACGCGCCCCCGCTCCTCCCACACGGGAGGGGCGGGGGCGCTTCGCCGTATGTCGAACAGGTGTTCGAGCGGTGCGACGATGGTCGGATGGACGTACAGCGATGGCCGGGGTGGGTCGAGGTTCGGCGCGGGCGATGGCTCAAGGTCCCGCCGCGCCAGTGTCCGGCGTGCGCTTCCGCGTGGGGGTTGCACCGCGGCCGTCCGGGCGAGGGGTTCGTCCGGTGCGGGTGCTCTGAGCCGTGGTGGCACACGCTGTGGACGTGTCCGGTGTGCGGGGCGCTCGCCGCGGAGGGGTGCGCGGACGTCGTCCGGTGGCAGAACCACACGACGCCGGTCGGCGCGGACCCCTCGCGGCGGTGGGCGGTCCCCGCGTGGACGGACACCTAGACAGCGAGCAAGACGGCGTCCGTGTCCGGTGTCCGGGTGTCCGTCCGCTCGGCCCGGACGGCGGACACGCGGGCGCATACGCTCGTCCGGCCGAGGCCGAGCTCGTCGGCGATCGCGCGCCCGGACATGTCCGTCGTCAGCGCGAGGCGGTCGATCTCCTCGAGGCGCTCGGCCACGCGTCCGCGCGCAGCCGTCCGGAGCGTCCGGACGCTGTCCCGGTGTCCGCTGTCCGTCCGAGTGTCGACCGCCTCGGTGTCCACGGTGTGCAGCTCGGGCGTGCGCTCGACGACGAGCGCGACCGGCGCGACGTCGCCGACGACGGCGGGCGCGTCCGCTTGTCCGGCGCTCGCGGACGCTGGCGTGGTGTCCGCGTCCGTCGCTGCCGCGGTGTCCGCCGCGGTGTCCGCCACGGCCGCGGCCATGGCGTCCGGGCGCGCGGCGACCGCGACGTCCACGACGACGTGCGCGGCGGCCAGCGTCATGAACGGGAACATGCCGGCCAGCGCCGCGCCGACGGCTCCCTGCCAGCCCTGCGGGCCGGCGTCCCAGGCGTGCGCGGCGTTGATCGCGGACGACACCGTGGTGAGCACCCACACGAGCGTCCAAGCGAGCCGGGCGCTCTGGCCGCGGTGCGCGCGCAGGAGCGCGGCGCCGACGTAGACGAGCATCGCGACCTCGAGCACGACGGGCACGAGCCACGCGAGCCGGGCCGGGAGCGCGACCCACGGCGCGGCCGCCGAAAGCCCGGTGAAGCTCAGCGTGAACGAGGCCGCGGCGACGGCGACGAGCACGAGCAGCAGCCCCGCGAGCATGACGCGGTTGTCGGGGTTGATCCGGGCGGACGTCGTCGAGCGGGGCGTGGCGGTGGTGGTCATGGCGGTGGTCCTCTCGTGCGTGGTGGTCAGCGGGTGGTGGTCGGCCGGCCGTGCGGCCAGGCAGCGGCACGGGCCGCGGCGAGCGTCTCGGGGGTCGGGGGTGCGGCGGCGACGTCGGCGTCGGCGTCGTCGAGCAGTTGCCGCGACGTCGTGACCGGGCGGACGACCGTCCGGGGTGTGGGTGCCGGCGTCGGGCCGGTCTGCGCGAGCGCGGTGAGGCGGTAGCGCAGCAGGCCCGGCCCGCGGGCGCCGGTCCAGTCCTGGGCGGCGAGCTCGCGGGCGACGTCGTCGGGCGTCCACCCGGCGGCGCGTAGCTCGCGGGCGTGCCGACGGACCGCCGTGGCCGCCAGGCCGCGGGCGAGGGGGTGGGTCCGGATCTCCTCCACCACCCCGGCGAGCAGGGCGTCCCGCTCGCCGGGGGAGTCGTCGACGACGGCGAGCGACCTTGTGGGGGGATGGGGCAGGGGATGGGACAGGGGATCCGGCACGCCTCGCGACACCCTTTCGTCGCGAGGCGACACGAGTTCGTCGCGAGGCGACACCTGTCGCGGCGCTCGCGGCTCGTGCTCCTGGTGCTCGACGACGTCGACGTCGTCGACCTGGTCGTCGTGCTCGAGCTCGGCGGCGTCGGTGCCGGGCGTGGTGAGCGCGTAGCGGGTCGTGGAGCCGCGCACGCCGGCCGAGGTGAGGGTGAGCCACCCGGCGTCGCGCAGGCGCCGCACGGCGGCCGTCGTGGCGGTCCTGCCGAGGCTCGTGCGCGTCTGCAGGCGCTCGGCGGCGACCCACACCCGCAGCGGGCCGGCGGACGCGTGGTCGGCGTAGGCGAGCGCGACGAGCTTGTCCGTCGCGCGGAGGTCGCGTGAGGCCCACACCGCGTCGCGCCACGCGTTCACGTAGCGGCGTGCGGACGTCGTCGAGTCGGGCGCCGTCGGCGCCGTGGGCAGGGTGCTGCTAGCGTGGGCGAGAGCCATCGCAGAGGGTCCGTTCCTCTAGTGGTGGTCAGGCCCCGCTCGGTGTTGGTAGCACCGGCCGGGGCCGTTCTGTTGGGGTCAGGGGGTCGTCGTCGACCCGGGGTCGGTGAAGCGGGCCAGGAGCTCGCGCGCGGTTGCGACGTCGGCATCATCGACGTGCTTGTCGTACATCCAGGTCCGCCCTTCACCGGGCGGTGTGAGTGCTTGCGTGATGGCCTCCGCGGACGCTTCAAGCCCGTACCGGGTGGACTCCGAGATGTTCGCGCCCTCGAGCTCCGCGGGGAAGATGTCACGCAGCTCGTCGTCGTCGTATCCGAGCAAGTAGGTCAGCACGTGCCCAAACTCGTGTCGCACGGCCGTGCGCACGTCTGTGTCGAGCTGGACCCGGGTTCGCTCCTCCGGGTCGAGGTCGTCGGTGTACGTCGCAACGTTCGGGTCGATCACGATCAGCGGCCGGTCGCCCTCGGCCTCTGCGGCGGTGTACGCGATACCCCACGAACCGTCGTATGGGGGCTCGAGGACCCACGTCAGCTCACACGCGGGTAGCCCCGCAGCCACCAGGCGCGACACCTCGTCCCAGATGATCCGCTCGGCCTTGCTCTGCTCGCCATGCTGCACGCACGGCGCGGGCGGATACCCCGTCTCGAGAGGTCGAAAGGCAGCTCGAGCAACGGGGGCGTCGGCGCTCGCGGCCGAGGCGACGAACACGGCTGGCGCGGCGAGCACCAGGACAGCGGCGATCGCGCGACGTCGCGCCCGCCCCCATCGGCTCACGCGTGTCAGCGAAGCGCGGAACGCTCCGGTCGGCATGTCGAGAGCGGGTGAAACTCCGGCGCTCGCAGCCGGGCGCCCGCGGGTCGGGCGGCGACGGTGACGGGGTGTCGCGGACGGCATGATGGACTCCTTGCCTGGTCACCCCCCGAGGAGAGTGCCGTTTGCACACCATCGCCACCGCCAACGTCAACGGGATCCGTGCCGCCTACCGCCGCGGGATGGACGCCTGGATCGCGTCCCGCACGCCCGACGTCCTCCTGCTCCAGGAGGTCCGCGCCCCCGACTCGATCGTGAACGACCTCCTCGACGGGTGGCACGTCGCGCACCAGGCGTGCGACATCAAGGGCCGGGCCGGCGTCGCCGTCGCCTCGCGGCTGCCCGTCTCGGCGGTGCGCGTCGGGCTGGGCGCCGGCGAGCCGGAGCCGCCCGTCGACACGGGCCGCTGGGTGGAGGCGGACCTCGAGCTGCCCGACGGCGGTCGCCTCACCGTGGTCTCCGCGTACATCCACTCCGGCACCGTGAGCCAGCCGGAGACGATGGTGGCCAAGTACGCCTACCTCGAGAAGGTCACCGCGCGCCTGCACGAACTCGCGGCCACGGGGGAGAAGGTGGTCCTGGCGGGCGACCTCAACATCGCCCACCACAACGTCGACATCAAGAACTGGAAGGGCAACCTCAAGAGCGCCGGCTTCCTCCCGGAGGAGCGCGCGTACGTCGACACCTGGCTCGACCAGATCGGCCTCGTCGACCTCGGCCGCGTCCACGGCGGCGAGGGCCCCGGCCCGTTCACGTGGTGGTCGTGGCGCGGGCGCGCGTTCGACAACGACTCGGGCTGGCGCATCGACTACCAGCTCGCCACGCCGTCGCTCGCCGAGCGCGCCGTCAAGGTCGAGGTCGACCGCGCGCCGACGCACGACGAGCGCTGGAGCGACCACGCTCCCCTCGTCGCCACGTACGACGTCTGAGACGTTCCGCCCCCGCCGAGCACGACATGAGGGTCGTCATGTGCCGCATCGCGACCCTCATGTCGTGCTCGGCGGCGTGTGACGTCGTGTCGGGTCAGGCGACGCGCTCGGCTGGGGCGGACGGGGTCGCGAGGAGGAAGCCGGGGGCGCCGAGGCCCTCGCGCTCGAACGCCGCGCGGACGGCGTCGGCGACGACCTCGACCTGGTCGGCGCGGACGAGCGCGATCGCGGACCCGCCGAACCCGCCGCCGGTCATGCGCGCGCCGAGGGCGCCGGCGACGCGCGCGGCGTCCACGGCGACGTCGAGCTCGACGCTCGAGACCTCGTAGTCGTCGCGCAGCGACGCGTGCGACGCGTTCATGAGCGGCCCGATCGCGCCGGGACGGCCGTCGCGCAGGAGCGCGACGACGTCGCGGACGCGGCCGATCTCCGTGACGACGTGGCACACCCGGCGGCGCGTGACGTCGTCGGGCAGCTTCTCCAGGGCGACGGCGAGGGTGGCCGCAGGGTCGTCGCTCGCGGCGACGTCGTCCGCGAGCTCGCGCAGGGAGTCCAGCCCGAGCGTGCGGGCGGCGTCCTCGCACGTGGCGCGGCGCGCGGCGTACTGGCCGTCGACGAGCCGGTGCTCGGCGCGCGTGTCGACGACGAGCAGGGCCAGCCCCGCGGCGTCCAGGTCGAACGGCACCTGCTCGGCGGACGCGACGGGGTCGAGCCCGGGACGGCAGTCGAGGAGGAGCGCGTGGCCGGCGTGCGCGCGCAGGGACGCGGACTGGTCCATGCCGCCCGTCGGGGCGCCCGCGATCTCGTTCTCGGCGCGGACGCTCGCCGCCGCCAGGGCGGCGCGGCCGGCGTCGGTCGCGGCCAGGCCGAGCCCGGCGACGTCGTCGAGCGCGACCGCGACCGCGCACTCGAGCGCGGCCGACGAGGAGAGCCCGGCCCCGAACGGGACGCTCGAGTCGACCGCCGCGTCGAAGCCCCTGATCGCGCCGGGGTCGGTGCCCTGGGCGAGGAGGTGCTCGCGCAGTGCCCAGGCGACGCCCGCGACGTACGATCCCCAGCCCGCGACCGTGCCCGGGGCCACGTCGTCGAGCGTCGTCGTCCACGTCTCGCCGGGCGCCTGGGCCGACGCGAGCCGGACGACCGAGTCCGGGCGCGGGCGCAGCGCGACGTACGTGCGGTGGGGGAGCGCGACCGGCAGGCACAGGCCCGCGTTGTAGTCGGTGTGCTCGCCGATGAGGTTGACGCGACCGGGCGCCGCCCAGACGTGGACGTCGTCCTCGTGCTCGCCGCCGGTGCCGTCACCGGCGCGGGCGTCGGCCGCGTCGGCGCCGAACGCCGTGGCGAAGACCGCGCGAGCCCGGGCGGCGCCGTCGTCGTCGGACCACGAGCGGACCCACCCGCGCGCCGCGCTCGACGGCGCGAGCTCCTGGAGCCGCGCCGCGATCCGCTCGGGCGTCGTGTCGCTGATCCACGCGCCCATGCCGGACTCCGAGCCGGCGAGGTACTTGAGCTTCCCCGGCGCGCGCAGGACCGAGAAGACCTGGAGGTGCAGCCGCGCGAGGGTGACGTCGTCGGTGCCGCCGTCCGCGACGGAGCGGCCCTCGTGCGCCGGCGCCTGGTGCCACGCGGCGATGTAGGGGAGCGGGATGGGGTCGCCGTCGGCCGTCTCGAAGAACCGGTCGAGGCGGCGCAGGAGCTCGAGGTAGGCGGTCGCGAGGTCGTCGCGCTCGGCGTCGGTGAGGGCCGGCAGGTCGGGCACGTCGCGTCGCGGGACGAGGTGGACCTCGACGGGCCAGCGCGCCGCGAACGGCACGTAGGCGACCCAGTGCTCGGTCTCGAGCACGACGCGGCGCCCGTCCGCGAGCTCGGAGTCGAGCACGTCGCGCAGCAGGTTGCGGCCCGTGCGGCGGTGGTGCTCGCGCGCCTCGTCGAGCAGCGCGCGCGTGCGGGGCGTGACGTACGGGTAGCCGTAGATCTGCCCGTGCGGGTGGTGCAGCGTGACGCCGATCTCCTGCCCGCGGTTCTCGAAGCAGAAGACCTGCTCGACGCCCGGCACGGCCCCCAGGGCGGCCGTGCGGTCGGCCCACGCGTCGATGATCGTGCGCACGCGCTGCGGCGAGAGCGCGCCGAACGACGTGCGGTGGTCGCTCGAGAAGCACACGACCTCGCACCGGCCCGCGGCCGGGGCGTGGACCTGGAGCGGCGCGTCCTCGACGACGGCGTCCTCGACCCCGGGGACGCGCTGCAGCGACGGGAAGCGGTTCTCGAAGACGACGACGTCGTAGTCGGTGTCGGGGACCTCGCCGTCGGAGTACGCCGCACCGGGACGCGCGGGGCACAGCGGGCACGAGTCGGCCGCGGGGAGGAACGTGCGGTTCATCCGGTGCGCGGCGAGCGGGATCCAGTCGCCCGTGAGCGGGTCGCGGCGCATCTCGGGGCCGACGTACGGGCGCGGGGTCCCGTCGGGGCCGGGCACCGGGGCGAACCGGTCGGGCAGCGGCCGCGGGTCGTCGAGCCGACGTGAGCGCTCACCCGAGACGTACGCGGGCGAGTCGTCGAAGTAGACGAGCTCGCGGCCGTCGGCGAGGCGGGTCGAGGTGCGGCGCAGGTGGGGGTTCATGCGTGCGGTGTTCCGATCGCGGTGCGGTGGGGAGGAGGCGGCTGCGGTCCGCCGTCAGGTGACGACGAGCTGCTCGACGAGGTCCTGCACACGCGCGCGCTCGTCCTCGGCGAGACCGGCGTCGGTGATGAGGACGTCCACGTCGGCGAAGGTCGCGAAGACGCGCAGGCCGGTCGTGTGCCACTTCGTGTGGTCGGCGAGGACGACGGTACGGCCCGCGGACTCGATGAGCGCGCGGTTGGTCGCGGCCTCGTCCAGGTTCGGCGTCGTGAGCCCGATCTCCGGGTCCACACCGTGCGCGCCGACGAACGCGAGGTCGACGCGCAGGCCCGCGAGCGCGGCCTCCGCGAGGGGGCCGACGAGCGCGTCGGACGGGGTGCGGCTGCCGCCGGTGAGGATCGTCTCCAGGCGCGGGTCGTTCGCCCGGTGCAGGATCTCGGCGACCGGGAGGGAGTTCGTCACGACCGTCAGGGGGCGCAGCGCGGGGTCCGCGGCGATACGGGCGGCGAGCAGGTGCGTCGTCGTGCCGGCGCTGAGCGCCACCGACGCGTTCGCGGTGATGAGCCGGGCGGCGGCCGTCGCGATGGCCTCCTTCTCCGCGGCCTCGCGCGAGCTCTTGGCGGCGAAGCCGGGCTCGTGCGCGGTCGTGTGGGGGGCGACGGCGCCCCCGTGGACCTTGCGGACGAGGCCCTGGTCGGCGAGCTCGACGAGGTCGCGCCGGATCGTCATGTCCGACACCCCGAGCTCTCGGGTCAGGTCGCCGATGCGGACCGCGCCGTGGTCCCGGATCTCCGCGAGGATGCGCTCCTGGCGCTGTGAGGCGAGCATGCGACCAGTATTGTCCACATCGCCGAGAAATCCAACACGATCGAACACGACCAAACATCGGGTTGCTTGCGCGCAGGCCGACGACGACGGGTCGCCCGGCGGGTCGCCCGGTCGGGAACTCGTCCCGACCGGGCGACCCGCGCGACCCGCGCGGTCAGGTCCCGCCGCGGAGCGCCGCGATCGGCTCGATCGCCGCGGCCTTGAGGGCCGGGTAGGTGCCGGCGAGGAGGCCGACCACGCCGCCGAGGAGCGCCGCACCGAGGGCCATGCGGACGTCGAGGATCGGCGTCCACTCCTGCACCACGGAGACGACGACCACCGCCATCACGCCCAGCGCGGCCCCGACGAGGCCGCCCAGCAGCCCGACGACGACCGACTCCACGACGAACTGCGCACCGATGTCGCGTCGGGTCGCCCCCAGCGCGCGCCGCAGCCCGATCTCGCCGACCCGCTCCATGACGGAGAGCAGCGTGATGTTGGCGATCCCCACCCCGCCGACGAGGAGCGCGATGCCGCCGAGCGCGAGGAAGATCGCGTTGACGTCCGCCTGGACGTTCTCCCGCAGCGCCGAGCCCGAGGTGGGCGCCTTGACGACGAAGCCCTCCGGGGCGTTGGGGTCCAGCGCGACGGGCGCCTGCCGCGCCACGACGCTCCCCGCGCCCGTCGCGATCCGCAGCTGCAGCTCCTCCGGGGCGCCGACCCCGAAGTCGGCGCGCGCCGTCCCGGCGGGGAGGATCACGGCGTCCAGCAGGTCGGTGCGACGCTGCACGTCGTCGACGATCCCCATCACCGTGTACGACCGCTCGCCCACGAAGACCGACGGCTGACGGTCCACGCGGTTGATCCCGAGCCGCTCGGCCGCGCGGGCCCCGAGGACCGCGACACGGTCGGCGCGCGCGTCGTGCCCGGCGTCGAAGAACCGACCGGTGACGACCTCGCCCCGCACCGCGCCCAGGAGCCCCGGCGTCGCGGCGACGACGTCCGGGCTTGCCTGGGCGGCGACGGACGGGTCGTTGACGGGCACCGCCGTGACGGACGCCCCCGCGACGTCCACGGCCGCGACCGCCCCTGCCTCCTCGACGCCTGCGAGGCGCAGCACGCGCTCGGGGCCGTCCCACGGGAGCCGCGCGACGGCGCGCTCCTCGCCCGACATGAGCGTCGTCGTCTTCGGCTCGACGACGACCTGCGTCGCCGCGACCGCGTCGAACTGCTTGCTGATCTGCCCGGCGGCGGTCTGCGCGAGGCCTACCGTCACGACGACGGACGCGATCCCCAGGACGGTCCCGAGCACGGTGAGCAGGAGCCGGCCGGGCCGCGCGGCGATCCCGTGCGCCGCCTCGGCGAAGAGGTCGCGCGCCCCGAACCGGTCGCGCCCGCGCACCCGCAGCCGGGCGTCGCGCCCGGGACGCGCGGCGCCCCGCCGGCGCGCGTGCCGGACCCGGTCCCACGGCGCCCTCACCGGTCCAGCTCCTCGAGCCGGCCGTCCGCGATCCGCACGCGCCGCTCGGCGCGCGCGGAGACGACCGGGTCGTGCGTGATGACGGCCAGCGTGAGCCCGTCCCCGTGGAGCTCGTCGAACAGGTCCATGACCTCCGCCGAGTTCGTCGAGTCGAGGTTGCCCGTGGGCTCGTCCGCGAGCAGCAGGTGCGGCGCGGCGACGATCGCCCGGGCGACCGCGACCCGCTGGCGCTCGCCCCCCGAGAGGGTGGTCGGGTGGAACGTCGTCCGGTGCGTGAGGTGCACGCGTTCGAGCGCCGTGCGGGCCCGCTCCTCGCGCTCCCCGCGCGGCACGCCGCTGTACAGGGTCGCGAGCAGGACGTTGTCGAGCACCGTGCGCTGCGGCAGCAGGTGGAAGGACTGGAAGACGAAGCCGATCCGACCGCCGCGCAGGCTCGAGCGCACCGACTCCGACGCGCTCCCGGTCGGGACGCCGTCGAGCAGGTACTCGCCCGACGTCGGCCGGTCGAGGAGGCCCAGGATGTTGAGCAGCGTGGACTTGCCCGAGCCCGACGGGCCGATGATCGACACGTACTCGCCGGGGTCCACGCGCAGGCTCACTCCCCGGAGCGCGTCCACCCGGGGCGGACCCGGGAAGCTGCGCGACACGTCGACGAGGTCGACGACGGCGGCGGGGACGCTCCCGCCCCCGGTGCCGTCGGCCGACCCGTCGGTCGACGTCGTGCCGTCGGGCGGTCCCGGGGCCACCGCGTCGGGGCCGCCGCCGGGATCGGTCCCCGGGAGCCCCAGCTCGGTCCAGGTCACTCGCCGACCACCACCAGGTCGCCCTCGTCGAGCTCGCCGTCGGCGGAGACGATCTCGACGAACCCTTGCGCCGCGAGCCCCGTCTCGACGTCCACGAGCTCGGTCGTCGCGTCCGCGCCCGACCCGCGCCGGACCTCGACGCGGGACTCGCCCCCCGGCCCCGCGGTGAGCGCCGCGAGCGGGACGGCGAGCACCTCGCCCCCCGTCGAGCTGACCGGGACGCGGATGCGCACGTTCTGGCCCTGCAGCGCGGTGACCTGCTCGGGCGTGAGGGCGTCGGGGGTCAGCGAGACCGTGAAGCGACCGGCGCCCCCGCCCTTCTCGTCGCCCTCGCCCTCGGCGTCCTTCGCCGCCGACGCCGGCTCGACCGCCGTCACGGTCGCCGTCGCCTCGGAGTCGTCCGGCAGCGTGAGCGTCGCGGCCGCTCCGACCTCGAGCAGCTCGGCGTCGGACGCCGCCGCCGACGCCTCGAGCACGAGCGTCGCCCCGGACACGGACATGACCGGACCCTCGATCGTGCTGCCCCGCTCGACCTGCACCTCGTCGACGCGGCGGGGCAGCCCGGCGAGGAAGAGGACCTCGCTCGCCGGCAGCGCCGTGAGGGTCTGCGTCCGCGCCTCCTCGAGGGCCTCCTGCGCGTCGGCGAGCTGGCGCCGCGCCGACTCGACGCCCGCGCTCTCCGCCGCGGTCTGGCGCGGACGGTCGAGCTCGGCCCGCTGCGCCTGCGCGAGCCGGAGCTCGTCCTGCGCGCCCGCGACGTCGCCGCCCTCGGCCTGCGCCGCCGCCACCGCGCGCTCCGCGGCACGCACGGCGTTGTCGGCCTGCAGCTTCTCCACGTCGGTCGCCCCGGTCTGCGCCGCCGCGAGCGCGGCGCGCGCCCCGTCGAGCGCGTCCTCCGCCGCGCGCACGCCCTCGCGCGCGCTCGACAGCGCGAGCGCGGCCTCCTCCGCGGCCGACGGTGCCGGGTAGCCGACCTGCGCGTAGAGCTTCTCGACGGCGGTGGCCGTCGCGGCGTCGTACAGGTCGCTGTCGGCGCGCCCGGGGTCGATGCCCACGGCACCGAGCGCCGCCTTGAGCTGGAGCACGTCGGGACCGGAGACCCCCACGCGCAGCGACCGGTACGCCGGGAGCTCGCCCGGGAGCACGATCACCGGACGTCCCGCGATCTCCAGCGCGACGCCCGCCGCGCCCAGCTCGGCGCCGACCTCGGGGACCTGCCCCGTGACGACGGCGGGACCACCCAGGTCGCCGGTCTCGATCTTCACCGACACCGCGTCGTCGTACGTCGCGTCCGCGCGCAGCGTCACGTCGTTGGCGAGCGTCCGCCGCTCCACGGGCACGGTGATGAGGCCCGCCTCGGGAGGCTCGGCGTCGGCGGCCGCCTGCGCCGGCGAGACGACGAGCCGGCTGAGCACGATGCCCGCCACCAGGCTGAGGACCGCGACGCCGGCGACGAACCACACCAGGCGGTGCCCCGTCAGCGAGAGCCGGCGGCGCCCGCGGCCGTCCTGCGGGTCCGGCTCCGCGGGGTCCTCCGTCGCCGGGTCGAGGAGCCGGGTGTCGTCCACGCTCACCGCTGGGCCTCCGCCATGAGGTCGCGGATCGTCTCCAGCTCCGCCTGGTGCTCCTCGACGAAGGCCGTCTCGAGGTCGATCTGGACGTCCAGGTGCACCTCCTGGTAGCCGACCTCCTTCTGGCAGGCTGCGTCGGCGACGGCGGTGTCCCGCTCGAGGGTCTTGGCCGCCTCGAGGGTCTCCTCGCTCGGTCCCTCCGGGTCGGCACCCTCCCACAGCGCGTTCGAGCGCTCCATCATGTCGTCCATCGCCTCCTGCGGTGAGGCGTAGCCGGTGAAGCCCGCGTCGGCCATGCACTCGGCCCACGCGGAGTCGACCTCCTTGAGGCGCGGGTCGGCGGCGATGTCCTCGTAGAGCTGGGTCGTCGCCTCGTTGAACGCCGTCATCTCCTCGCTCTCCCAGAGGGCGTTCTGGTCGCCGTAGACCTCCTCCTGCGCGGCACCTTGGCAGCCGGCCGTGGACGGGTCGTACTCCGGCATCTCCTCGTCCTCGTCGTACTCCATGCTCGCCATGTCGCCGTAGAGCGCCTCGTAGTAGGCGGTCTGCTCCGACTCGGACATGGCCTCCACGTACTCCTGGTTCGGGTCGACCCAGGCGTCCATCTCCGCCTGCTCCTCCGCGGACGGCTCCTCGTAGATGGTGAAGCCGTACCCGTACTCCGCCGCGTACTGCTCCGGGTCGCGCTCGGCGTTCTCCTCGGACGTGAAGCTCATCCCGGACTGGTCGACCGGCTGGTACTCGAACCCCTGCTCGGTCATGCAGCGGGCGGTCGCCTCCTCGATCTCCCGCTGCTCCGCCTGCATCTTCTCCTCGTCCCAGTCCCCGTAGACGTCCTCGAAGAAGGCGGTCAGAGGGCTGTCCGCCTCGGAGGTCGACGGTTCTGCGCCCGACGAGCACGCCCCGAGCAGGAGCGCACCCCCCAGCACCATCGCGGTGGTGGTGGCGCGAGCCGTGAGTCGTCGTGTCATGTCGTGCATCCCCTGTCTGGTGTTCCTGGCTGTGGGCGGAGCGGTCGAGTACGTCGGACGTCGTCGTGACGGTCGGTCAGTAGCGGATGGCGTCGATCACCTTGACGCGGACGGCGACGAGCGCCGGGAGGAGACCCGCGAGCGCGCCGATCCCGACGGCGGCGAGCATCCCGGTCACCGCGGCGGAGAACGGGAAGCCGGGGGCGTCCTGGACGGCCGAGCCCATGAGCGCGTCGAGCGGGAGGTTGTGCAGCGCGACGACCGCGACGGTCACGCCCAGCACGCCCGCGACGGTCGTCGCGACGACGCTCTCCATCATCACGGAGAAGAAGACGCGGCCCGAGCTCGCCCCGAAGCTCCGGCGGATCCCGATCTCGCGGATCCGGTAGCGCACGGTGACGAGCGCGATGTTGACGAGCCCGAGCCCGCCGAGCAGGAGCGCGATCACGCTGACGCCGAGCACGACCCAGCGGATCGCACCGTCGACCACGCCGTAGCTCGCCGAGTCGGACCGGTAGACCTCGGCCTGCGTGCCGCTGATCGCGCCCGCGACGTCACGCTGGATCGCCTCGACGAGCCCGTCGGCGAGCTCGTCGGGGACCCACAGCTCGAGCCGCGGCGGCCCGGTCATCTCCAGCGACTCCGGGGTGACCCAGGCCGACTGGGCGTCCACGAGGACGTAGGCCTGCGGCTCGGCCTGCGGCCAGTCGTCCGGGAACGCCCCGACGACGGTCGCGACCACCGGGTTGTCGCCCCCGATCGTCACGGTCGGGTGCTCGGCCACGGCCACGCCGCCGAGCGCGTCGAGGAACGCCTGGTTGACGACGAGCGCGGGCGCGAGGCGGTCGGCGTCGGCGTCGGTGAACCACCGTCCCGACGTCACCTCGAAGCGGTGCATCGTGGCCCAGTCGGCCTCGACGCCGGTCGTGTAGACCTCGCGCGTGCCGTCGGGGAAGCGGACGGGCGCCGGCGCGTCGCGGAGCATCGACGAGTAGCCGATCGCGTAGCGCTCGACGACCTCGTCGAACACGCGCTCGTACTCCTCGGGCGCGGGCATGACGCTCCCGCTCTCGCCGGTCGGCCAGGCCGACACCTGGAGCGTGGCGGCGCGACCGCCCCAGCGGTCGTTCTGCTCGGCGGAGACCTGGCGCAGCATCTCGCCGGCCGCGGAGATCGCCGTGATCGCGCAGACCGCGACGGCGACGCCGACGAGCGCGAGCAGGACGCGGACCTTGTGGACCCGCAGCTCGTCCCACGCCTCGAGGACGGCGCCGACGACCCCGGTCACGCGGCGTCCCCCGCGCGGGGGGCGGAGCCGTGCGAGGCGACCAGGGGCCGCGCGACGTGCTCCGCCTGGTCGTCGCCGGCCTCCAGCGCGGGCGCGACGGCGCCCTCCGCCCCGGGGCCGTAGGGCCCTGCGGCGTCCTGGGTCCCGGGGTGTGCGCCCGGGGCGTCGAGCGACGCGAGCGAGCCGGCGCTGCGCGCGCTGATGGCGATCGGGGTGAGCACGCCGTCGGCGAGCCGGAACTGGCGGGCCGCGCGCGACGCGACCGCGAGGTCGTGCGTGATGGCGATGAGCGCCGACCCGTTCTCGCGCGCGATCGTGTCGAGCAGGTCCATGACCTCGCTGCCCGTGTCGACGTCGAGCGCGCCCGTGGGCTCGTCGGCGAGGATCACGCGGGGCACGCGCACGAGCGCACGGGCGATGGCGACGCGCTGCTGCTCGCCGCCCGAGAGCTTCTCCGGGCGGGTGTCGAGGCGGTCGCCGAGCCCGACGCGGTCGAGCATCTCCGCGGCCAGCGTCCGGCGCTGCCAGAACTGCCGGCCGCGCGCGTACATCAGCGGCGCGACGACGTTCTCGAGCGCCGTGCGGCCCTGGAGGAGGTTGAACTGCTGGAAGACGAACCCGAAGTCCGTCCCGCGGCGACGTGCCCGGGCGCGTCCGGAGAGCCGGCCGATGGGGACGCCGTCGAGCAGGTACTCGCCGCCGGTCGGGGTGTCGAGGAGCCCGAGGATGTTGAGCAGGGTGGACTTGCCGGTGCCCGACCGCCCGACGATCGAGACGTGCTCTCCGGCGTCGACGGTGAGGTCGATGCCGCGCAGGATCTCCAGCTCGCGGTCGTCGGGGAGGAGGACGGAGCGGGCGACCCCGCTCAGCTCCAGGAGGCTCATCCCCCGACCACCTCGCCGGTCAGGGGGTCGACGACCGGCACGACGTCCTGGCCGGGCACGAACTCGAGGACCTCGTCGCCCTCGGCGAGCCCCTCGGTGACCTGGACGACGCTGCCGTCGGTGAGGCCGAGGGCGACGGCGCGCTCCTCGGGCTCGCCGTCGGGGCCGACGACCCACACCTTGCCCTGCTCGACCCGGCCGAGCACCGCGGTCACGGGCACGACGAGGGCGCCCTCGACCGAGCCGGCGGTGATCTCGAGCTCGGCGGCGAGCCCGGCGAAGACGGTGACGTCGCCCGGCACGGCGCACGTGACGCTCGCCGAGGTCGCGCCCGCGGCGGGGTCGGTCGCGCCGTCCTCGGGCGTCCCGGCGGGAGCGGCGGCAGTGCCCATGCGCAGGTTCGTGCAGGTGAACGGTGCGGGCCCGCCGGTGACGGTGACCGTCGCCTCGGTCGGGATCTGGAGCAGGCGGAACTGCTGCTCGGCGACCATGCTGCCCGTGACGGAGAGCGTCCCGGGGGAGACCGACGCGAAGTCCTCGCCGACGGCGACCTCCTGGTCCTTCAGAGCGGTGAACGTGGCGACCGTGCCGGCGGTGGTGGCCTTCACGGTCTCCTTCGTCACCTTCGGCCGGCGCTCGGTGACCGTGACCTCGCCGGTCTCGGGGTCGGTCTTCGTCACCGGCTCCTGCGGCTCGGTGAGCGTCACCTCGAGCAGCGGCGCACCGGCCTCGACGACGTCGCCCGGCTGGGCGTGCACCGCCGTCACGACGCCGCGCTGCGTGACCTTCTGTGGCGCGGCCGGGTCCGCGACGATCTGCCCGGTCAGGGTGACGGTGTTGGTGACGTCGCCCGTGGTCACGGTCACGCGCGGCTCGACGAGCTCCGCGGACGGCACGGCCGGGTCCGCGGGGGGCTCGGGCGCCGACCGGAAGGCGATCACGGCGAGCGCGGCGGCGATGACCCCCCAGACGACGATGCGGAGGGCGGGGAAGACGATCCGGCGGGTGATACCCACGTGCGGGCTCCTGGGCGACGGTGACGGGACGACGGTGACGGTCGGTGAGGGGGTGCTGCGAGGGCGGTCGGGTGGACGCCCGGCCCGAGGCTAGGGGGTGCGGACCGGGGGCGTCGTCATCCCTGGGGAGGAGTTCCGTCGCGTTCTCTCCACCCAGAGGTCACCCATCGGTAACGGGCCGAACGCCCCCGCGTGGGGCGACGGGGAACGGGCGAGGGTGCGCGAAGGCGTGTGAGGGCGCAAGAGGGCAGCGTGGAGCAGCGACGACGCCACGACACGATCCCCCTCACCGGCCTGACGGCCGTCCCCCTGACGAGATGCGGGCGAGACTATACCGTGGCACGGAGAAAAGACAGGGGCCCTGCCGGACGACGAGGCACGTCGCCCGCCCGGCCCCCGGGGCTCCCCGTTCGGGCGCCCCGGCACGAGGCGTCAGGCGGCCCGGCAGGAGGCGTCAGGCGCCCCGGCAGGAGGCGTCAGACGACCGTGACCCCGAGCGAGCGCCCCGCGAGGCCGCGCGGCCTCCGCGCGAGCCCGAGCGCGACGTCGTGCAGCGCGACGGCCGCGGGCGAACCGGGCTCGGCGAGGACCACGGGGGTGCCGCCGTCGCCCGCCTCGCGCAGCGACACGTCGAGCGGGACCTGGCCGAGGAGCGGGACGTCGGTCCCGGTGGCGCGGGACAGGTTCGCCGCGACGCGCTCACCTCCGCCGGACCCGAAGACCTCCAGCCGCGACCCGTCGGGCTGCTCGAGCCACGACATGTTCTCGACGACGCCCACCACGCCCTGCTGCGTCTGCGTGGCGACCGAGCCCGCGCGCTCCGCGACCTCGGCGGCCGCGACCTGAGGCGTCGTGACCACGACGATCTCGCTGCCCGGCAGGAGCTGCGCCACGGAGATCGCGATGTCCCCCGTCCCGGGCGGCAGGTCGAGGAGCAGCACGTCGAGGTCGCCCCAGAACACGTCCGCGAGGAACTGCTGGAGCGCCCGGTGCAGCATGGGGCCACGCCACACGACCGGCTGGCCGGGCGGGACGAACATGCCGATCGAGACGACCTTCACCCCGTGCGCGATCGGCGGCAGGAGCATGTTGTCGACCCGCGTGGGCTGCCGGTCGACGCCGAGCATGCGCGGGATCGAGAACCCGTAGATGTCCGCGTCGACGACGCCGACCTCGAGGCCCTGCGCCGCGAGCGCGACCGCGAGGTTCGCCGTGACGGACGACTTGCCCACGCCGCCCTTGCCGGACGCGATCGCGTAGACCCTGGTCAGCGACTCCGGCTTCGCGAACGGGATCTCGGGCTCGCCCACGCCGCCGCGCAGCATCGTGCGCAGCTCGGCGCGCTGCTCCGCGCTCATGACGCCCAGGTCCACGCGCACGTCCGCCACGCCGTCGACCGCGCGCACGGCGGCGGCGACGTCGCGCGAGAGCGTGTCGCGCATCGGGCACGTCGCGACCGTGAGGTCCACGCCCACCGTCACGACGGCGCCCGGCGCCCCGGGCGCGACCGCGACCGAGCGGATCATGCCGAGGTCCGTGACGGGGCGGCGGATCTCCGGGTCGAGGACCGTGGTGAGGGCCTGCCGGACGGCGTGCTCGAGCGGGTCTGCAACAGGGTCGGGCATGGACCCATCGTAGGCGCGCCGGCGCCGCGGTCCGCCGGGCCCTAGGTCCCGGGACGGACGTGAGGCGCATCGCACGCCGTGGTGCGCCGAACGGGTCTACGGTGCACGGATGGACGCCCTGGCCTCCCTCGCACGGGACAGCGAGCTGTTCGGCGACGCCGTGCGCAGCGCGCCCCCGGACGCGCGCGTGCCGGCGTGCCCCGAGTGGACCGGCGCGGACCTGCTCTACCACCTCGCGGAGGTGCAGGACTTCTGGGCGCGCGTCGTCGGGCCCACCCCCGGGCACGGCCTCGACGGCGACGACGTCACCCCGCTCGCGCGGCCGTCGTCGGACGCGGAGCTGCCCGCGCTGCTGCAGCGCTCGACGAGCCGGCTCGTCGCCGCCCTCACGGGTCGCGACCCGGCGGAGCCGTGCTGGTCGTGGCACGACGACGGCCGCCACGTCGGCTGGGTCGTGCGCCGGCAGGCGCACGAGGCGCTGATCCACCGCGCGGACGCCGAGCTCACGGCCGGCCGGGACGTCACGCCCGCCGACCCGGACGTCGCGGCGGACGGCGTCGACGAGGTGCTGTCGGTGATGATCGACGGCGTGCCCGGCTGGGGCGTGTTCACGCCCGACGGCGCGACGGTGTCGGTCGTCGTGGACGGGTTCGGGGAGCGGCCCCGGAGCTGGGAGCTCGCGTTCGGGCGCTTCACCGGGACGGGCCCCGAGTCGGGCACCGCGTACGACCTCGACGTCGCGCAGCTCGTGGACCTCCCCGGCTCGACCACGACGCAGGTCTCCGGCCCCGCGTGGGCGCTCGACCTGTGGCTGTGGGGCCGGGGCCCGGCCGACGGCCT
Source organism: Cellulosimicrobium sp. 22598 (assembly GCF_052044445.1). Classification (NCBI taxonomy): domain Bacteria; kingdom Bacillati; phylum Actinomycetota; class Actinomycetes; order Micrococcales; family Promicromonosporaceae; genus Cellulosimicrobium; species Cellulosimicrobium sp. 22598. The sequence goes on from NZ_JBQEMZ010000009.1 coordinate 99,282, forward strand.
GGCCGTCGAGGGCGACCCCGCGCTCGTCGAGCGCCTGCGCCGCGTCGCGGCCGAGGGCACGCGGTAGCGGATCCTGAGATCGACCCGAGCGGCCGAGATCGACCCTCGGGGGGTCGATCTGGCGACGGGCGGGTCGATCTCGCGTCAGCGGTCGGAGGGTTCGTCGTCGGGCTGGCGGGCCGACTTCTCCTCCAGCTCTTCCAGCAGGTTGCGGATCTCGGAGCGCACGAAGTCGCGCGTGGCCACCTCGCTCAGCGCGATGCGCAGCGCGGCCATCTCGCGCGCGAGGTACTCGGTGTCGGCGAGGTTGCGCTCCGCGCGCTGCCGGTCCTGCTCGGCGGTGACGCGGTCGCGGTCGTCCTGGCGGTTCTGCGCGAGCAGGATGAGCGGCGCCGCGTACGACGCCTGGAGCGAGAGCATGAGGGTGAGCGCGGTGAACCCGAACTCCGCGGAGTCGAACCGCAGGCCCTCCGGCCCCCACGAGTTCCAGATGATCCACACCGCGCAGAACACGGTGAGGTAGACGAGGAACCGGGGCGTGCCCAGGAACCGGGCGATGCCCTCGGTCGCACGGCCGACCGCGTCCTGGTCGACCTTGACCCGCGGGATGAGGGAGCGCCGCGCGCTCTTCGGGGTGTCGAGGCGGTCAGCCACGGGTCACCCCCGTCGCGCCGCCGCGGGCCGCGGGACGCGGCAGCGCGCCGGGCGCGAGCGTGGCGCGCGCCTGCTCGGTGTCCACGTCGTCGTCCGTCTCGCGCCAGTCGTCCGGGAGCATGTGGTCGAGCACGTCGTCGACGCTGATCGCGCCGAGCAGGCGCTTCTCCGCGTCGAGCACGGGGACGCACAGGAGGTCGTACGTCGCGAGGATGCGCGTGACGCGCCCCAGGGGAGCGTCGGGAGCGACGCCCTCGACGTCGGAGTCGAGCACCGAGCCGACGGCCGCGTGCGGGGGCTCGCGCAGCAGCCGCTGGAAGTGCGCGACGCCGAGGAACCGGCCCGTCGGCGTCTCGAGCGGCGGGCGCGCGACGAACACCATCGACGCGAGCGCGGGGGCGAGGTCCTTGCGCCGGATCTGCGCGAGCGCGGTGGCGATGGTCGTCTCGGGGCCGAGCACGACCGGCTCGGACGTCATGAGACCGCCCGCGGTGTCCTCCGCGTAGGCGAGCAGGCGGCGCACGTCGCGCGCCTCCTCCGGCTCCATGAGCTCGAGGAGCTGCGCGGCCTGCGCCTCGGGGAGCTCGTGCAGCAGGTCCGCCGCGTCGTCGGGCTGCATCGCCTCGAGGACGTCGGCGGCGCGGTCGGTGTCGAGGCCGGAGAGGATCGCGACCTGGTCGTCCTCGGGCAGCTCCTCCAGGACGTCGGCGAGGCGCTCGTTGTCGAGCGCGCCCGCGACCTCGAGCCGGCGCGTGTCGCCCAGGTCGTGGATGACGTCGGCGAGGTCGGCGGGCTTGAGATCGTCGTAGGCGGCCAGGAGCATCGCGGCGCCCTGCGCCTCGGTGCTCCCCGCCAGGCCGGTGACCGCCCCCACGTCCACGACGATCGCGTCGCCCCGTCGGCGCAGGCCGAGCGTGCCCTTGTGCTGCGCGCGGCGCCGCACGTACAGCTTGGTGACGAGCCAGTCGCCGGTGCGCTGCCGCTCGATCGCGAGGTCCTCGACCGTCGCCGAGCCCGACCCGTCGACGAGCTCGACCGTGCGCTCCAGCAGCTCGCTGACGGCGAGCGTCTCCATCGCGCGCTGCTCGAACCGCCGCATGTTCACCAGGCCCGTCGAGATGACCTGGCCCGCGTCGATGCTCGTGACGCGCGTGAGCGGGAGGAAGACCCGGCGTCTCCCGGGCACCTCGACCACGAGGCCCACGGCGCGGGGCGCGCCCTTGGGCCGGATGAGCACGACGACGTCCCGCACCCGTCCGACCTGGTCGCCGATGGGGTCGAACACGCTGGTCCCGGCCAGGCGCGCGACGAAGACGGTGGTGGCTGCGCTCACGCCGCCAGCCTACGCACGCGCCCGGGCCGCCGCGCGCTCCTGAGACGGGTGGCGCCCTCGGGCGGCCAGGATCCGCGGGTGCGCGGAGGGGCGGGCCTCGCGCGGTCGGCACGAGTAGGACAGACTGGGCGAATGAGCATGTCACGCCCGGGTGCCGTCCCCCGTGTCCCCACCCCGCCCCGTGGTGAGGAGATCGCGTCGTACGCGACCTACCTCGAGGCGCAGAAGGCGGTCGACTTCCTCTCCGACAACAAGTTCGCGGTCGAGCTCGTGACGATCGTCGGCACCGACCTCAAGATGGTCGAGCGCGTGACGGGCCGGCTCACGTACGGGCGGGTCGCGATCGCGGGCGCGGCGTCCGGCGCGTGGTTCGGTCTCTTCGTCGGCCTGCTGCTCTTCATGTTCTCCGGCCAGGGCGGGTTCGTCCTCACGGCCATCGCGATCGGCGCCGGGTTCGGCCTCCTCTTCTCTGTGCTGTCGTACGCCCTCACGCAGGGCAAGCGCGACTTCACGTCGCAGAGCCAGATCGTCGCCTCGTCGTACGGGATCCTCTGCGCGCCCGAGCGCGCGGGCGACGCGCGCCAGCTCCTCGCGCGGATGCCGGAGGGCGCGGGCGGGGTCCGTGCCCCGGCCGCCCCGGCGAACCCGACGTGGGGCACGCCCGGAGCGACCCCGCCTCCCGCGGCTCCCACGCCGACCGCCCCGGCGCCCGAGCCGACGTCGGGCGCCGGCCCGGCGCCCACGCCCCCGGTCGCGCCGCCCGCCCGGACGCCCGACCCCCGCTGGACCACGCCGACCGGGGAGCCGCGCTACGGCGCCATGCGACCGACGTCGGACCAGCCGGCCGACGCGGAGCCCGGCACCGAGCAGGCCCCGGGAGCGCAGCAGCCGGACCAGCCCGAGCGTCCCGCCTGACGGACGACGAGGGCCAGCCACCTCAGGCGCGCAGGCGCGCCATCCAGGCCTCCACGTCCTCGGGGCGGCGGGGGAGCGCGGCCGAGAGGTTCTCGTTGCCGTCGGCGGTCACGAGCACGTCGTCCTCGATGCGGACGCCGATCCCGCGGTACTCCTCCGGGACCGCCAGGTCGTCCGCCTTGAAGTACAGACCGGGCTCGATCGTGAAGACCATGCCGGGCTCCAGGATCCCGTCGAGGTAGAGCTCGCGGCGCGCCTGCGCGCAGTCGTGCACGTCCAGGCCCAGGTGGTGGCTCGTGCCGTGCACCATCCAGCGACGGTGCTGCTGCCCCTCGGGCGAGAGCGACTCGGCGGCGCTCACCGGGAGCAGGCCCCACTCCTCCAGGCGCGCGGCGACGACCTCCATCGCGGCGGCGTGCACGTCGCGGAAGCGCGCGCCCGGCACGGCGACGGCGAACGCGGCGTCCGCGGCGTCGAGCACCGCCTGGTACACGCGGCGCTGGACCTCGGTGAACTCGCCGTCGACGGGCAGCGTGCGCGTGACGTCCGCCGTGTAGAGCGAGTCGACCTCGACGCCCGCGTCGAGCAGCACCAGCTCGCCCGTGCGCACGACGCCGTCGTTGCGGATCCAGTGCAGCGTCGTCGCGTGCTCGCCGGCCGCGGCGATCGTCTCGTAGCCGACCGTGTTGCCCTCGAGGCGCGCGTGGGCGTCGAACGTCGTCTCGATGACGCGCTCGCCGCGCCGGTGCCCGACGGCGCGCGGGAGGTTCCGCACGACCTCCTCGAAGCCCGCGATCGTGGCGGCGACGGCCTCGCGCATCTGCTCGACCTCGTGGGCGTCCTTGACGAGCCGCAGCTCGGAGACGGCCTCGACGAGCGCGGCGTCGGTGCGCCGGTAGGCGGCCTCCGCCCGGGCGAGCCACTCGGCCTCGGTGAGTTCCTGGTCCTGGGCGCCCTCGACGTCGTCCAGCCCGGCCTCCGCGCGGATCGCCTCGACGAGCGCCTCCACGGCCTCGTCGGCGCCCGCGACGACGAGCAGCGTCACCCCGCCCGGGCCGACGTCCTTGGCGAGCGCGTCGCGCAGCTCGTCGACGTGGCGGGCCTCGACGCCCGTGGCCGCCGCGACGTCGTCGAGCGACGGCCGCGCGCCGACCCAGAACTCGCCGTAGCGCGAGTCGGCGTAGAACTCCTCGGTGTCGCGCGCGGCGAGCGGGCGCACGTAGAGCACGGCGTGGTGGTCCGAGCCGCTGTCGCCGGTCCCGGGCTCCACGGGGTGCAGCACGAGCACCGCGTCGGGCTCCTGGTCCGTGCCGTAGCCGGTGAGGTGCGCGAACGCCGAGTGCGGGCGGAACCGGTAGTCGGTGTCGTTCGAGCGCGTCTTCAGCGGCCCGGCGGGCACCACGAGGCGCGCGCCCGGGAACCGGGCGGACAGCGCGGCGCGGCGGGCGACGGTGTACGGGGCGGCCGGGAGGGGCTCGACGTCGAGCTCCGCGCGCGGCGCCCAGCCGCTCGTGATGAAGGCCTTGAACGCGTCGGAGTCGGGGCGCTGGGAGCGGTTGCTGCCGCGCGCGGCCAGGTCCTGGCCGTCGCCGGCGCTGTCGGGTGCCTGGTCGGGCGTCTCGGACGTGGGCTCGGGCGTGACGGGGGTGGCGTCGGTCATGCCCCCAGTCTCGCACCGCGCACGCGGCCGAAGTCCGCGAGCGCGCGCCCGAGCACGCGGTTGAAGGCCTCGGGGGCCTCGCTGTTGACGTCGTGGCCGGCGCGCGGCACGACGACGAGCGCGGCGTCCGCGGCGGCGGCGAGGTAGCGCTGCTCGTCGAGGCGCATGTGGTCGCGGGCGCCGTTGACGAGCCAGACGGGCACGTCGACGTCGCGCACGTGGGCGAGCCACGAGCGGCCCGCGAGCTGGGTGAGGGCGTCGGTCACGACGTGCCACCCGGGTGCGGCCGGAGCGGGGGCACCCGCGTCGGCCGGACCGGCGAGCGCGTACGACGACGCGGCGCCGCCCGGGAGCGAGCGCCCGCCGCGGGCGATCGTGCTCCACGCCGCCGCGCTCGTGCGCGCCGCCCAGCGCGCTCCGCGCCCGACGGCGCCCCCGCCCGCCACGACGAGGCGCGCGACGTCGCGGTACAGCGCGACGGGCTTGCCCTTGGGGTCCGACGTGCAGGCCGCGGCGACCACGCCCGCGAGGTTCGCGGGGCGGCGGGCCGCCCAGGCGAGCGACGTGTAGCCGCCGAGCGAGAGCCCGACCAGCGCGACCCGACGGTCCGGTCCGAACGAGGCGGCGGCCTCGTCGAGCACCTCGAAGGACCGGTCGAGCGTGAACCGCTCGTGCGCGCGGGCGCCGTGCGCGGGCAGGTCCACGGCGACGGCGTCGTGCCCGAGGGCGCGCACGTGGTCGACCTGGTGGTCCCAGATCGCGCCGGACGTGCGCATGCCGTGCACGAAGACGACGGCGGGCGGGCGCTCCGGGCCGTCGGCGGGCGCGTCGGTGCGGGGGGCGGGCGGGGCGAGCAGGGCGGGGGCGTGCGTCGTGGGGGTCATCGCTCCCGACTGTGGCACCCGAGCCTGGGACGGCCGTGGGGAGGGGTAGCGCCCCGTGTGCACATCGTGTGCGGGTCCCGTGCCGCCGACCCGGTGTGCCGTCACTATCCTGGGACCCGTGCGCATCGACCTCCACACCCACTCGACCGCGTCGGACGGCACGGACGCGCCGGGGGAGGTCGTCGAGGCCGCGGCCGCGGCCGGGCTCGACGTCGTCGCGCTCACGGACCACGACACGACCGCCGGCTGGGCGCAGGCGACGGACGCGGCGCTGCGCCACGGCGTCGCGCTCGTGCGCGGCGCGGAGGTCTCGGCCCGCTCGGGCGGCATCAGCGTGCACCTCCTCTCCTACCTGCACGACCCGGCGCACGCGGCGCTCCTCGCGGAGCTCGACCGCACGCGCGACGCGCGCACGAGCCGGGCGCGGCGGATGGTCGACCTCATCGCCGAGGACTACCCGATCACGTGGGATGATGTGCTCGCGCAGACCGTCGAGGGCACGACGATCGGGCGGCCGCACATCGCGGACGCGCTCGTCGCCGCAGGGCTCTCGCCCGACCGCTCGGCGGCGTTCGCGACGATCCTCGCCACCGACACCCCGTACTACGTGCCCCACTACGCGCCCGACGCCGTCGCGGCGGTGCGGGGCATCCGTGCCGCGGGGGGTGTGCCCGTCTTCGCCCACCCGGGCGCGGACGGCCGAGGGCGCGTCGTGTCCGACGCGGTGATCGAGGAGATGACCGCGGCGGGGCTCGCGGGGCTCGAGGTGTTCCACCGCGACCACGACGAGCGTCAGCGCGCACGGCTCGAGGACCTGGCCCGCACCCTGGGCCTGTTCGTCACCGGGTCGAGCGACTACCACGGGGCCGGCAAACCGAACCGGCTCGGGGAGAACACGACAGCACCGACCGTGCTGGAGCAGATCGAGGAGCTGGGACAGTTGGACGTGATCCGATGATCGGACGATGAGCGAGGTCTTCGACGTCCGGCTCTTCACGGAGGTCTTCGTCACCCTGTTCGTCATCATGGACCCGCCCGGCACGGTGCCGGTGTTCCTGGGCCTGACGAGCGCGATGGGTGCCAAGCAGCGCAACCAGGCGGCACGCACCGCGATCCTCGTCGCGTTCGGCGTGATCGTCGCGTTCGCGGCGTTCGGCCAGCAGATCCTCAGCTACATGCACATCTCGCTGCCCGCGCTCCAGACCGCGGGCGGGCTGCTGCTGCTCCTCGTCGCGATGGAGCTGCTCACGGGCAAGATGGAGGAGCCGCAGCCGTCGGGCAACAAGGGCGTCAACGTCGCGCTCGTGCCGCTCGGCACGCCGCTGCTCGCCGGCCCGGGCGCGATCGTCGCGACCATGGTCTTCGTCCAGCGCGCGGGGGAGCGCGGAGGCGGCGTCGCGGAGTGGGTCGCGATCGTCGCGGGCGTCGTCGCGGTGCACGTGTGCCTCTGGCTCTCCATGCGCTTCGCGAACGTCATCAACCGCGTGCTCGGCGACTCCGGGACCATCCTCGTGACGCGCATCGCCGGTCTGCTGCTCGCCGCCATCGCGGTCCAGCTCGTGGCCGACGCCGTCACGCAGTTCGTCCAGGCCGCCTAGCTCCCGTCCGCCGGAGCGTCGGGCGTCACGACCTCCCACCGACCGAAGAGGGTCAGCCCTGCCGCCGCTGCGAGCGCGACGGACGCCGCGTTGTCCGGCTGGCACCGGTACTGGGGCTCGTGCCCGGCGTGGAGCGCGTGCCGGGCGAGGGCGCGCACGACGGCCCTGCCGTGCCCCCGACCCCGCGCGTCGGGCAGCGTGAGGACGCCGACGTCCGCGAGGGCGGAGCCACCCCAGGGGTAGGCGCTCGCGGCGGCGACGAGACGGCCGTCGTCGTCGACGGCGCCGAAGACGGCCCAGTGGTCGAGCTCCACGTACGCGTCGTCGAGGTCCTGCTCCGGGGCCGCGGACTCGAAGTCGGCGAACAGCGTGGCGTCCTCGGCGGTGAGACGACGTACCCCCGGCGCGTCCGCCTCGCCGAGCAGTGCCGCGCGCGCTCCGTCGTCGAGGTGGTGGACGAGATCGGGGTCGTGCAGCACGAGGTCCACGCGGACGAGCGCGGCGCGCAGGTCGTACTCGGAGAGCCCCCTGGCGGCCAGGTCGACGAGCCCTGCGGCGTCGGCGACGTCCGGGGTCACGGCGACGGACGTGCGCCCGTCGGTGGCGGTCCACAGCACGGTGACGCGCTCGCTCGCGTCGAGGTTCGCGTTCGTCACCAGCGTCAGGCGCTCGTCCCGGAAGAGGACGTCGCCGCCGACGCGGCGCTCCCAGTGGGCTGCCACGACGGGCGAGAACGAGGGCACGGTGTCTCCTGAGGGTGGGACGGGTCGCGGCGCGCCCGGACGGGCGGTGCCGGTCGGCACGCTAGCGCCCCCGGGACCCGGGCGTAGCGTCTTTTCCCGCGCGCACCCTGCCCCGGCGCTCGGGCCGGACGTGGCACCGGAGCCGTGCGGCAGCCCCTCGCGGTCGCGCCCGGGCAGCGCTAGGGTCGGGCCGACGCGGACGACGGCCGTCCGCGCGACGAGTTCGGCAGGGGTCCTCATGAAGGCAGTCCGACGCTGGGCACGACGCGCGCCCGGCGCGCTCACCGTGATGGCGGTGAGCGGCGTCGCCGTCCTCGCGGGCTGCACCTCCCCGTCCACCACGACGGCCACCGTCCAGGACCTCGGTCTCGTCCCCCTCCCGGCGTCGGTCGAGGTCTCGGACGCCGCGCCCTTCGTGCTCGACGGCGGGACCCGGGTCGTCGTCGACGCGGCGGCGGGCAGCGCCGTCGGGCAGGAGGGCGCGGTCCACGTCGGCGAGCTGCTCGCCGCGGAGCTGCGCACGCCCACGGCGCTCGACCTCCCGGTCGAGACGGACCCCGAGGCCGACGGCGGCGCGGTGGTGCTCCGGCTCGAGCCGGGCGGCGAGTCGTGGGACCCCCACGGCCTGCTCGACGACCCGGCGTCTGAGGCGTACACCCTGGAGGCCGGGGAGGACGGCGTCGTGCTCGCCAGCACGACGCCCGCGGGCCTGTACCGCGGCACGCGCACGCTGCTCCAGCTCCTGCCGCCCGAGGTCGAGGCGTCCGCCCCCGTCGACGACGTCGCGTGGGAGGTGCCGGCGGTCGAGATCACCGACGCGCCGCGCTACGCGTACCGCGGCGCGATGCTCGACGTCGCGCGACGCTTCGCCACCGTCGAGGACGTCCAGCGGTTCGTCGACCACCTCGCGGACTACCGGCTCAACGTGCTGCACCTGCACCTGTCCGACGACCAGGGCTGGCGGCTCACGGTCGACGGCCTGCCGGAGCTCACCGAGGTGGGCGGCCGGACGCAGGAGGGCTGGCCGCCGGGGACGGGCGGGCCGTGGTTCTACACGCCCGAGGAGTACGCGGAGATCGTCGAGTACGCGGCCGACCGGTACGTCACCGTCGTCCCCGAGATCGACGGACCCGGGCACACGCTCGCCGCGCAGTCCGTGCTGGGGTCGCTGCGCTGCGACGGGACGCCCGGCGAGCCGTACCGGGGGCCGGAGGTGAACAACCCCATGATCTGCTCGAGCGACGAGAACATGCCGGCGGTCCAGGAGTACCTCGACACCGTCCTCGCCGCCGTCGTCGCGCAGAACCCCGGTCCGTACGTGCACCTGGGCGGGGACGAGGCTCCCAGCCCCGCGGAGGGCTGGTACGAGAACTACACGGCGGCGGCGAACGAGATCGTCGCGGAGCACGGGCGCACGGTCGTCGGCTGGCACCAGTGGGCGCAGGGCACGACCCTGCCGGAGGGCAGCCTGATCCAGTACTGGGGCGTGGGCGAGCGCAACCAGGGGCTCATCGGGACCGCGCGGGAGACCGCGGACGTCCAGGAGGTCCGCGCGGCGCTCGCCGCCGGCGCCGACCTCGTCATGTCTCCCGCGGACCGCACGTACCTCGACATGAAGTACGACGACCTCACCCCGTACGGGCTGGAGTGGGCCGCGCGGATCGACCTCGAGCGCGCGTACTCGTGGGACCCCGAGACGGAGCTGACGTCGACCCTCGACCCGGAGCGGAAGGTCGACGTCGCGGGACGCGTCGCCGGGGTCGAGGCGCCCCTGTGGTCGGACCGCTCCTACCCGGACAGCCTCACCCACCTGCCGGCGAGCACCGACGAGTTCGTCGAGGTGGACGTCTACGTGGACTTCATGACCTTCCCCCGCCTGCCCGCGCTCGCCGAGGTGGCCTGGACCGCCCAGGCCGACCGCGACTACGAGGACTTCGAGGCACGGATCGTGCGGCTGGCCCCTCGGTGGGACGCCGCGGGCATCGGGTGGAACCGCGTGCACGACGTGCGCTGGGACGACTGAGGCGGACGGCCGGCGTCCGGGGGGCGCGGCCCCCGGACGCCGGTGCGTCACGGTCGGTGCGTCACGACGGCCGTCAGGGCCAGTAGGCGTCGAAGTTCCGCGAGAACTCCCAGCCGTTGTAGCGGTCCCAGTTGATCGACCACGTCATGAGGCCGCGCAACGCGGGCCACCGCCCGTGCGTCTGGTACGACCCGCAGCCCGTGCCCTTCGTGAGGCAGTCCAGGGCCTGGTTGACCTGGGCGGGCGCGGTATGGCCGTTGCCCGCCTGCGTGCTCGCCGGCAGGCCGATCGCGACCTGGTCCGGGCGCAGCGCGGGGAACACCTTGGACGTGTCGCGCGCGACCGGGAAGCCGGTGAGCAGCATGTCCGTCATGGCGATGTGGAAGTCCGCGCCGCCCATGGTGTGGTACTGGTCGTCGAGCCCCATGATCGGGCCCGAGTTGTAGTCCTGGACGTGCAGGAGCGTCAGGTCGTCGCGCAGCGCGTGGATGACGGGCAGGTACGCGCCGCACCGCGGGTCCTGACCGCCCCACGGCCCGGAGCCGTAGAACTGGTAGCCGTTCTGGACGAAGAACGTCTCCGGCGCCATGGTCAGCACGAAGTCGTCGCCGTAGCGCGCCGCGAGCGTCTTGAGCGCGGAGATGAGGTTGACGATCACCGGCGTGGTCGGGTTGCGGAAGTCCGTGTCGCCCGTGTTCAGGTACAGCGAGTGGCCCTCGAAGTCGATGTCGACCCCGTCCAGCCCGTAGGTGTCGATGATCGAGCTCACCGACGCGACGAACGCGTCGCGCGCGGCGGTCGTCGTGAGCTGCACCTGACCGTTCTGCCCGCCGATCGACAGGAGCACCTTCTTGCCCGCCGCGCGCTTGGCGGCGACGGCGGCCTTGAACTCGGCGACCGACTCGACGTTCGGGCACTCGGTCTGCGGGCACAGGCTGAACCGGATGTCCCCGGACGTGACGCTCGTCGGCTCGCCGAACGCGAGGTTGATGACGTCCCACGAGTCGGGGACGTCCGCCATGCGGGTGTAGCCCGAGCCGTTGGCGAACGAGGCGTGCAGGTAGCCGACGAGCGCGTGCGGCGGGAGGTCGCCGCCGGTGCCGCCGCCGTCGGCCGTCGTGACGGTGACGGCGGTGGAGCGGGCGGACTCGCCGTCGCTGTTGGTGGCGGTGACCTGGAAGGAGTAGGCGGTGGACGCGGCGAGCCCGGTGACGGTGGCGGACGGGGTCGTGGTGGTGGCGACCTTGGTGCCGTCGCGGTAGACGGCGTAGCCGGTGGCGCCGGTCACCGCGCCCCAGGTGAGCGGGACGCTGCTGGCGGTGGGGGTGCCGGCGGCGAGGCCGGTCGGGGTGGCCGGCGGCTGCGTCGTGCCGCCGGCCGTGGTCACGGTGACGGCGGTGGAGCGGGCGGACTCGCCGGCGCCGTTGGTGGCGGTGACCTGGAAGGAGTAGGCGGTCGAGGCGGCGAGCCCGGTGACGGTCGTGGACGGGTTCGTGGTGGTGGCGACCTTGGTGCCGTCGCGGTAGACGGCGTAGCCGGTGGCGCCGGTCACGGCGCCCCAGGTGAGGGGGACGCTGCTGGCGGTGGGCGTGCCGGCGGTGAGCCCGGTGGGCGTGGCGGGCGGCTGCATTGTGCCGCCGCCCGGGCCGACGAGGCTGACGTCGTCGACGACGTAGGCCGGCTGGCCGTACCAGCCGTGCAGGTAGATCGTCGCCGACGTGGCCGTCGCCGAGGTGGTGAACGTCAGGCTGAGGCGCTGCCAGGTCGAGGCGGACGGCGTCCACGTGGAGACGTCCTGCGCGGTCGCGCCGCTCGCCCCCAGGTAGACGTACGCGCCCTGGACCCACGCGCTGAGCGTGTACGTCGAGGAGGGCTGCACCGGGACGGACTGCGAGCAGCGCGCGTTGTCCGCGCCGGCGGGCGCTGCCCGCAGGGCACCGCTGCCGGTGCGGACCGGGCTCGCGGTCGCCTGTCCGGTCGAGCCGGAGCAGGTCCACCCCGACAGCCCCGACTCGAACCCGCCGTTGACGGCGAGCTCGGTGTCCGCTGCGGTGGCGGTGGTGGTCCCGGTGAGCAGCGTCCCGACGAGCGTCGCCGAGGCGACGAGCGCGAGGATCCTGCGCAGCCGTCGGCGTCGTGGGGTCGTGGGGTCCATGGTGGGTCTCGCTTTCGTCGTCGAGGAGCGGTCCCGCGCAAGGTCCTCCGGGCGCCCCGTGCTGGTCAATCCCCGTACGAGAGACCCCGTACGGCCCGTCCTCGTCGCCGCGGCCAAACAGGGGATGTTAGGTTCTTTCGGTGAACCAGCCGATCGTCCCTCCCCGCAAGGTGTCCGAGCTCGTCGTCGAGCGGCTCAGCGAGCGCATCGCTCGCGGGGAGTGGCCGGTCGGCTCCCGGATCCCGCCGGAGCCCGAGCTCGTGGCCGAGCTCGGCGTGGGTCGGAACACGGTCCGCGAGGCCGTGCGGGCCCTCGAGCACGCCGGCGTCCTCGAGCCCCGGCGCGGCGACGGCACCTACGTCCGCGCGGCCGACGGCCTCGACGCCGCCCTGGCGCGCCGCGCGCGGACCACCGACGCCTTCCATGTGCTCGACGTGCGCGGCGTCCTCGAGCGCGGTGCGGCGCGGGCGGCGGCCGTCCGGCACGACGCGGGCGCGCTCGCCCGGCTCGACGCGGCGCTCGCGGCCCAGACCGCGGCCCGCGGTGCGGACGAGGACACGTTCCAGGCCGCCGACGTCGCGTTCCACGCCGAGGTCGTGCGCGCCGCCGGCAACCCGCTGCTCGCGGACCTCTACGACGGCCTCGACCACGCGCTCGTCCGGACGTACCCCTCGGGGGAGCAGCGCCTGCACCACCGCGACGTCCCCGGCCACGAGGAGGTGGTGGCCGCGATCCGGGCCGGCGACGCCGACGCGGCCGAGGACGCGGTGACCGCGACGATCGACGCCGTGCGTGCGCACCTGGTGGAGGCCGCCGCGGAGCGCGCCGGGGCGACGGAGGCCGACGCGTGAGCGGGCTGCGCCGACCGCTGGGGGTGGGGGCGGTCGTCGCGATCGTCCTGGCGTCGCTCAACCTGCGCCCCGCCGTCGTGTCGATCTCGCCGGTGCTCGGGGAGATCCGCGCCGACCTGGGGCTCAGCGCGACGGCAGCCGGCGTGCTCACGACGCTGCCCGTCCTGTGCTTCGGCCTCCTCGCGCCGCTCGCGCCCGTGCTCGCGCGGCGGTGGGGCCTCGAGCGCGCGCTCTTCGTGAGCCTCGTCGCGCTGTGCGTCGGCTTCGCGCTGCGGCTCGTCCCCGAGACGTGGGGCCTGTTCGCCGGGACCGTGGTCGCCGGGTGCGCGATCGGCCTCGGGAACGTCCTGCTCCCCGCGCTCATCAAGCGCGACTTCGCCGACCGCATCGGCCTCATGACGGGGCTGTACTCGATGGCGCTGTCGGGCGGCGCCGCGCTCGCCGCGGGGCTGACGATCCCGGTCGCGACCGCGGCCAGTCTCGACTGGCGCGGCGCGCTCGCGACGTGGGGCGTGCTCGCCGTCCTCGGCGTGCTGGTGTGGGTGCCGCGCGCGCTGCGGCCCGACGCGGCCGGCGCGACGGCGTTCGGCGCGGGCGCGGGAGCCGGGGTCGCGCGCTCCACGGTGTGGCGGAGCCCGCTCGCCTGGGCGGTCACGGTCGTCATGGGCATGCAGTCGCTGTCGTTCTACGCCGTCAACGCGTGGCTCCCGGAGATCATGGTCGCGCTCGGCCGGACGCCGGAGGCAGGCGGCTGGCTCCTCGCGCTGTGCAACCTCGCGGGCATCCTCGGGTCGTTCGTGACCCCGGTCCTCGCCGGGCGCATGCGCCGCCAGCGGGGCATCGGGATCGCGCTCGTCGTGCTCGTCGGGACGGGGCTGCTCGGGCTGGCCCTCGCCCCCGGCGCCGCGGCGCTCTGGGTCGTGCTGGTGGGCCTGGGCCAGGGCGGCGGCATCAGCCTCGCGCTCACGCTCATGGCCCTGCGGGCCCGCGATGCCGCCCACACGTCCGAGCTCTCCGGCATGGCGCAGAGCGCGGGCTACCTGCTCGCGGCGACCGGGCCGCTCGGCCTCGGCCTCGCGCACGACGCCACGGGCGCGTGGACGCTGCCGCTCCTCCTGCTCGTCGCCGCGGCCGCCGTCCAGGGCGTCGCCGTGTGGTTCGCGGGCCGGGACGCGCACGTGCACTGACCGGTCCCGGACGCGACGAACCCCGGGTCGCTCCCCACGGCGTGGTGACCGTGGGGAGCGACCCGGGGTTCGTCGTCGGGCTTGCGGGAGCCTCCGGGCTACTCGGCGGGCTGGGCGGTCGCCTCGGCGCCGCCCTGCTGCTCGACCGGACGGCCGCCGCGCGTGCGGCGACGGTTGCGGGACCGACGACGGCGCTCGCCGCCCTCGGACGGTGCGCCCGCGGCGTCGGTCTGCTCGCCCTCGGGACGACCGCCCGAGCGCTCGCCCTCCGCGCGTCGGCCGCCGGAGCGGCCCTGGCCGCCCGACCGTCCGCGGTCACCCTGCTCGCCCCGGCTGCGACCGCCGTCGGACCGGCCACCCTGGCGTCCCCGCGACCCGCCGGCCGGGGTGTGCCGCTTGCCGGTCTCGCCGAGGTCCTCGATCTCCTCCGCGTCGAGCCCGGCGAGCGTGCGCCGGTCCTTGGGGAGGCGGCCCTTGGTGCCCTCGGGGATGTGCAGGTCGGTGTACAGGTGCGGCGAGCTCGAGTACGTCTCGACCGGCTCGGGGATGCCGAGGCCGAGCGCCTTGTCGATGAGCGACCAGCGCGGGATGTCGTCCCAGTCGACGAACGTGACGGCGGTGCCCTTGTTGCCCGCGCGGCCCGTGCGGCCCGTGCGGTGCAGGTACGTCTTCTCGTCCTCGGGGCACTGGTAGTTCACGACGTGCGTGACGTCCTCGACGTCGATGCCGCGCGCCGCGACGTCCGTCGCGACGAGCACGTCGATCTTGCCGTTGCGGAACGCGCGCAGCGCCTGCTCGCGCGCGCCCTGGCCGAGGTCGCCGTGGATCGAGCCGGCGGCGAAGCCGCGGTCGACGAGCTCGTCCGCGACCTTCGCCGCGGTGCGCTTGGTCCGCGCGAACACGATCGTGCGTCCGCGGCCCTCCGCCTGGAGGATGCGCGCGAGCATCTCGACCTTGTCCAGCGCGTGCGCGCGGTAGACGACCTGCTCGATGTTCTTGACCGTCTGGCCGCCGTCGTCGGGGTCGTTCGCGCGGATGTGCGTCGGCTGCTTCATGTAGCGGCGCGCCATCGACACGACGGCGCCCGGCATGGTCGCCGAGAACAGCATGGTGTGGCGCTGCGCGGGCGTGCGGGCCAGGATCTTCTCGACGTCCGGGAGGAAGCCCAGGTCGAGCATCTCGTCCGCCTCGTCGAGGACCACGATCGCGGCCCGCGTGAGGTTGAGGTGGCCCTGGTTCATCAGGTCGATCATGCGGCCCGGGGTGCCGACGACGACCTCGACGCCGCGCTGCAGCGCCTCGACCTGCGGCTCGTAGGCGCGGCCGCCGTAGAGCTGGACGATGCGCACGGAGCGTCGCTTCGAGGCGGTGCCGAGGTCGTTCGCGACCTGGACCGCGAGCTCGCGCGTCGGGACGACGACGAGCGCCTGCGGCTTGCCGGGCGAGGGCAGCTCGTCGAACCCGGGCTCGCCCGGCGCGACGACGCGGTGCAGCAGCGGCACGCCGAAGCCGAACGTCTTGCCGGTGCCGGTCTTGGCCTGGCCGATGATGTCGTGGCCCGACATCGCGACCGGGAGCGTCATCGCCTGGATGGGGAAGGGCTGGACGATGCCCGCGTCGGAGAGCGCGTCGACGATCTCCTGGCGCACGCCGAAGTCGGCGAAGGTGGTGTTGTCCGCGTGAACGCTGGCGGCGACGGTGGTCGCGTCCGCGCTCACGTCAGGGGTGGCGTCTGTGGTGGTCACTGGTGCCTCTGTCTCGTTCGGGCACGCGCGAC
This sequence comes from Cellulosimicrobium sp. 22598, assembly GCF_052044445.1. NCBI lineage: Bacteria > Bacillati > Actinomycetota > Actinomycetes > Micrococcales > Promicromonosporaceae > Cellulosimicrobium > Cellulosimicrobium sp. 22598. The sequence continues at coordinate 115,062 of NZ_JBQEMZ010000009.1, forward strand.
CGTCGGCGGGCCCGGCGGGGCCCGGTCCCGGGAGGCTCCCGGTCGCGGTCGTACGCACCTCGTGGCCGGCAGCCGATCGTGGGATGTCGTGGCCAGGACCGCGCTGCGGACCGTGCCGTGCCGTCGTCGTTCCGCGTGACGAGCGTGAGGTCTGGACGACCGGGCAACCGATGTACGTCGGCCATGATATCGGAGAACTATCCTGTCCCGATGAGCGACGCCGAGCACGCGAGCCCCCTGACCCTGCCCACGGCGGACCACGCGGACGCGGTGGAGCTGCTCGGGCTCGTCGCGTACACCGAGCTCGCGAGCTTCGGACGCCTCGCGGGCGACGCCGCGCACGCGCCCACGCTGCGCCAGCGTCAGGCCCTGTCCCGGCTCGCGGCGGCGATGCTCGACCGGCAGGAGCGCGTCCTCGTGCGCGTCGACGAGCTCGGCGGCGACCCCGCCGACTGCATGACGGCGTTCGACGGCCTCTTCGACGACTTCGACGCCCGCACCCGTCCGAGCACCTGGTGGGAGGGGATCCTCAAGGGGTACGTCGGCCAGGGCGTCGCGGACGACTTCTGCCTGCTCGCGGCCCAGGGCCTCGACGAGCGCTCGCGCGACGTCGTCGTGGAGGCGCTCACGCAGGACACGCCCTCCCAGCGCTACGCCCCCGTCATCGCGGACGCCGCCGCCGCGGACCCGGTGCTCGCGTCCCGCCTCGCGCTGTGGGGCCGGCGCCTCGTCGGCGAGGCGCTGGGCGTCGTGGGCGTCGTCCTGTCCGAGCGGCCCGCTCTCGCCCGGCTCGTCGCGGCGGGCGTGGACGCGACGGCCGACGCCGGGTCGAACGGCCCGGCGCCGGCGACCCAGTCGTGGGTCTTCTCACGCCTCACGGCGGAGCACTCCCGGCGCATGGACCGCCTGGGCCTGGCGGCATGACGAAGCCGCCGCCGCGCCCGAGGGGCGCGACGGCGGCACGTGACGGTCAGGTCGTGGCGGTCAGAGCGAGCCGAAACCGACCTTGCGCTGCTCCTCGGTGCCGATCTCGACGTAGCCGAGCGACGCCGTCGGGACGATCACGCGACGACCGCGCGAGTCGGTGAGCTCGAGGGCGGGGGCGCCGCCGAGGGCGTCCGCGACGGCGGTCGCCACGGCGTCGGCGGACAGGTCCGTGTCGACGACGAGCTCACGGGCCAGGTTCTGCACACCGATCGTGACTTCCACGCACATCTCCTCACAGCGGCTGCGCCAGGCGCAGCGACGACGGGTCTCGGGTCGCCCGTGGGCGTCCCACCGGCGACAACGCGTTCGATAGTAGTCAGATTCCCGCGGTCGACCCGTCGAGCGCCGCGTCGGGGTCCGGGCCCGGCGCCGGGGCGACGTCGGGCGACGTCGTCCCCGCGGCGTCCGGCGAACCCGCCCGTGAGCGGCGCAGCATCCCGTGCACCCCGCGCCAGACGAGGCGCGGGACGAGCCGGGTGACGTCGTCGGCGGACGCGGTCCCGTCCGGCCGCACGGCCTCGGTCGCCGCCGCCCGACCCACGGCCGTGCACGTCCGCGAGACGACGAGCGCCTCGTCCGCGTCGAGGTCGGTGATCCGGACGAGCACGTCGGCGAACGCCCCGGCGATGCGGGCGTCGGGGGCGAGCACGCGCGCCCGCACCACCGGGTCGCGCATGACGTCGGACTCGAAGAGCAGGGCCGCGGACCTGCCCGCGGTGCGCGCGTAGGCGACGTACGCCCGGACGATGCCCTCGATGACGGCGAGCCCGTCGACCGCGAGCGCGTCGAGGTCGCTCGCCGAGATCCCGGGGGCCGGCTCGCGGAACGGGTCGAGCGTCACGTGGACGGAGCGGACGAGGCGGTCGCCCTGGTCGTCGATGAGCGCGAGGTAGAGGTCGAGCTTCGAGGGGAAGTGTCGGTACAGCACGGGCTTGCCGACCCCGGCGCGGTCCGCGATGTCGTCCATCGAGATGTGGTGGTAGCCGTGGGAGGCGAAGAGCTCCTCGGCGATCGTCAGGAGCTGCGTGCGCCGCTCGTCCCGGGGCATCCGGGTGCGCGCGGGGACGGGCGGCCCGGCCGTGCCGCGCGTACGTCCCTCGCTGGCTCCGGTCATGGGGGGAGGATACGGAAACGGGGGCCGGTGTCGACCGGGCGTCGCGAGGAGTGGGACGATGGGCGGGTGCCCGACAGACATACCCCCTCGAACCGCCCGTCGACGCCGCGCGTGAAGCGCTCCTCGCGGGGCCTGCGGCACGGCGCGGCGGTCGCCGCCTGCCTCGTCGTCGGCTTCGGCGGCGGTGCCGCCACGGCGGAGGTGTGGGACGTCCCGGGCGCTCCGGCACCGGTCTCGGCGGACCGCGAGGACCCGCCCGCGCCCGTCCGTGACGAGCCCGACGCGGCGAGCCGGTCGGGCGTGGAGCGCGCGGACGACGTCGTGCGGGCCCCGGAGCTGCGCGAGCTCGTCGCGCCGCGCCCGGACGTGGTCGCGCCGCTCGCCCCCGCGGACGCGCCGACGGCTCCGGCCGCGGACCCTGTGCCGGACCCCGCGCCCACGACCCCCGAGGCGCCGGTCGCCGACCCCGGCTCGGGCCTCGTGGGCGACGTCGTCGTCGCGCCCGACCTCGGGGGTGCGCTCGACGTCGTCCCGGGGGAGGCCCCGGCGCCGGGGGCGGGCACCGTCCGGTCCGTGCGGGTCGAGGTCGAGCAGGGTCTGCCCGTGGACGGCGAGGTCCTCGCGACGGCCGTGCTCGCGACGCTCAACGACCCGCGCGGGTGGTCGGGCCCCGACGGCGTGACGTTCTCCCGCACGGCGGCCGACGACGCGTCGATCCGCGTCGTGCTCGCCAGCCCTGCGACCACCGACCGGATGTGCGCCCCCCTCGCGACCGAGGGGAAGTACTCGTGCGGCAACTCCGTGTCCGGCGTCGCGGTGCTCAACTTCGAGCGCTGGGTGCTCGGCGCCCCCGACTTCGGGGACGACCTCGCGACGTACCGCCAGTACCTGGTGAACCACGAGGTGGGTCATGTGCTCGGGCACGGCCACGAGGACTGCCCGGCCCCGGGCGCGGTCGCGCCGGTGATGGTGCAGCAGTCGATCTCTGCCCAGGGCTGCCTGACCAACGGGTGGCCCGTGCCGTAGTCGCGCCGCGCCGTCGGCGACGCCGGCGGTGTGGGTGGCGCGTGATGGGATCGGGTCCGTGCCCCGGACGACCGCCCCTCGCCTCGTCGCGCGGCCTCGCGACCATGAGGCCGACGTCACGCTCGACGACTCCCAGCGCGCGGCGCTCGCCGCCGCGTCCCGTCCCGGCGTGACGCTCGTCGTCGGGGCGCCGGGCACGGGGAAGACGCTCGTCGCGCAGGAGGTCGTGCTCGCGGCGCTCGCCGACGGCCTCGCCCCCGAGCGCGTCCTGCTCCTCGCCGCGTCGCGTCGGGCGGCGGCGGCGCTCCGGGACCGCCTGTCGGCCCGCGCGCGGCGCACCGTCGGGGCGCCGATGGTGCGCACCGCGGCCTCCGCGGCCTTCGCGGTGCTGCGCGAGCGCGCGGCCGCGCTGGGGGAGCCCGTCCCGACGCTCATCTCCGGCCCCGAGCAGGACCTCGTGCTCTCCGAGCTGCTGGAGGGCCACCTGGAGGGCGACCTCGCGCACCTGGGCTCCCCCCTGGTCCTGCCGCCCGGACTGCCCGAGGAGGCGCTCGGGCTCCGGGGCCTGCGCCAGGAGCTCCGCGACCTCCTCATGCGCGCGGCCGAGCGCGGCCTGACGCCCGCCGACCTCGCCGCGCTCGGCGACCGCTACGACCGGCCGGAGTGGTCGCTGGGCGCCCAGCTCTTCGCGGAGTACCTCGACGTGACCGCGCTGCGCTCGGGGACCCCGGACGCGGGCGCCCGGTTCGACCCGGCGATCGTGGTCGACGAGGCGGCCGAGGCGCTGCTCGCGTGGGACGACGAGGTGCCCGACGCCGCGCGCCCGCGGTGGGACCTCGTCGTCGTCGACGACTACCAGGAGGCGACGGTCGCGACCGCGCGGCTGCTGCACGTGCTGCACGACGACGGCGCCCGGCTCGTGCTGCTCGGCGACCCCGACGCCGCGGTGCAGACCTTCCGCGGCGCGAGCCCGGGCCTCGTCGGCCGCGCCTCGGCGCCCGCCCGCCGGGACGGTGCCCGGCGCGGCGAGCTCGGGGCGCGCGTCTCCGTGCTCGGCACGGCGTGGCGGCAGGACCCCGCGCTGCGCGCCGTGACGCGCCGGGTCGCGGCGCAGGTCGGCACCGTCGCCGGCGCGGTGCACCGCGGTGCCGCCTCCCGGGGGGCCCCGGTCGGCGCGGGCGACGCGGCCGGTTCGCCGGGCGCGTCGTCGGGGACCGGCGGAGGCGGCGAGCCCGGGGCCGCCGTGCCCGTCCAGGTCGCCGTGCTCTCGGCCGTCGCGCAGGAGTCCGCGTTCGTGGCGCGCGAGCTGCGGGCCGAGCACCTGCTGCACGGCACCCCGTGGCACCGGATGGCCGTGATCGCGCGGACCGGGACCCGCCTTGCTGCGCTGCGCCGCGAGCTCGTCGCCGCCTCGGTGCCGGTCACGCTGCTCGGCTCCGACGTCCCGCTGCGGGACGAGCCGGCGGTCGCGCCGCTGCTCGCCGCGGTCCGTGCGTGCGTCGCCGACCCGGAGGACGCCGGCGCGCTGGACCCGTTCACCGCGGCGGCCCTGCTCACGTCGCCCGTCGGCGCGCTGGACGTCGTCGCGCTGCGCCGGCTGCGGCGCGCGCTGCGGGCCGAGGAGCTCGAGGGCGGGGGCGGGCGCTCGTCGGACGCGCTGCTCGTCGAGCTGCTGCAGGACCCGGCGCGCGCGGCGACGCTGCCCCCGACCGTGCGCCGGGGCCCGGTCGCCGTCGCGCGGGCGCTCGCGGCGGGGCGGGCTGCGGCGGCCGAGCCCGGCGCGACGGCGCAGACCGTGCTGTGGGCGGTGTGGGCGGCGACCGGGCTCGCGGAGCGGTGGCGCTCGGCGGCGCTCGACGGCGGCCCGGCCGGGGCGCGTGCGGACCGTGACCTCGACGCGGTGCTCGCCCTGTTCCGCGCGGCGGAGACGTTCGTCGACCGCATGCCCGGTGCGCCGGCCGAGGCGTTCGTCGAGTACCTCGCGTCGCAGGACCTGCCGGCCGACTCGCTCGCGGCGAGCGCGAGCGGCGCCGACGCCGTGGCGGCGCTGACGCCGGCGGGTGCCGCCGGGCGCGAGTGGGACGTCGTCGTGGTCGCGGGCGTGCAGGACGGCGTCTGGCCCGACCTCCGCCTGCGCGACTCGCTGCTCGGGTCGCAGGCGCTCGTCGAGCTCCTCGCGGGCCGCGCGCACGACGCGCACGGCGTGGGGTCGCAGGCGCGGGCGCAGGTTCTCGCGGACGAGCTGCGCGCGTTCGTCGTCGCGACGTCGCGCGCGACCCGGCGGCTCGTGGTGACGGCGGTCCAGGACGCCGAGGAGGCGCCCTCCGTGTTCTGCGACCTGGTCGTCCCGCCCGCCGGGCCCGACGGTCCGGACGAGGGCCCGGACGGAGGCGCGCCGGACGACGGGTCGCCGGGTCCGGCCGCGGCGGGCGGGACCCCCTCCGGCCCCGGCGCCGACCCGGAGGCGCGGCGGCACGTGCGCGTCGGCGCCCCGCTCGACCTGCGCGGGCTCGTGGCCGCGGCCCGCGGCGTCCTCGTCGAGGCCGCCGCGGGCGCGGCGCGGGTGTCCCCGGCAGCCGCGGAGCAGGGACCGGGTCGCGTGCCCGACGACTCCCGCGGTGGCGCCGACCTCCACGGCGGGCGCGTCCCCGAGGGGGGCCCCGACGGCGTCCCGGACGCGCGTGCGGTCGCGGCGGCCACGCTCCTGGCCGACCTGGGCGAGCTCGGGGTCGCGGAGGCGCGACCCGAGACCTGGTACGGGGTCGCCGGCGTGTCGAGCGCCGCGCCGCTGCGTGGCGCGCAGGAGATCGTCACCGTGTCGCCGTCGAAGGTCGAGACCGTCTCGACCTGCCCGCTGCGGTGGTCGCTCGAGGCCGCGGGCGGCACCGCGCCGGACGCGACGCACCAGAGCCTCGGCACGCTCGTGCACTCGATCGCGGAGACCCACCCGTCGGGGTCGCTCGCCGAGCTGCGCGCCGAGCTCGACCGCCGCTGGGCCGAGCTCGCGCTGCCCGAGGGCTGGCCGACGCGCCAGCTCCGCCGTCGCGCGGAGCGCATGATCGAGAAGCTCGCGGCCTACGTGGCGCAGGCGGGCGAGCCGCTCCTCGTCGAGCCGACGTTCGACGTCACCGTCGGTCGCGCGCGCCTGCACGGGACGATCGACCGGGTCGAGGACGCGGGCGAGGGCACGGTCCGCGTCGTCGACCTCAAGACCGGACGGCGCACCGCGACCAAGGCCGAGGGCGCCGAGCACGCGCAGCTCGGCGCGTACCAGCTCGCGGTCGAGGCAGGCGCCCTCGACGTGCCCGAGGAGACGCGGAGCGCGGGGGCGCAGCTCGTCTACGTGGGCAGCACGCACGTCGGCCCCGCCGTCGTCCCGCAGCCCGCGCTCGACCCGGCAGCCGACGGCTCGAGCTGGGCGCGCGACCTCGTCGAGGAGGCTGCCGGCACGATGTCGGCGGCGACGTTCACGGCCCGCCAGAACGGGCTGTGCGAGATGTGCCCGGTGCGGCGTGCGTGCCCGGTGCAGCCCGAGGGCAGGAGGGTCGTGGCGTGAGCAGCGAGCTGTTCGAGCTCCCGGAACCCGAGGCGACGCGACCGCCGGTCCGGCTGGTCGCGGCCGACGGGGTCGCGGTCGAGGCGACGGCGCCCGGGGCGGGCACCGTCGAGCCGCCCCGCCCGACGCTGTCCGCGACCCGCATCGCGGACCTGCTGGGCCGGCCCCGCCCGACGCCGGAGCAGGTCGAGGTGATCGAGGCGCCGCTCGAGCCGACGCTCGTCGTCGCCGGGGCGGGCTCGGGCAAGACGGAGACGATGGCGGCGCGCGTCGTCTGGCTCATCGCGAACGAGCTCGTCGCGCCCGACGCGTTGCTCGGCCTGACCTTCACGCGCAAGGCGGCAGGCGAGCTGTCCGAGCGCGTCCAGGTGCGGCTCGCACAGCTCGCGCGCGCCCGCGGCGGCGCGTCGTCCGCCCTGTCGCTGCTCGACCGCCCGACGGTCGCGACGTACAACGCGTACGCCGCGTCGCTCGTCGGGGACCACGGCCTGCGCGTCGGCGTCGAGCCCGGCGCGCGGCTGCTGGGCGAGGCGCAGCAGTGGCAGCTCGCGTCCGAGGTCGTGGAGGGCTGGGACGACGACCTCGGCACGGACCGCGCGCTGAGCACCGTCGTCGCGGCGGTGCTCGGGCTGTCGGGCGCGCTCGGCGAGCACCTCCTCGAGCCCGCCGACGCGCGCGACCGCCTGGCCGCCATCGTCGAGCAGCTCGACGCGCTCCCGCTCGGACCGCGACAGAAGGCCCGGACCAAGGAGGTCGAGAAGCTCGTCGGCGACGTCGCCGAGCGCGTCCGGCTGCTCGACGTCGTCGCGGAGTACCGGCGCCGCAAGCGCGCCACGGACTCCCTCGACTTCGGCGACCAGGTGGCGCTCGCGGCCCGGCTCGCGCGCGAGGTCCCGGTCGTGGGGGAGACGGAGCGGGCGCGGTTCCGCGTCGTCCTGCTCGACGAGTACCAGGACACGTCGCACGCGCAGGTCGAGCTCCTCGCGGGGCTGTTCGGCGGCGGGCACCCCGTGACCGCGGTCGGCGACCCGCACCAGTCGATCTACGGGTGGCGCGGCGCGAGCGCGGGCGGCCTCGCGCGGTTCCCCGAGCGGTTCCCGCGGTCGACGGGCGACCGGTCGGCCGTGCGCTTCCTGTCGACGTCGTGGCGCAACGACGCCGCGGTGCTGGCCGCGGCCAACGTCACCGCGGGCCCGCTGCGGGGGGCGACGGGGGCGGGTGGCGGCGACCGGGTCGAGGTCCCCGCGCTCGCGCTGCGCCCGGGCGCCGGACCGGGCACGGTGTCCGCGCTCGTCGCGGCCACCGCCGAGGAGGAGGCCGCGGCCGTCGCGGAGCTCGTCGCCGCGCGCTGGCGGCCGGCGAGCGCCCCGGGCGGGCGCGTCACGGCCGCGGTCCTGTGCCGCAAGCGCAGCCAGTTCGCCGCGGTCGAGGTGGCGCTGCGGCGCCGCGGCCTGCCGGTGGAGGTCGTGGGGCTCGGCGGGCTCCTGACGACGCCGGAGGTCGTCGACGTCGTCGCGCTCCTCGAGGCGGTGCACGACCCCTCGCGCGGCGACGCGCTCGTCCGTCTCCTCACGGGTCCCCGGCTCAACCTCGGGGCGGCGGACCTGCACGCCCTGGGCAGCCGCGCGGCGGACCTCGCGCGGCACGAGGGCGCGCTCGGGTCGCGCCGCCGCGCGGCGGCGCCGGCCGACGGCGACGGCGCCGAGCTCGTGGTCGTGGAGGGCGACGTGGCCGACCACCGCTCGATCGTCGACGCCCTCGACGACCTTCCCGAGCCGGGCGAGCCCGCCGCCGACGGCCGCACGCTCACGCCGCAGGGCCACGCCCGCCTGTCGGCGCTCGCTCGCACCCTGCGCGCGCTGCGCGGGCTCACGTACCTGTCGCTGCCGGAGCTCGTCGTCGAGGCGGAGCGCGCGCTCGGTCTCGACGTCGAGGCCGTCACGACCGAGGCGCTGCTCGCGTCGCGCCGGCTCGTGGACCCGGAGGCCGTGAGCGACCGCGCGCGCGAGCACCTCGACGCGTTCCGCGACGTGGCCGCGACGTTCACCCAGACGGCGGACGTCGTGACGCTGGGCGCGTTCCTCGCGTGGCTCGGGGTCGCGTCGACGCGCGAGAACGGGCTGGACCTGCCCGTGCGCGAGCCCGACCCGGACGCCGTGCAGGTCATCACCGCGCACGCCGCGAAGGGGCTCGAGTGGGACGTCGTCGTCGTCCCGGGGCTCGTCGACGGCGTGTTCCCGACGACGGCGCAGTCGTCCTCGGGAGTGCGCGCGGACAGCGGCTGGCTGACCGACGTGAGCCAGCTCCCGTACCCGCTGCGCGGCGACGCCGCCGACCTGCCGGAGTTCCGCTACGACCTCGCGTCGGACACCAAGGAGCTCGTGGCGCGGCGCGACGAGTTCCGGGCTGCGTGCGGCGAGCACCAGCTCGCGGAGGAGCGTCGGCTCGCGTACGTCGCGTTCACCCGGGCGCGCCGGGAGCTGTACCTCACGGCCTCGTGGTGGCAGACGGGCTCCCGCCCGCGCGTGCTCTCGCCGTTCCTCCTCGAGCTCGTGGAGTCCGGGGTCGTGGCGGCGGACGGCTGGTCGGCCCCGCCGGGGCCCGACGACACCAACCCGCTGGAGGACGTCGAGGTCACGGGGGAGTGGCCCGCACCGGACGACGCCCCCGACGGGTCGGCCCGCGCCGTCCTGCGCGACACCGCGGCGGCGGTCGAGCGTGCCGCCCTCGCCCGCGCGGACGGGAGCGGCCCCGCGGGGCTCACGGCGCCCACGGGCGTGCTCGTCGACGCCGAGGGACGCGACCTCGTCGCGCTCGCCCGGGTCCTGCTCGCGGAGCGGGCCGAGCGCTCGGGCCGGGAGGTCGAGCTGCCCGCGCACGTCTCGGCGTCGAGCCTCGTGCGTCTCGCGGCCGACCGCGACGAGTACGCGCTGCACCTGCGGCGCCCGGTCCCGGTCGAGCCCACGGTGCACGCGCGTCGCGGCACGCGGTTCCACCTGTGGGCCGAGCGCTACTTCACGACGTCGTCGCTCCTGGACGTCGAGGACCTCCCCGGCGCGGACGACGACGACCTCGACCCGGACGCGGACCTCGAGACCCTGCAGCGGACGTTCCTCGCGTCCGAGTGGGCCACCAGGACCCCCGTCGCGGTCGAGGTCGACGTCGAGACCCCGGTCGGCGGCACGGTCCTGCGCTCGCGCATCGACGCGGTGTTCCCCGAGCGGCCCGAGCACGCCGGCGGGGCGCGGGACGCCGTCGTGGTCGTCGACTGGAAGACGGGACGGGCGCCGGCGGACCCCGCGGCGCGCAGCGTGCGCGAGGTGCAGCTCGCGGTCTACCGGCTCGCGTGGTCGCGGTGGACGGGGATCCCGCTCGACAAGGTGAACGCCGCGTTCTACTACGTCGCGTCCGACGAGACCGTGCGCCCACGCCGGCTCCTGGGCGAGGCGGAGATCGAGGCGCTGCTGGCGGGCTGAGCGGCGGACCGGCCCACGGCCGACCCGTCGACGGGCGGGACCGCCTCCGGGCGACCCGTGCCGGGACGCCCGGCCGGGTCAGTCGTCGGCGTCCTGCGTGGCGTCGTCCAGGTCGGCGAGCATGTCGAGCGCGTCGGCGACGACGTCGTCGAGCCCGTGGCGGACGCCGTGCAGGAGCCAGCGTGCGAGCGCGAGCTCGCCGACGAGGAGCGCGCGGTCCACGAGATTCTTGTCGGTGAGCTCGGTCCGGCGCAGCTGGTACGCCTCCATGATCGAGTCGATCGCCTCGGGCGGCGCGGAGACGAGCAGCCACGCGAGGTCGTCCGCCGGGTCCGCGACGCGCGCGCTGGCCCAGTCCGTCACGGCGACGACGCGCCCGCGCGCGACGAGGACCTGCTCCGGGCCGAGGTCCCCGTGCACGACGACCGGCTGGAACCGCCACAGCGACACGTCCTCGAGCGCCGTCTCCCAGCGTCGCAGGAGGGTCGTCGGCACCTTCCCGGTCGCCGCGGCCTCGTCGAGCTCCGCCATCCGCCGGGCGCGGTACTCCTCGACGTCGTACCCGGGCAGCCCCGCGTCGTCCACGATCGTGCGGGGCAGCTCGTGGATCGACGCGAGGACGCGACCGAGGTCGGCGGCGAGCCCCGGCCCGGGGCGCAGCGCGTCGACGTCGAGCGTCGTCCCGTCGAGCGCCGGGTGCACGATCGCGCGGCCGCCCTCCGGCAGGAGCGCGGTCCCGCTGATGCGGGGCACGGCGAACGACAGCACGCCGGTGTCGGCGTAGAGCTGGAGCGAGGTGAGCAGCTCCGCCTCGGCCTCGAGGGCGGCCCCGGCCTGGAGGCTGCGCGGGGCGCGCACGGTCCACCGGGCACCCTCGGCGTCCGTCACGACGGCGGTGTCGTAGTCGCCCGGGTCCTCGACGGCCAGCGCGCTGCGGGCGTCGAGACCCGGCACGGCGGCGGTCGCGAGCGCGGCGAGGGTCAGCGGAGAGCGAGGCACCCGACCACGGTAGTCGCTCCCCGCCCGCCGCCCGGGGCACCCACGCCGGTCGCGTGGCCTACGGTCGGAGGGTGACCACCCCCGCCACCCCGCCGTCGTCGGGCACGCTGCCCGTGACCGCCCTCCGCGACCTCCCGCTCCCGCTCGACGGCGCGGTCCTGGACCGCGCGGCCCACCGCCGCGGCGAGCCCGACCTCGTGGGGAGGCTGCGCGGCGAGGACACGACCCGCGTCGTGCTCGTCCACCGCGGCCGCCTCGCGCTCGCCGGTCCGAGCCCGGCGGACGGCGTCGCGCTGCTCGACCCGGCGACCCTGGCCGAGGTCGGTGCCGCCGCCGACGAGGACCAGGCGCGCTGGCTCTTCCTCGGCGAGGGGGACGGCACGACGTACCTGGCGCTCGTCCTGCCCGACGACGCCGACGCGGAGGAGGTCGACATCGAGGGCGTCGACGCCTCCGACCCGTTCGCCGTGCTCGCGCGCGAGCGGTCGTGGTCGGGGCTGCGCGAGCTCGTCGGCGGGCTCGAAGCGCCGCTCGCGGGCCTCGCGACCGAGGCGGTCGCGCTCGCGGCATGGCACGCGAACCACACCCGGTGCCCCCGGTGCGGCGGCCGGACGACGGTCGAGAACGGGGGCTGGACGCGGCGCTGCGTCGCGCAGGGCGTGGAGCTGTACCCGCGTACGGACCCGGCGGTCATCATGACGGTCGTGCACGGGGAGGGCGACGACGAGCGGCTGCTGCTCGGCCACGCGGCGCACTGGCCCGAGCGGCGCTTCTCGACGCTCGCCGGGTACGTCGAGCCGGGGGAGTCGCTCGAGAGCGCGGTGCGGCGCGAGGTCGCGGAGGAGGCGGGCGTCGTCGTCGGCGAGGTCGCCTACCGCGGGAGCCAGCCCTGGCCGTTCCCGGCGTCGCTCATGCTCGGGTTCGCCGCCCGGGCGCTGACGACCGCCCTGCACGTCGACGGCGTCGAGCTCACCGACGCGCGGTGGTTCACGCGCCCCGAGCTCGCCGCCGCCGTGCGCGCGCAGGAGGTGCTGCTCCCGGGCCGCGCGTCCATCGCGCGCTCGCTGGTCGAGGACTGGTTCGGCGACCGTCTCCCCGACGCCTGAGCGCCCCCGACGTCGTGGGCATGGAAGGGGCCCGGTCCGGACGTCCGGACCGGGCCCGTTTCACGCCCACGACGGGGTGGGATCAGACGGCGAGGCGCTGCTTGACCTCCGCGAGCGACGGGTTGGTCGCGGCCGAGCCGTCGGGGAAGACGACGGTCGGGACCGTCTGGTTGCCTCCGTTCACCGACTCCACGAACTCCGCCGCGCCGGGCGTCTCCTCGATGTTCACCTCGGTGTAGCCGATGCCCTCGGAGTCGAGCTGCGTCTTGAGGCGGCGGCAGTACCCGCACCAGCTCGTCGAGTACATGACGATCGAGCCGGCGTCGGGAAGGGTCGGGGCGGTGCTCATCGAGGGCTCTCCTGGTGCGGTTCCGGGCGGCGCGTGCCGCGGGCGGTCGGTCGTGACGGTAACACCGGCGGCCTGCGCGCTGTTCCCGTCCAGAGCCCGTGCCACGCTCCGCCGACACCCCCGCCGACGCCCCCGCCGACGTCCTGGGCCGTGTCCGGCCGGCGCCCGCGTGTCGGCGACGCCTGCGAGAATCGCGGGTGATGTCCACACCACCGGTCTCACGCCCGCCGTCCCTGCGTACCGCCGACGAGATCCTCGACGCGCTCGACCCCGACCAGCGCGACGTCGCGGTCGCGCTGCGCGGCCCGGTCTGCGTGCTCGCGGGCGCGGGGACCGGCAAGACGCGCGCGATCACGCACCGCATCGCCTACGGCGTCCGCACCGGTGTCTACACCCCGACGAGCGTGCTCGCCGTGACCTTCACGGCGCGCGCGGCGGGGGAGATGCGCACCCGACTGCGCGAGCTGGGTGCGACGGGCGTCCAGGCACGGACGTTCCACGCGGCGGCGCTGCGCCAGCTCGGCTACTTCTGGCCCAAGGTCGTCGGGGGCGCGCCGCCGCGCATCCTGGAGCACAAGGCGCCGGTCATCGCCGAGTCGGCGCGTCGCCTCGGCGTGGGCGTCGACCGCGTCGCGGTGCGGGACCTGTCGTCCGAGGTCGAGTGGGCCAAGGTCTCGCTCGTCACCGCGGACGACTACGTCCGGGCGTGCGAGGCGATCGACCGCGAGCCCCCCGCCGGGTACGACCACCAGACGGTCGCGCGCCTCATCACGGCGTACGAGGACGTGAAGACCGAGCGCTCGGTCATCGACTTCGAGGACGTGCTCCTCATGCTGGGCGACATGCTCGCGACGCAGGGCGGCGTCGCGGACGAGGTGCGTCGTCAGTACCGGCACTTCGTCGTCGACGAGTACCAGGACGTCTCGCCGCTGCAGCAGTTCGTCCTCGACCAGTGGCTCGGGGGGCGCGAGGAGCTGTGCGTCGTCGGGGACCCGTCGCAGACGATCTACTCGTTCACGGGCGCGACGCCGCACCACCTCCTCACGTTCTCGCGCACCCACCCGGGCGCCCAGGTCATCCGGCTGGTGCGGGACTACCGCTCGACGCCGCAGGTCGTGAACCTCGCGAACCAGCTCCTCGCGCGCGCCGGGCGCGCGGGCGGCGCGCACCAGGCGCTCGAGCTCGTCGCCCAGCGGCCCGCCGGCCCGCCGGTCGCGTTCACCACGTACGACGACGACGAGGCGGAGGCTGCCGGCATCGCCCAGCGGATCTCGCGGCTCCTCGCGGCCGGCACGCGCGCGAGCGAGATCGCGGTCCTCTACCGCACCAACGCGCAGTCGGAGGCCTTCGAGTCGGCGCTCGCCGACGCGGGCATCGGCTACCTCGTCCGGGGCGGCGAGCGCTTCTTCCAGCGCAAGGAGGTGCGCGACGCGATCGTGCTCCTGCGCGGGGCGGCCCGGTCGGCCGACCCCGACGTCCCGATGCCCGAGACGGTGCGCGACGTCCTCGCCGCCGCCGGGTGGGCACCCGAGCCGCCCGCCGCGCGCGGGGCGGCGCGCGAGCGGTGGGAGTCCACGCAGGCGCTCGTCGCGCTCGCCGACGACGTCGCCGCGCTCGCGCAGGCGGCCGAGGGGCCCGCGCCGACGGTCGCGACCTTCGTGGCCGAGCTCGACGAGCGCGCCGCCGCGCAGCACGCCCCGACGGTGGAGGGCGTGACGCTCGCGTCGCTCCACGCGGCCAAGGGCCTCGAGTGGGACGCGGTGTTCCTCGCGGGCACGAGCGAGGGGCTCATGCCGATCTCCCTCGCCGAGACGGACGAGGCGATCGCGGAGGAACGGCGGCTGCTCTACGTGGGCATCACCCGGGCCCGCGAGCACCTGGAGCTGTCCTTCGCCCGGTCGCGGAACCCCGGCGGTCGCGCGACGCGGCGCCGGACCCGGTTCCTCGACGGGCTGTGGCCGGACGAGCCGGGAGCCCACGGCACGCGCCGTCCGCGCTCCGGGCAGGCGAAGCTGCGGCTCACGGGGGAGTACGACCGCGAGCTGTTCGAGAGCCTGCGCGAGTGGCGGCGCCAGGTCGCGCAGGAGACGGACAAGCCGGCGTTCACCGTGCTGGTGGACAGCGCGCTCGCGGCGATCGCCGAGTCCCGGCCCACCAGCACGGCCGCCCTGGCCCGCATCAACGGGCTCGGGCCGGCGAAGATCGAGCGGTACGGCGCGACGATCCTGGACATCGTGGGCCGCGCGGAACGGTGACGCGGAGCCGTTCTCGGGCTCCCAGGAGGGTTCGAGAAACTCGTCGAAGAAATTCCCGTAAATAAGTTGTGCGTCCCGCGACGCGCGACATATGGTCGACGAGTCCTGTTGGAGAGGGGCGCGCCGGGAGGCGGGCCTCGAACGGAGAGAGGGGGTGGGAAAGCTGATGAAGAACCAGATCGCCATGGCGAACCTGCTGGATAACGCGTCCGTCTACACGGGCACGCCAGGAGGACTCCGTCCGCGTGCAGCCGCGCACCGCGGCGGCACCTTCGTCGCCCGCCCCGCTCCCGACTCCGCCTCCAGGACACCTCTGGTCTGACCGACCAGAACCTTCCAGGCCGCGGAGTCCGTCTCGGACCCGTGGCCTTCGTGTTCTCCAGAGCACGTCTGCCGATGAGGATCACCGGTCTCTCCCGTCCTTCCTACGGACGGGGACCGCTGTCCTCAGGTCCTGTGACGACGACGTTCACACCCACGACAGGACATCACTGGAGGACATCGTGCGGCTCACCGCGCTGCTCGACAACATCACTGCCCAGGGCGGATCCGGCCCCTGGGTCCCCCACCAACCGCTGGCCACGCCCCTCGGCGAGCAGGACTCCGCGGAGTTCGACCGCCTCCTCGCGGGCCTGCTGCCCTGCCGCACCAACGACCCGGAGCTCTGGTTCGCCGAGCGGTCCGCCGAGGTCGAGGAGGCCAAGGCCCTGTGCCGCACGTGCCCCCTCGTCGAGGGCTGCCTCGCCGGCGCGATCGAGCGCCGCGAGCCCTGGGGCGTCTGGGGCGGCGAGGTCTTCGTGGACGGCGTCGTCGTCGCGCGCAAGCGCGGCCGCGGCCGTCCGAGCAAGGCCGAGGTGCTCGCCCGTGAGGCCGAGCGCCAGGCGCAGGAGGCGTCGCGCGTCGAGGCCGGGGCGTCAGTCGGCGCCTCGACGGCGGCCTGACATGGTGAGCGACGCCCCGTCCGGGGGCGTGCGCGCCAGCTCGTCGCACCCGCAGCGCGGGTGGCGACCCGTCTCGCGCAGCCGCGGCACCGCATCGGGAGCAGGGATCTCGATGCGGGCCGTGGCTGCGCGGGGCACCAGCCCGTCCAGGGCTGCCAGGACCTGACCGAGCGCGACCGCGGCCGCCGAGGCCGCGAGCGACGACTCCTCGGCCGCGCGCACGCGCCCGTCGCGCAGCTGCCGCGCCAGCTGCGGCCAGCACGGGTCCGCGTCGGCGTGGTGCAGGTCCACGCACGTCAGGCACGGGTCGAGGCCCGGCCGGACGAACGGTCCGACGACGACGTCGGCCTCGCGCACCACGACCGACAGGTGCGCCACCCCCTCTCCCACGAGCCGCCCGACCCGCTCCGGGTCCGCCGCGCCGTGCTCGACCACGACCACGACGTCCGGGACCCGGCCCCGTGCTCCCGTCACCCGGTCGTCCACCGGGGCGCCGGCGCCCGCGCCTGTGCCCGCGGTGACGACGACCCCGGGCGCCACCTCCTCGACGAGCCGCCGCACCGCGGTCTCGCGGGGCGTCCCGACGTCGCGCAGCCGGTACGCGCCCACCCCGACGTCCGTGGCGAGGACCGTGCCGCGGTCCTCCAGGACGACCGTGCCCACCCCGGCCGTCGCGAGGTGCACGGCGAGCGCGGCCCCGACCCGCCCCAGCCCGACGACGGCGACGGTCGCCCGGGCGCGGGACGCGAGGACCCGGTGCCCCGCGCCGTCGGGCCGCAGCGCCGAGAGCACGCCCACGTCCGCCGCACCGTTCCCCGGGGCGGGCGAGACGGGGCGTCGCCGACGAGCGGGGACGAGCAGGTGCGCCTCCTCGAGGAGCCGGACGAGCGCGGCGCGCCGGCCGGGCGCCGTGGGCGGGCCGGCCGCGTGCCCGTCGGGACGCCGGGCCGCCGGCGACGCGAGCGCGCGCAGCCACTCCTCCTCGCCGGGCTCGAGCCCGGCGAGCCGGACCGACCACCGTGGGTCGGTGCCGACCTGCACCTCGCCCGGGCCGCGCCGCAGCAGCGGGGCCTCGGGCCGTAGCACGCGTCGTCGCTGCACGTGTCCTCCGCGGGTCGTGGGGCGGGCGGCGCGCTCGGCCGCCCGCGGTCAGCGTGGCACGGAGGCGACCCCCGACCCGAGTTGTCCACAGGCAGACCTCGACGACGCTTCGCAGGCGGTTCCTTGACCGGCAGCACAGCTCCCCGCGACGTCTGCTCGACCGTGCGGTGCGGAAATCCGCACCGCACGGCGTGGGCCCCTGCCGTTTCGTGGCGAGAACCACTACGGTCTGAGCGTGGTCCGGGAGACGATCGTGGAGGTTCGGCGCAGCCGCCGACGCAAGAGCACGGTGAGCGCCTACCGCGACGGCGAGCGCACCATCGTGGCGATCCCGGCGCGCTTCACCCGCGCGCAGGAGCGGGAGTGGGTCCAGCGCATGCTCGACCGCCTGGCCGACTCCGAGCGGCGGCGACGCCCCTCCGACGACGAGCTCGAGCGCCGCGCCGTCGAGCTGTCCGAGAAGTACCTCGACGGCCGCGCGCACCCGACGAGCGTGCGCTGGTCGGGGAACCAGGACCGGCGGTGGGGGTCGTGCACCCTCATCGACGGGACGATCCGCATCTCGACCCGCGTGCGGGGGATGCCCTCGTGGGTGCTCGACTACGTGCTGCTGCACGAGCTCGCCCACCTGCTCCACGCCGGCCACGGCCCGGGGTTCTGGAAGCTGCTCGAGTCGTACCCGCGGACGGACCGGGCGCGCGGCTTCCTGGAGGGCTTCTCGTTCGCGCGGGACGCGGAGCTCGAGCCCGACGGCGACGAGCCCGGCGCCCCCGAGGGAGACGCCGGGCTCGCGGCCGACGGGTCGTCCGGCACCCCCTGAGGGGTCGGGCGCCCCTGAGGGCGCCGGAGGCTCAGCGCGCGCCGCTACCCGCGTCCGTCGGCCCGTCGTCGGTCGTGTCGTCCGTCGACGCGTCGTCCGCCGTGCTGCTCGGGGGCTCGGCGTCCCCCGCCCCCTCGGCGGCGCGGAAGATCTCCTCGAGCGCGCGGTCGACGTCGGCCTCCTCGATGCGGGTCACGGCACGCCGGCTCTCGTAGCCCGCGGGGTCGTCGAGGTCGGTCGCGTCGGGCAGGAGGTCGGGGTGGTCCCAGACGCCGTCGCGGGCGCTCGGGCCGGACTGCGCGGCGATGAGCGCCCACAGGGCCGCCGCGTCGCGCGAGCGACGGGGACGCAGCTCCAGCCCGACCAGGGTCGCGAACGTGTGCTCGGCGGGACCGCCCGCGGCACGCCGGCGGCGCAGCATCTCGCGCAGCGGGACCGCGTGCGGCAGGTGGGGGAGGGCCGCGGCTGCCGTCACCTCGTCGACCCAGCCCTCGACGAGCGCGAGCGTCGTCTCGAGCCGCAGGAGCGTGGCCTGCTGCTCGGGAGTGTTCTGGAGCCCGAAGACGCCGCCGGACAGGGCGCGCTGGAGGGCGCCCGTGTCGGTGAGGTCGACGTCGGAGAGCTGCGACTCGAGCGCGGACAGGTCGATGGTGATGCCGCGCGCGTACGCGTCGACCAGGCTGCGCAGGTGCCCGCGCAGCCACGAGACGTGCGTGAAGAGGCGCGCGTGGGCCGCCTCGCGGAGCGCGAGGAACAGGCGGACCTCGTCCGCGGGGGCGTCCAGCCCCTCGGCGAACGCCTCGACGTTCGTCGGCAGGAGGACCGTCCCGGGCTGGTCGAGCAGCGGCAGCCCGACGTCGGTGGCCCCGAAGACCTCGCGCGACAGCGTCCCCGCCGCCTGGCCCACCTGCATGCCGAAGACGGCCGCGCCGAGGCGCTGCATGAGCGCCGCGGGGTCGCCCGGCATCCCGAGCGCGCCGGCGGGGAGCCCGGGCACCTGGCCCGGGAGCGTGAACCCGACCCCGGGCAGCGCCGACGGGTCCTCGCCGAGGCCCTCCGGGAGCTGGTCGCGCAGGACCGTCGCGAGCGCGTCGGCCACCGACGCCGCGACGGGCGCGACGAGCTCGTTCCACGCCGGGAGCGTGTGCTCGACCCACTCGGACCGGCTCCAGGCCTGGGCACGTCCGCCGGACGGCGGGAGGTCGGTGACGGCGTCGAGCCACAGCTCGGCGACGGACAACGACTCCGTCACGGCGCGCTGCTGCGCCGCCGTGACGGAGGGGTCGCCCTCGGCGACGGCGACCTGGCGGGCGACGTCGTGCGAGACGTCCGTGTTCACCGGGCCGTCGCTCGGCGTCGACAGGAGCCGCTGGACCTGCGCGAGGACGTGCTGGAAGAGCTGGGGGTCCGCCGCGCCCCCGGCGGCGAGCGCCTGGGGGTCGAGGCCGCGGGCGCGCAGCTCGCGCAGCGCCTCGTCCGCGTCGGGTCCGAGCATCGAGCGGAGCAGCTCCTCGAACCGCGGGTCGAAGGGCGTGTCGTCGTCCGGTCCGGGCGTGCGGTCGGGGGGAAGGCTGCTCATGGCGACTCCTCACGGTAGCGTCGGTGATCACCGTAACCACGATCGACCGCCGAGAACGGGGGCTGGGCCATGTCCGAGGGCCGGGTTCGCTCACGGCGCAGCGACGCGGTCCCGGGCGGGGGACGACCGCCGGGCGACCCGGGGGAGGCCCCCCGGTCCGAGCCCGTGAGTCCGCCGGGAGAGCCCGTCGTGGTCGTCGGCGTCGGGCAGGTCGCCGGCGCGGTACGTCGCGGGCTGGGCGCCGCCGACGCGTCGCCCGTCGACCCCGAGGGGTGGCCCGACGGCGCGCGCCGGCTCGTCGTGGTCGCCCCGGCGGGGGAGTTCGGGGCGCCGCGCGCGAGGACCGACGCCGAGCAGCGCGCCCGGCTGGCGCTCCTCGGGAGGCGCGCGGGCGAGGCCGCGGTCGCGGCGGGGATCGAGCACGTCGTCGCCGTGACGTCGGCCGCGGTGCACGGGGCGACGCCCGGTCGCGCGGTGATCGAGGACGACGACCCGGTCGCCGTCGACGACGGACCGGGGTTCGCGGGGGACGTGGCCGCGTTCGAGGACGCGCTGCGCGAGGCGGTGGGCGGGGTGCCGCTCGGGCTCGTGCGGCCGACCGTCGTCGTCGGGCCGGGGATCGACACGCTCCTCACGCGGCACTTCGAGGCCCCGCGCCTGCTCACCGTCCGCGGCGGGGAGCGCACGTGGCACCTCGTGCACGTCGAGGACGTCGTCGCCGCGGTGCGCGTCGCGGTCGACGGTGGGCTCGTCGGCGGTCTGACGGCCGGCCCGCTGCGCGACGGGCTGCCCGACGCGCTGGACTCCGAGACGGTGGCGGCGGCGGCCGGCCTGCGCACGGTGCAGCTCCCGCCCGCGACCGCGTTCGGCGCCGCCGAGCGGCTGCACCGCGTCGGGGTGCTGCCGTCGCCGGCGAGCGACCTCGCGTTCGTCGTGCACCCGTGGTCGGTCGCGGCCGGGCGCCTGCACGACGCCGGGTGGACGCCGGCCTGGTCGGGTGCGGCGGCGCTGGAGGTGCTGCTCGCGGAGGTGCGCGGCCGGGTGGGCGTCGCGGGGCTCCGGTTCGGCGGTCGTGACGCGGCGGCCCTCGGCGCCGCGGGAGCGGCGGTCGCGGTCCTGGGGACCGCGGCGGTCTGGCGTCAGGCGCGGTCGCGCCGCCCCTGACGGTGCGCCGTCGGGTGCCGGTCGGGAGCGCCTCGGACGAGTGGGCGCGGCCGGCAGGGAGATCCCAGCATCCTCGGGGATGATGTCCCGGTGAGCGACGCCCCCTCCTTCGACGCCCTCCTCACGGAGGACGAGCACGTCCCGCCGCCCGTGACCCGACGGTCCCTGACGTTCGGCATCTCCCTGCTCGCGACGACGCTGCTCGTCGCGGGCCTCGCGATCCTGCCCGCGCCCTACGCGGTGCGGTCGCCGGGGCCCACGGAGGACACGCTCGGCGAGCAGGACGGCACGCCGCTCATCTCCATCACGGGCGCCGAGACGTTCGACTCGACGGGGGAGCTGCGCTTGACGACGGTCTCCGTCGCGGGCGGACCCGGCTACCCGGTGAACCTCGGTCAGGTCGTGCAGGGCTGGTTCGACCGGTCGGGCAGCGTGCGTCCGGTCGAGGAGGTCTTCCCGACGGGCCGCACCAAGGAGGAGACGGAGCAGCAGGGCCAGGCCGAGATGATCTCCTCGCAGGAGAACGCGACGGTCGCGGCGCTCACCGAGCTCGGGTACGAGGTGCCGGCGACGCTCACGGTCGAGGCGGCGGTCCCGGACAGCGGGTCGGACGGGGTCGTCGAGCCGGGCGACGTCATCGTCGCGCTCGACGGCGCCCCGGTCCCGACGTACCAGGACCTCATCGACGGGCTGGCCGCCGTCGACCCGGGCGCCGACGTCACCCTCGGCGTCCTGCGCGACGGCACGGAGACCGACCTCACGGTGACGACGACCGACGGCGGCGACACCGCGCTGCTCGGCGTGTTCATCGACCCCACCTTCGACTTCCCGGTCGACGTGTCGATCCAGATCGAGGACATCGGCGGCCCGAGCGCCGGGACGATGTTCGCGCTCGGCATCGTCGACCAGCTCACGCCCGAGGACGAGGCGAACGGCGTCGTCATCGCGGGCACGGGCACCATGAGCGTCGAGGGGGACGTCGGCCCGATCGGCGGCATCCAGCAGAAGCTGTACGGCGCCCTGCGCGACGGCGCGACGTGGTTCCTCGCGCCGCAGGCCAACTGCCCGGAGGTCGTGGGCAACGTGCCGGACGGCCTGCACGTCGCGGCGGTCTCGACGCTGGCCGACGCCCGCGCGGCCATGGAGGCGATCGGCGCGGGCGAGGGCGACTCCCTCCCGACGTGCGAGGCGCGCGGCTGACGGGCGCCGCTCGCGTCAGTCCTCGAGCGTCGCGCGCAGCGCGGTGACGAGTCCCGGGACGAGGTCCGGGCCGCCCGCGACGTCGGTCGCCGAGTCGTGCGCGCGCGACCGGACCGCGCACCAGGCCGGACCGTCCCGCAGCACCCCGACGGCGAGGCGCACGTCCTGCCGGTCCGGGTGCGACGTGAGGTAGTCGAGCGCGGCGTCCGGGTCGTCGGGCACGCCCTCCTCGGCGGTCGGGGGCAGGACGATCCGCTCGACGACGAGCGCGGCGCCGTCGACCGTCGCGGGCCACGCGACGCGCGCGAGCCCGTCCTCGAGGTCGCCGTCCACGGCGAAGCCCTCCTGCTCGATCGAGAGCAGGTGGTGCGGGTCCGCGGTGGCCGCGGCGACGACGTCGGGCGGCAGGCGGTCCGCGAGCGTCGGGTCCGCCGCGAGCGCGCCGGCCGTGGCGACGAGCGCGAAGAGCCGGGGCGGGGCGTCCCAGCCGGCGTCCGCCGCGTGCACCTCGATCTCGTGGACGGCGAGCGCGAGGGCGTGCTGCGGCGTCGGGCCGCCGGGCGCGACCGGGTCGGGGCCGGAGCCGGGTGCGGGAGCGGGGGAGGGAGCGGCGTCGTCAGGCTGGGGCATGCCCCCATGGTCCCCCATCGCGCCGTCCGGCGGTGGACGGTCGGCGACCGACGTGACGTCCCCCACGAGGCCCCGGACCGTGGGAACCTTGGGGGAGGACCGGGCGTTGACCCCGGTGCACGCCCGAGCCACGACCGAAGAGGTATACCCACCGTGTCATTCGCCGCAGCGCCCCGCCGGCCGTCCCCCGGGGCGCGGCCCGCCCGGCGCCGGAGCCCGATCGGGATCGCGATCGCCGTCGTCGGCGCCCTCGTGGTCCTCCTGCTCCTGCTCGCCCAGTTCTGGACCGAGGTGCTGTGGTTCCGGCAGCTCGACTTCGCGAACGTCCTGTGGACGCAGTGGGGCGCGCGCATCGCCCTGTTCGTCGGCGGGTTCCTCGTCATGGGCGGGCTCGTCTTCCTGTCCTTCTCGATCGCGTACCGGTCCCGGCCGATCTACGCGCCGTCGACGCCCGAGCAGGCGACGCTCGACCAGTACCGCGAGGCGATCGAGCCGCTGCGCAAGGTCGTCATGATCGTGGCGCCCGCGCTCGTCGGCTTCTTCGCCGGCGCGGCGGCGGCGTCGCAGTGGCAGACCGTCCTGCTCGCGCTCAACTCGGTCCCGTTCGGCACGACGGACCCGCAGTGGGGCATCGACCTGTCCTTCTACGTCTTCACGCTGCCGGCGCTCCGGTTCGTCGTGAGCTTCCTCATGGCGGTCGTCATCATCGCGGGCATCGCCGCGGTCGCGACGCACTACCTGTACGGCGGGCTGCGCATCGGCGGCGGCTCCGACGCGGGCCCGCGCACGACGACGGCCGCGCGCGTCCAGCTCTCGGTGACCGCCGCGCTCCTCCTCGTCCTCATCGGGGCCAACTACTGGCTCGACCGGTACTCGATCCTCACCTCGGGCGGCGCCAAGTTCGACGGCGCGTCGTACGCCGACGTGCACGCGGTGATCCCCTCGAAGGCGATCCTCACGGTCGTCGCGCTCTTCGTCGCGGCGCTGTTCGTCGTGACGGCGGTGCGCGGCAACTGGCGCCTCCCGGCGATCGGCGTGGGCCTCATGGTCGTGTCGGCCATCGCCATCGGCGGCATCTACCCGAGCGTCGTCCAGCGCTTCCAGGTCACGCCGAACGCGCAGGACTTCGAGGAGGAGTACATCCAGCGCAACATCGACGCGACGAAGGCCGCGTACGGGATCGACCAGGTCGAGACCGAGCAGTACAACGCCAAGACCGAGGCGGAGGCGGGCGCGCTGCGCGAGGACGCCGACACCACGGCGTCGATCCGCCTGCTCGACCCGGAGATCGTCAGCCCCTCGTTCAGCCAGCTCCAGCAGAACAAGCAGTACTACCAGTTCTCGAGCTCGCTGTCGGTCGACCGCTACACGATCGACGACGAGAGCCGCGACACCGTCATCGCGGTGCGCGAGCTCAACCAGGACGGTCTGGGCGCCGACCAGCGGAACTGGGTCAACGACCACACGGTCTACACGCACGGCTTCGGCGTCGTCGCCGCGTACGGCAACCAGATCGGGCCCGACGGCCGCCCGGCGTTCTACGAGGGCTCGATCCCGTCGACGGGCGCGTTCACCGACGCGGGCGGCTACGAGCCGCGCATCTACTTCTCGCCCGAGGCACCGCAGTACTCGATCGTCGGCGCCCCCGAGGGCCGCGACGCGTGGGAGCTCGACTACCCCGTCGACGACGAGGGCGGCCAGGTCAACAACACCTTCCCGACGCAGGACGTTCAGGCGGGCCCGAGTGTCGGGTCGTTCATGAACAAGGTGCTGTACGCGCTGAAGTTCGGCTCCGAGCAGATCCTCTTCTCCGACCGCGTCACCGAGGAGTCGCAGATCCTCTACGACCGCAGCCCGCGCGACCGCGTCGCGAAGGTCGCCCCGTATCTCACGCTCGACGGGCGCGTGTACCCGGCGGTCGTGGACGGCCGGGTCAAGTGGATCGTGGACGGCTACACGACGTCGAACGCCTACCCGTACTCGACGTCGGAGTCGCTCGAGGACTCGACGCGCGACTCGCTCGTCGCGGCGAACTCGGTCGAGGCGCTCGCGCCGCAGCAGGTGAACTACATCCGGAACTCGGTCAAGGCGACCGTGGACGCGTACGACGGCTCGGTCGACCTGTACGCGTGGGACGCCGAGGACCCGGTGCTCCAGGCGTGGACCCAGGTCTTCCCGAGCTCGGTCAAGCCGATCACGGAGATCTCCGGCGACCTCATGAGCCACCTGCGCTACCCCGAGGACCTGTTCAAGGTGCAGCGCACGCTGCTCGCGAGCTACCACGTGGACGACGCGAACGAGTTCTTCTCCGGCCAGGACTTCTGGCGCAGCCCGGAGGACCCGACGGCGAGCGGTCAGGTCAAGCCGCTGCAGCCGCCGTACTACCTCACGCTCCAGATGCCGAGCCAGGAGGCGCCGACGTTCTCGCTCATGTCGACGTACATCCCGGGCGGCGGCTCGGACCGCAACATCCTCACGGGATTCCTCGCGGTGGACGCCGAGCCGGGCAACGAGGCGGGAGTGCGGTCGGAGGACTACGGCACGCTGCGTCTCCTCGAGCTGCCGCGCAACGCGACGGTCCCCGGACCGGGTCAGGTGCAGAACAACTTCAACACCGACCCGACCGCCGCCGACGGCCTGCTGGCGCTGCGGCGCGGCGACTCGACCGTCATCAACGGCAACCTCCTCACGCTCCCCGTGGGTGGCGGCCTGCTGTACGTCCAGCCGGTCTACGTGCAGTCGACGGAGGGCACGCGGTTCCCGCTGCTGCGCAAGGTGCTCGTGTCCTTCGGTGACGAGATCGGCTTCGCCGACACGCTCGACGAGGCGCTGGACCAGGTGTTCGGCGGCGACTCGGGCGCGAACGCGGGCGACGCCGACGGCGGGGTCGAGACCGAGGTCCCGGACCAGCCGGCCGACGGCGAGACCACCGACCCGGGGACGACGGACCCCGGCACCGAGCCGCCGGCCACCGAGGAGCCCGCGCCGCCGGCCGACGGCGGCACGGTCGACGGCGGTGCCCGCGCCGAGCTCGACCAGGCGCTGCGCCAGGCGCAGCAGGCCATCGAGGAGGGCCAGGCGGCGCTCGCGGAGGGTGACTTCGCCGCCTACGGCGAGGCGCAGGACCGGCTGCAGCAGGCGCTCGAGGCGGCGCTCGCTGCGGAGCAGTCGCTCGACACGGACTCGTCGGGCGGCTGACGAGGACCTCGCGCCGGCGCGACGCACGACGGGCGGGTCGGGACACCTCGCACGACGGGCGGGTCGGGACACCTCTCGGGGGTCCCGGCCCGCCCGTCGTCGTGCCGGAGTTGTCATTTCCTGCGCCGACCGGGAGGATCGCTCCTCGTGACATCTGCAACGGTTTGCAGCAACGCTTTCAGCGTCGCGAGCGACACGACCCCGGCCGTCCCCGCGGCGCGCCTGCACCACCCGTCCGGGGCCGAGCTCGTCGTGGCGCTGCGCGGTGCCGCCGTGCTCGCGTGGCGCGCACCGTGGCGCGGGGCCGACGGGACCGCGCAGGTGGAGGACCTCGTCGACGGGTACGCCGACGAGACGGAGGTCGCCGCGCACGACGCGGCACGGTCCGCGCTCATGGCGCCGTTCGTCAACCGCCTCTCCGGCGGGGAGTACGTGTTCGACGGCGTCCGGCACCGCGTGCCCCCCGTCCTGCCGTGGGAGCCCCTCACCATGCACGGGTTCGCCCGCACGCTCGACTGGACGGTCGTCGACCGGGGCGAGGACCCCGCGCAGCCCGCAGACGGGGACCCGGCACGGCCGGTCTCGGTCGTGCTCCGCGCGTCCGTCGCCCGTGACGCGCACGCGGGGTACCCCTTCGCGCTCGCCCTCGAGGTCGAGTACGTGCTCGACGTGGGCTCGCTGGGCGTCGCGCTGCGGGCCCGCAACGTCGGCGCGACGGCCGCGCCCGTCGCCCTGGGGTGGCACCCGTACCTGCGCGTCCCGGGCCACGACACGATCGACCGGCTCGAGCTCACGGTCCCGGCGCGCCGCGCCGTCGTGACCGACGCCGGGCTGCTCCCGCTCGCGGGGGCGGACGCGTTCGGCGCGATCGACGGCGTCGGACCGCTGCCGCTCGCCGGCGTGCGGCTCGACCACGCGTTCGGCGGCCTGCGCACCGACGCCGACGGCCGCGCGCGGACCCTCGTGCGCGACCCCGCGACGGGACAGGGGCTCGCCGTGTGGCAGGACCGCGGGCTCGTCCACGTCTACACGGGCGACGGCCTGGCGCGCCGCGAGCGGGCCGCCGTCGCGGTCGAGCCCGTCGAGACCCTGACCGACGCGTTCAACCGCCCCGACTGCGCGGCGGACGTCCGGCTGGAGCCGGGGGACGTGCGGGAGTTCGCGTTCGGAGTCGAGGTCCTGGCGTGACCCACGTCTCGTCCACCCGATTTGGCCTGGTCCGGAACCTCACGTAGAGTAGTGATCACCGACGCGGGGTGGAGCAGCTCGGTAGCTCGCTGGGCTCATAACCCAGAGGTCGCAGGTTCAAATCCTGCCCCCGCTACTCAGAAGGCGAAGGCCCTCGATCTGATGATCGAGGGCCTTCGTCGTGCGCGCGGGTCGGTCCGTCGTGCCGCGGTCCGCGCCGACGCCACGTCGCCTGTGACGCGACCCACCCCGCCGCGGAGCGGCCGAGGGAAGCCACGGCCCACGGCCCGGCGTTATCGTCAGTGGCCGGCGCCCACCACTCCCGCGGGCGCCCGACACCCGGAAGGTCACCATGCGCCGTCTGCGTCCCCGTCCCGCCGTCCTCACCGCCGTCACGGCGGTCGCCGCGCTCACGCTGACGGCCTGTTCCTCGGGAGGCTCCGACGGCGGCGACGCCGCGAGCCCGAGCGGCAGCGCCTCGGGCGACGCCGCGCAGTGCGAGCCCGGCGCGCTCCCGACGCTCACCGACGGCGTGCTGACCGTCGGCGCGGGCGAGGCGTACGCGCCGTGGTACATCGGCGAGCACGACTCGGGCGAGGGCTTCGAGTCGGCGCTCATCTACGCGGTCGCGGACCGCCTCGGCTACGCGGCCGACGACGTCGTCTGGGAGACCGTGACGTTCGAGCAGATCATCAGCCCGGCCGTGAAGCCGTTCGACGTCGCCGCCTACCAGACGTCGATCACCGACGAGCGCAAGCAGGCCGTCGACTTCTCCAGCCCGTACCTCACGACGCGCCAGGGCGTCATCGTCATGGAGGACGGCCCCTACGCGGGCGCGACGACGCTCGCCGAGCTCGACGGCGCGCGCATCGGCGTGACGGCCGCGCAGACGAGCCTCACGCTCGCGGAGGCCGCGTGGGGCGAGGACGCGGACATCTCGCCGTACAACGCGGCGGGCGACGGCATGCAGGCGCTCCAGTCCGGCACGATCGACGCGATGGTCATGGACGTCGACCAGGGCGTCGCGGCCTCGACCGAGTACTTCCCGGACTCCGTGGTCATCGGCACGCTGCCGGACCAGGGCGTCGTCGAGCAGTACGGGCTCGTGCTCGACCTCGACTCCGCGCTGACCGACTGCGTGACCCAGGCCGTGGACGAGCTCGAGGCCGACGGCACGCTCGCCGAGCTGCGCACGACGTGGCTCAAGTCGGACGACATCCCCGTCCTCGAGTGACCCGGCCGTGACCGTGCCCGACGACGCGCGCCCGCCCGGGCGGGCCGGGACGCCCGACGGCGGCCCGGGGGTCGCGTGGACGCCGTCGCCGCTCGCGCTCGACCGCGCGGCGTTCCGGCGCGCCCAGCGCCGCCGCTCGCTCCTCGTGGCGCTCGCGAGCACGGTGCTCGTCGTCGCGGCGGTCGTGCTCGTCGTCGTCAACGCGCCCGGCTGGGAGCGCGCGCGGACCGCGTTCTTCGACCCAGCGATGGCGTGGGAGTCGCTGCCCGCGATCCTCGAGGGGCTGTGGCTCAACCTGCGCGTGTGGGTCGTCGCGGGCGTCGTCGGCACGCTGCTGGGGCTCGGGCTGGCGATCGCGCGCACGAGCCGCATCCCTGCGCTCTTCCCGCTGCGCGCGTTCGCGATCGGCTACGTCGACCTGTTCCGCGGGGTGCCGCTCCTGCTCGTCCTGCTGCTCGTGGGCTTCGGGCTGCCCGCGCTGCGCCTGGAGTGGCTGCCGACGTCGGGCGCGTTCCTCGGGGCGCTCGCGATCGTCCTCACCTACACCGCCTACCTCGCCGAGGTGTTCCGCGCGGGCATCGAGTCGGTGCACCCGTCGCAGGTCGCGGCCGCGCGCTCGCTCGGCCTCACCCGCGCGCAGACGACCCGCCGCGTCGTGCTGCCGCAGGCCGTGCGCAACGTCACCGCGCCGCTCGCGAACAACCTCGTCTCGCTCCAGAAGGACTCGGGCCTCATCTCGGTGCTCGGCGCGGTCGACGCGATCCGCGCGGCGCAGATCGCGACGACGGGGAGCTACAACTTCACGCCGTACGTCGTGGCGGGGATCCTGTTCTTCCTCGTGTCGTTCCCGCTGACGCGGGCGGTCGACGCCTACCAGGCGCGCCGCGGCTGGGGCCGGTCGCTCGCGACCGTGAGCGGGGCGGGGGACATCCGATGAGCGCGTCCGTCCGGCCGCCCGGCGCGACCGGCCAGGACGCGGGCCCGGACCACCTGCTGTCGCTGCGCGGGGTCCGCAAGACCTTCCCCGCCGCGGGCGTCCCGGGCGGGCGGCGTGCGGTGCTCGACGGCATCGACCTCGACGTCGACGCGCACCGGTGCGTCGTGCTGGTGGGGTCCTCCGGCTCGGGCAAGTCCACGCTCCTGCGCGTGGTCAACCTCCTCGACGAGGTCGATGACGGCCAGATCCTGCTCGACGGCGAGGACGTCGCGGACCCGCGCCTCGACGCCAACCGGGTCCGGGCGCGCATGGGCATGGTCTTCCAGGCCTACAACCTCTTCCCGCACCTCACGGTGCTCGACAACGTGACGCTCGCGCCGCGCCTCGTCCACCGGCGGGCGCGCGCGGAGGCGGAGGCGGCGGCCGTCGAGATGCTGGGCCGGGTCGGCCTGGGGCACAAGGTGAGGGCGTACCCCGACCAGCTCTCGGGCGGCGAGCAGCAGCGGGCCGCGATCGCGCGCGCCCTCGTCAACGGGCCGGAGCTCCTCCTGCTCGACGAGGTGACCTCGGCGCTCGACCCCGAGCTCGTCGGCGAGGTGCTCGACCTCCTCGCCGAGCTGCGGGGGGAGGGGCGCACGATGCTCGTCGCGACGCACGAGATGGGCTTCGCCCGCCGCGTCGCCGACGAGGTCTGCTTCCTCCACGAGGGCCGCGTCCACGAGCGCGGCACCCCGGATCAGGTGCTCGGCGACCCGCAGCGCGAGCGCACCCGCACATTTCTCCGCCGCCTCCACGCGTGACCCGTCCCCCCCCCGGGGCCGCCGAACACGACATGAGGGTCGTTCTGAGCGTCTTCGCGGCCTTCAGGTCGTGTTCGACGGCGCGTGGTGTCGTTCTCGTCGACCAGTGCGCCCGGGGCAGGGCGACCCTGCGGGCGGCTGGTAGGGTCGCGCGCAGCGTCGCGTGCTGGTGGCGGACCACGTCAGGCATGGAGGCGTCGAACCCGGAAGGGGGAGCCGTGACGGCACGGACCCTTTCCTCGTTCCTCACCGGTGAGTGAGGGCGAGAAGACCAGGCTCGTGGCCTGGTACGACGAGATGCAGACGGTGCACGGGCGGCTGCGGCGCGCGTTGGCGCTGGTGCGCGAGGCGGTAGCCGAGGCGGACGAACCGCCCGGCTCTCGGCGACCCGGAGCAGACCCGCCCTCTGGGGCACGACCCGGCGCCGGGACGAGGGTCGCAGCGCACGACCGCCCGGCACGGGACGGCGGGGCGCAGGGTGCCGGGCACGACCCGGCACCCGCCACGGACCTGCTCGTGTGGTGCTGGGGGTTCTGCACCGCGCTCACCCGGCACCACACCGCCGAGGACGCCGTGCTCTTCCCCGAGCTGGAGCGTCGCCATCCCGACCTGGCCGACGTGCTGCGGCGCCTGCGCCAGGACCACGGGATGATCGCGTACCTCGTCGCCGACCTCGAGCACGCGCTCGACCGGACGACGGACCCCGAGGCGTCGCGCGACGCCGTCGGGCGTCACCTCGACGGCGTGGGCGCGATCATGGAGTCGCACTTCCGGTACGAGGAGCGCGCGCTCGGCGGCGTCCTCGCCGCGCTCGACCTCGTGGCGTCGCGCGACGACGTGCTCGGTCCGCTCTGACGGGCACGGTCGGGCGGCACCGCGCGGTGCCGCCCGACGCCAGCCCGACGCTGGCCTGACGCCAGGCCGACGCTGGCCTGACGGCGGCCAGACGGCGGCCAGACGGCGGCCCGAGGGTGGCCCGACGGCCGCCTGGTACCGGCCGTCTCGCGACGGCTGCTCAGCCGCGCAGGACGAGCACCGCCGTGGCGACGACGGACGCGGACGCGAGGAGCGCATACGGCCAGACGAACGTCCGCCGCCCGGCGACGCGCAGCACCACGGCCACCGCGAGCGCCGCCAGGGCGAGCACGGGGCCGTCGACGAGCGGGGCCAGGTCGACCGAGACGCGCAGGGTCTCCAGGAGCTGCGGCGGCAGCGGGATGAACGGCTCGCTCTGCCGGGCAGCGCCGTCGGGCACGAGCCACAGCGTGCGCAGCACGGCCAGGACTGCGAGCAGGCGCGGCAGCGCGCGCAGGAGCGCGCCCCCGATCGGGGACCGGTCCACGGGCGACGACGCCGCGGACCGCGAGGACGCTGCCGACCGCGACGACGCTCGGGAGCGTGACGACGCCCCGGCCGTCGGTGCCGCGGGCTGCTGCGGCGACGCGGGGAACGCGGGAGCGGTCTGTTGCGCGACGGAAGGCTGCGGGGCCGGGGCGCTCGTGACGGCCGCGCCCGTGATGCGCGGCCGAGCCGACCGCGGTGTGGGACCCAGGTGCTGGACCGGGCTCCGGCGCGGCGGGACCGACGGCGGGACCGGGCGCCCGACCTGCGTGGCGACGAGGTCGGGGGAGTCCATCACCCGGGTCCCCGCGACGGCCGCGGGCGCAGGCTCCGCGGGGGCAGCCCCCGACGGCGGTCGGCCCAGCGTGGAGACCCGCCGGACGGCTACCGGCCAGGCACGTCCGCCCGCCGCGCCGCCCGCCGCGCCGCCCGCCGCGCCGCGCGCCGGGACGCCGTCGGGCTCGTCGGTGCGCAGCCGGGCGACGCGGACCACGGGCGCGGGCCGGGCCGGCGTCACGTGCGGCGGGCGACGGTACGCCCGCCACCCGCGCAGGGTGTCCGGGTGCCCGGCAGGAGGGGTGGCGGCCTGCCACTGCATCGCCTGCCAGAGCCAGTCCTTGAGCTCGGCGGGGGTCCGCCCGTCGGCGACGTGCGCCCCGATGCTCGCCACGTGGTCGGCGATGACCTCCGAGGCCGCGCCGTCGAACCCGTCACCGTGCACCTCGGCGAGCACGCTCATGAGCGTGGCGTCGTACACGAGGGCGTGCCACGACTCCCGGGCCCGACCCACGACGGCGTCGGTCCCGGTCGGCGCGTCCTCCGCGGGCGGGCCGGGCCGGACGGGTGCTCCGGTCGCCGCGGACAGCCCGGCGACGGGGCCGAGCGCCCGCTCGGCCGCGGTGGCGCCGTCCGCCACGATCCGCTGCGTGAGGAGCAGGGTGTCGTCGGCGACCTGCCCGGCGAGACGGGCGCGGAGCACCGCGGCGACGCTCTCGAGCGCGGGACGGTGGTTCGGCTGGTACCGCGTCATCGACAGGATCAGGTCCTGCAGGTGGGGGTCGATCTCGGGCAGCTCGGCCGGGGACGGGGCGAGCTCCGCCCCCGCCGGCACCCCGACGAGGTCGTCCGGCACCTCGCGCACGAGGTCCTCGGCCTCGAGGTCGCGGCCGAGGAAGTTCAGGTCGGCCGGCACGACGCCCGTGCTCGCGAAGATCAGCAGCAGCCCGAGCGCGTAGACGTCCGAGCGGGGGTGCACGCGCCGGGCGAACAGCTCCGGCGCCATGTACGCGAGCGTCCCGACGGGCTGGGTGGACGTCGCGGTGTCGAACAGCTTGGCGATGCCGAGGTCGATGAGGACGGCGCGGTCGCCGTCGACCATGATGTTGGCGGGCTTCAGGTCGCGGTGCACGCAGTGCTGCTCCTGCAGCACGAGCAGCGCCTCCGCGACCTGCGAGGCCAGCCGCAGCGCCTGCCGCCCGTCCAGCGGGCCCGACGCGCGGACCTGCTCGCGCAGCGTGGTGCCCGGTACCAGCTCCATGGCGAACCACGGCTGGTCGTCGTCCAGACCCGAGCGCACGAACGCGGGGAAGCCGCGTCCGCCCACGGCCTCCAGCAGGCGCGCCTCCTGCGTGAAGCGCTCGCGCGAGCCCTCCTGCAGGCCCGTGAGCACCTTCACGGCCACCTCCGCGCCGCCCGCGTCCGTGGCACGGTAGACGTGCGCGAACCCGCCGTGCCCGAGCACCTCGCCGAGGGTGAACGGGCCCCGGCGGTCACCGCTCGCCGGCACCTGCCGGACGGGTCGCCGGGGCAGCGGCGCGGGCGACGGCGGGCTCGGGTGGGTGTCGTCGTCGGTCGCCGCCGGGAGGACGGACTGCTCGGGGCCGGGCATGGGCGCAACGTTACAAGCGCGCACGTCCTGGACGTAGCAGACAAACCCGTTCTGGACTCCGCTCGCCGCGGCGCCGCCACCTGGCAGGCTGGGACGCATGGTCAACCGCCTCGCCGACGCCGTGAGCCCGTACCTGCGTCAGCACGCCGACAACCCCGTCGACTGGTACCCGTGGGGCGCCGAGGCGTTCGAGGAGGCGCGGCGCCGCGACGTGCCGGTCATGGTGTCGGTCGGGTACGCGACGTGCCACTGGTGCCACGTCATGGCGCGCGAGAGCTTCTCCGACCCCGCGGTCGGCGCCCGGCTCGCGCGCGGCTTCGTGGCGGTGAAGGTCGACCGGGAGGAGCACCCCGACGTCGACGCGAGCCTCCTCGCCGCCGCGAGCGCGTTCACGTCGGACCTCGGCTGGCCGCTCACCGTGTTCACGACGCCGGACGGCGCCCCGTTCTACGCGGGCACCTACTGGCCGCCGGTCCCCGTGGCGGGGCGGCCCGCGTTCCGGGACGTGCTCGACGCCGTCGCGCAGGCGTGGGAGCTGCGGCGCGACCAGGCCGTCGAGACGGGGGAGACGATCCGCGCCGCGCTCCGGGACGCGGCCGCGGGGCGGCGGACGGGGGTGCCGCGCGCCGCGGCGACGACGGTCGCCGCTCCGGGGGAGCCCGGCGCACCCTCCGGTGCCGACGACGGACCGGTCGGTCGGCTCGCCGACCATGCGCGGACGGTCGTCGACCGGCTCGAGGCCGCGGAGGACCGCGTGCACGGCGGGTTCGGCGGCGCGCCGAAGTTCCCCGTCGCGCCGACGCTCGAGCTCCTGCTCGACCTGGCGGCGTCGTCCGTCGTGGACCCCGAGGTCGCGCGGCGCGCCCTCGTCCTCGCCGGCCGCACGCTCGATGCCATGGCGTCGAGCCCGCTGCGCGACGTCGACGGCGGGTTCTTCCGGTACGCGACCCGGCCCGACTGGTCGGAGCCGCACTACGAGCGGATGCTCTACGACAACGCCCAGCTCCTCTCGGCCGCGACGACGCTCGCCGTGCTCCGGCGCACCGGGCCGGTGGACGGCCCGCTCCGCACGCCCGCGCCCGCTCCCGGGACGCCGGACCCGGGCGAGGGCGCCGCGCGGGTCGCGGCCGACGTCGGGCGCTTCCTGCTGCGCGTGCTGCGCCTCGCCGACGGCGCGTTCGCGAGCGCGCAGGACTCCGAGTCCGTCGTCGACGGCGAGCGCGTCGAGGGTGGCTACTACCTGCTCCCGCCCGCCGAGCGGGCGCGTCACGAGCCGCCCCGGCTCGACACCAAGGTGCTCACCGGCTGGAACGGTCTCGCGATCGAGGCGCTCGCGCGCGCCGGCCACCACCTCGACCTGCCCGACCTCACCGACGCGGCGCGCGCCGCCGCCGACCGGCTCCTCGCGACGCACGTGCGGTCCGACGGGACGCTCGTGCGGGCCTCGGAGGGGGGCGTCGCGTCGCGCGCCGTCGCGACGCTCGAGGACCACGGCGCGCTCGCGACCGCGCTCCTCGTCCTCGGCGGCCTGACGGGAGAGGCCCGGTACGTGCGCGAGGCCGTGCGCCTCGTCGACGCGACCCTCGGCGCCGACGGCGAGCTGCGGGCCCCGCAGGGCACCGACCCCGTGCTCACCGGCCTCGGGCTCGCGGCGGGCGCCGCCGCGGACGCGTCGGAGGGCGCGGTACCGTCGGGCACGACGGCGGCCGCGCGGGCCGCGCTGCTCGCCCACCTCGCGACGGGCGAGCCGCGCTACCGGGACGCCGCCCGCGCGCACGTCGCCGCGTCGCCGACGGCGAGCGAGCACCCGCTCGGCGCGGCCGGGGTGCTGCGCGTCGCCGTCGGGCTCGCCGAGCCGCCCCACCAGCTCGTGCTCGTCGCGGACCCGGACCTCCGCGAGGCGTACCGGCAGGTCGCGCGGGACTGGTACCACCCGGGCGCGCTGCTCCTCGGCGCGACGCCCGGCGACGCCGCGGCGCTCGCCGTCGACGGCGTCGGGCTGCTCGCCGGCCGCGGACCGGGCGCGTACCTGTGCGCCGACTTCGTGTGCCGGCTCCCGGCGTCGGACCCCGACGCGCTGCGGGCCCAGCTCGGCGGCTGACGTCCGGCTCCCCGGGGGTGCAGGGGTCCCACCGCGGTCGCATGATGGAAGAGCGGTGCGGCACGAGGAGGAGCCATGAGGGCATCGGTCGGGGACAGGATCGTGACCGCCTCGGGGGTCGTCGGCGGAGCGGTGCGCGACGGGGTGGTGGTCGAGCTGCGGCACGAGGACGGGTCGCCCCCGTACCTCGTCGAGTGGACCGATACGGGGGAGCGCACGCTCGTCTACCCGGGGTCGGACAGCTACGTCGAGCACGTGCCCGGCGCGGAGGCCGGGAGCGGGGCCGGCTCGACCAAGGTGTGGCGCGTGCAGGTGAGCGTCGTCGAGTCGGAAGGTCGCACGACGGCGGAGGCCGTGCTGGTCGCGGAGGTGCCCGGTCACGTGCGGACGGTCGGGCGCGCGCGGCGGGACCCGCACGACCTGGACGTCCCGCTCATCGGCGACGAGATCGCCGTCGGGCGCGCGCTGCGGCGGCTCGCGGACCGGCTGCTGGACGACGCCGAGTCCGACATCGAGTCGTCGACGGGCGTCCCGGCGCACGTGCACCTGTGACGGCGGCACCCGACGCGCCGGTCGCCCTGCGAGCCGTCGTGCACGGGCGCGTGCAGGGCGTCGGGTTCCGCTGGGCGACGCGCGAGCGGCTCACCGTGCTGGGCCTCGACGGGGCGGCGACGAACCGTCCCGACGGCACGGTGGAGGTCGTCGCCACCGGGCCGCGGGACGCCGTCGACCGGCTCGTGGCGTGGCTGCGCGACGGCCCGACGCCGGGGCACGTCACCCGGGTCGACGTCGACGCGCGCGAGGGGTGACGCCGTCGCGCGGGGCGCGGACCGACGCGGGCGCGGGGTCGGGCGACCGCTCAGGAGTCCGCGCGGGCCAGCACCGACTCCCAGTGCCACGGCTCGGGCACGCGGCCGTCCGGCTCGGCGAAGTCGGGGTGCGTCCAGCCGAAGGCCTCGGCGTTCTGCTTGAGCCACTCGTACTGAGGCGTGCCGAACGCCTGGACGCCGCCGCCCAGGTCGACGGCGAACCCCAGACCGTGGTTGGAGCAGCCGGGCGGCGCGGCGATCGGCGACGACGGGTCGTAGAGGCCCGCCTGCTCCTCGTACGTGCGGTAGGAGGAGTTGATCGTCAGGTGCACGCCGAACCGCTCGAGGTACGCCGCGTCGAGCGCGACGAGGCCGTCGAGCACGTCGGCCCGCACGCGGTCCGACGGCGACCACGGGATCGCGGCCAGGGCGGAGTCGGGCACACGTCCGCCGTCGGGGTCCCACACCTGGTCCGGCGCGGGGCAGGAGACGGCGTCCTGCGCGGTCGACATCTCCTCGGTCGACGTGGCGACGGACGCCAGGTCGGCCTCCAGGTCGAGCACGGCCTGCTCCAGGGCGGCGAGGTCGTCGGCGGCCGCACCCGCCCCGGCGGTCTCCGCCGTCGCCGCGGCCGCGTCGAGCGCCTCCCGGAGCCGGGCGCGCACCGCCTCGTCGGCGCCCAGGCCCTCCGTGGCGGCGTAGATCTTCTCGCCCTGCTCCTGGACGGGCGCGAGGCTCGTGCGGGCCGCCTCGACCTGGGCCCGCGCGTGGTCCAGCATCGAGGCGTGCACGGCCTGCGACGCCTGCTCCAGGGACGCGGTCGCGCCCGTCGTGCCGGTCGTCATCCGGTCGACGAACGACGCCCCGAGCAGGGCGCGCGCGTCGTCGACCTCGACCGCGAGGGCGTCCCGGACCGCGGGGTCGGCGACCTTGCCGTCGGACGTCGTGAGCAGGGTCTGCGCCGTGGTGGCCTGCGCGGCCAGGTCGTCGTAGGTCGACCCCCGGTACCAGACCAGCCCGCCGCCGGCGGCACCGAGGAGGAGCGCCAGCGTCACGACGACCGCGACCCACACGCCGCGGCGCCGGCCCGTCCCCCGGGCGTGCCGCCGCTCCCGCCCGGTCGGGTAGCCCGAGGGGCCGGTGGAGGGTGGGGTGCTCGTGACGGTCACACCGCCAGAACCTACGCCACCCCGCGGGTGCCCCCGGACCGTTCGCCGGGTGTGCGGGGACACGCTCACCGAAGTATCACGATCCCCGCCGGACCCTCCCCAGATGGTGTCCCCGGCGACGGTGCCGGGGCGAGGTGGGGAGGGGCCATGAAGCGGCTGGTGCTGTGCTGCGACGGCACGTGGAACTCGCCGGTGAACGCGAGCGTGTCGAACATCGAGAAGATCGCGCGCTCGGTCCGCACCGGCATCGGACCGGACGGCGTCCAGCAGATGGTGTTCTCCGTCGAGGGGGTCGGGGCGCAGGGCTACCTCGTCGACCGCCTGCTCGGCGGGGCGTTCGGGTACGGGCTGACGCGCAACGTCGTCGCCGGCTACCGCCATCTCGCGCTCAACTACGAGCCCGGCGACGAGATCTACGTGTTCGGGTTCAGCCGCGGCGCGTACACCGCCCGCAGCGTCGTCGGCATGGTCGCGACCGTCGGGCTGCTCACCCAGGACTCCCTCGCGCGCGACCACCTGTGCGACGCCGAACGGATCTACCGCGTGCGCGACGCCGCCCAGCGGGCGGAGCAGGCCGCGGCCTTCCGCGCCCAGCACTGCCACGACCACGTCCCCGTCGCGTTCCTCGGGGTCTTCGACACCGTCGGCGCGCTCGGGGTCCCCGGGCTGTCGCGCCGGCGCAGCCGGTTCCACGACCTGCGCCTGTCGACCGACGTCGAGTGCGCCCGGCAGGCCCTCGCGATCGACGACCGCCGCATCACGTTCGAGCCGTGCCTGTGGGACGTCCCCGTCTCCATGGCGGCCCGGGTCAAGCAGGTGTGGTTCCCCGGCGGGCACAGCGACGTCGGCGGCGGGGCCCGCGCCCGCGCGCTCTCCGACACCGCGCTCCTGTGGATGGTCGGCGAGGCGATCGCGCGCGGGCTCACGTTCGACGAGGACCGGCTGTTCGCCCAGCTCCACCACGAGGACGAGTTCGTGTGCCGGTTCCGCCCCGGCCTGCTGTTCGGTGCCCTCAACCTCCTCAAGCGCCTGCACCCGCGCCCGCGCTTCCGCGGCGACCGACGCGTGCTCGCCGGCGTGCCCACGCCGCCCGACACCGTCGACGCCGTGTACCTCGCCCAGACCGCGGCGTACCTCACGGCGGACCCCGACTCCGAGTACGCCCGCCACGCCCGGAACGTCACGTGGTGGCGCGAGAGCGCCGGGCCCGGCCTGGACCGCCTGGTCGAGCCGGTCCCCGGCGGCGCCCGGGAGGACCGGCCGCTCGTCCTCGCGTGACGGAACGACCGGACACGCACGGTCGACGGGCGATCGGTGCCCGGCGACGGCCCGGACGTGGACGCACCGCCGCGCCTGCCCGGGGTGCGGGGACGACGCCGTCCGCTCGCCGGGTGCGACGCGCCCGCCCCGTGCCATGCTGGGCGGCGTGAGCGAGCAGACCGCAGCACCCGTCCCGGCCGAGCAGCTCGTCCCCGCCGACGCGCACGTGCTCGGCGACCCGGACGCGCCCGTGACGATCGTCGAGTTCGGCGACCTGGAGTGCCCGTACTGCGCCGCCGCCGCGCCCGTGCTGCGGCAGGTCGTCGAGTCGTCGGGCGGCGAGGTGCGCCTCGTGTTCCGGCACTTCCCGCTCTTCGAGATCCACCCGCACGCGCTCTCCGCGGCGCTCGCGGTCGAGGCCGCTGCGGCGCAGGGCCGGTTCTGGGAGATGCAGGCCGTGCTGTTCGAGCACCAGGACCAGCTCGGCGAGGCCGGCCTCGCCGACCGGGCCGAGGAGCTCGGCCTCGACGGCGCCTCGGTCGTGGGGGACGCCGCCCAGCAGTACGCCGCCCCCGTGCAGCGCGACTACGCCGACGCCCTCACCCTGGGAGTCCAGGGCACCCCGACCCTGTTCGTCAACGGCGTCCGCTACCGCGGCCGCGTCACCGCCGACGGCCTCCGCACCGCGATCGAGGCCACCGCCCCGCCGAGGTAGAGCCAGGGTTGCGCGAGGTAGAGCCCTGGTAGGCCGAGGTAGAGGCGTGGTCGCGCGAGGTAGAGCCGTGGTTGCGTGAGGTAGAGCCGTGGTTGTTGTGTTCGACGGCGGTCTGGTCACCTTGGGTGGCGGGGTGGGTGGTGGTGCCGCGTCTACCATCCGCCGCTCGTTCCTCGCGGCTCCCGCCAGGCCCGACCACGACGCGGCACCATCACCCACCCCGCCCGGCTCTGTCTCGCCCTGGTCGGCCCTCACCTCGGGTGACCGCCCGCGGGGCTGGGTTCGGCCCGTGCCGCGCGGCGAGCCGCGCCGCGTCGCCAGCCGGGCCGCCGCACCGCCGCGCCCGGAACGGGCAGCCGGTCACGGAACCGTCGTCGAGCAGGTGGTTCGGGCGCGTCCGGTGCGCGGGACGAACCCACCTCGCCCGCTCGACCCACCAGGACCGCCTGGTCGGGCTCATGCCGAGCCGACACGGGGACCCGGCCTCGGCGGGCCACCCGATGGTCGCGAGCGGCGACCGGCGTCTCCAGGCGAGACGATCGCCGAGCGGTGGGGGTGGGCTCGGATGCGAAGGGGCGTCAGAGCGGCGCTCCTCGAACCCACGGCCGACAGACCGGGGTGACGGCGCCGCAGCCCCGAGCACCGAGGCCACCCGCGCCGCGGACCCGACCTCGCGGGCCTGCGACCAGACCAGGGTTCCCTCGCCCGACCAGGGTTCTCCCTCGCGGGGTGGGGTGCTCAGGTGGTCGCCGGTGGGCGCCAGGGGAGGGGTGGGAGCTCCGGCGGGGGGCCGTCGGCGCCGGGGGAGCACAGGGGCCAGCGCTCGCCGACGAACCGGAGGGCGAGGGAGCCGAGCACGGCGGCGACGAGCGAGCCGGCGAGGATGCCGATCTTGGCCTGCTCGATGAGCGCCTCGTCGTCGAACGCGAGCTCGGCGATGAAGAGCGAGATGGTGAAGCCGATGCCGGCGAGGATCGCGCCGCCGAGCAGGTGCGAGTAGCGCACCCTGCCCGGGAGGTCGCCGAGCCCGAGGCGCAGGGCGAGCGTCGCGGCGCCGAAGATGCCGACGGCGTTGCCCACGACGAGCGCGACGGCGACGCCGATCGTCACGGGCGACGTCGCCGCGGTCCGCAGCGACTCGGCGTCGAGCCGCACGCCCGCGTTGGCGAGGCCGAACACGGGCACGACGACGTACGCGCTCCACGGGTGCAGGACGCGCTGGAGGCGTTCGCTCGTGGGCACCGCCGCGCGCGCGGCGAGCTCGGTGAGGTGCTCACGCTCCGCCGTCGTCTCCTGGGCGAGACGCTTGGCGTACTTGGGCACGACCGCGACGTCGACGGGACGCGACGAGCGCGACGGGACGAGCAGCCCCACGAGGACGCCGGCGAGCGTCGCGTGCACGCCGGACGCGTAGACCGCGCCCCACAGCGCGATCCCGACGAGGACGTACGGCGCCAGACGCCACACGCCGAGCCACCGCAGCACGACGATCACGACGACGAGCACGGCGGCGACGAGGAGCCCGGGGAGCCAGAGGTCGTCGGTGTAGAAGAGCGCCATGACGGTGATGGCGCCGATGTCGTCCACGACGGCGAGCGTGAGGAGGAACAGCCGGAGCTGGTCGGGGCAGCGCGGTCCGAACAGGGCGAGGATGCCCACGAGGAACGCCGTGTCGGTCGACATGACGATGCCCCACCCGTGCTGCGCGGGCGACCCGGCGTTGAAGGCGACGTAGATGAGCGCCGGCACGGCGAGGCCGCCGAGCGCACCGAGCGCGGGCACCGCGACGGTCCGCCGGTTGCGCAGCTCCCCGCTCGTCACCTCGCGGTTGATCTCGAGCCCGATGACGAGGAAGAACACGGCCATCGCGGCGTCGTTGACCCAGTGGTGCAGGTCCATCTCGAACGACCAGGGCCCGACGTGCCAGCCCGCGGTCGCCGACCACAGGTCGTCGTAGGCGCCCGACCAGGCGGAGTTGGCCCACACGAGCGCGACGACGGTCGCGACGAGCAGCAGCACCGCGCCGCCCGCCTCGGTCGCGAGGAACGACCGCAGGGACGGCGCGACGGGACGCAGCTGGAAGCGCAGCGGCGGGCCCGGCCGGGCGGGGACGCGGACGATCGGGAACGAGGACGGCGGAGCGGGCTCGGTCACGGGGCCTCCGGGTGGTCGGGGACGGGCGACGCCCCCGGGCGTCGGACGTGCGAGCGGGGATCTTCGGGCCTTCGGGCCAACCCTGGGCCGGCCCTGCGCTGGGACAACTCTTCCGGGCGGGAGTTCCTTCCGCAACGGGCCGGGTGTGGCGGAGTTCTCCACCGCCCTGTCCACGGTGTGGAAAAGTTCTTCCGAATCTCTTGTGTCCTCGGTCACGCGCTGCTAGCGTCGTGCGTGCCAACGGCGGGCCCGGGCCGAGCGACACGCTCGGTGGTCGACGCGATCGATCCGACACCGGCAGCTACCTACCAGGCGGAAGTGACAACTCGCCTGCAGCGGCCCGCCGGCCGCCTCCTCCCGGCTCATCGACGAGCCGGACAGCCGGAGGCGGAGCACCCGGCGTCGCTGCCCGAACCGTGGAGACTCACCATGGACACTCTTGTCGTGGACGCAGCACACCTGGACCGAGCCGTCGCCCTCGCGGTCGACAGCGTCGCGAACGCCGGAGGACCCTTCGGCGCCGTGATCGTCACCGCCGACGGGCAGGTGTTCGAGGGCAACAACCGGGTCACGCAGGACAACGACCCCACCGCGCACGCCGAGGTCACCGCGATCCGGCGCGCGTGCGCCGCGCTCGGCACGTTCGACCTCACCGGCGCGATGCTCTACTCGAGCTGCGAGCCCTGCCCCATGTGCCTCGCGTCCGCCCTCTGGGCGCGCGTGCAGACCGTGTACTTCGCCGCCGACCGCCACGACGCCGCGAGCGCCGGGTTCGACGACGCCGAGTTCTACGACTTCTTCGCCGCGGACCCGGCCGACCGGAGCATGCGGGTCGTGCACGAGCGCACGGCCACCGCCACCGCGCCGTTCGACGCGTGGCGCGTCCTCGAGTCCCGGATCGAGTACTGAGCGGCCGCGCGGCCGATCAGCACCGCGATCTCGCACCGAAAGGACACAAGGACGTGACCCTCCTCGGCACGCGGCGGGAGACCGCCGAGAACGACGACGCACGCGGCACCGGCCCGGCCACCGGCCGGCTGGACCGCTTCTTCAGGATCACCGAGCGCGGCTCGACCACGGGACGCGAGCTCCGCGGCGGCCTGGTGACCTTCTTCGCGATGGCGTACATCGTCATTCTCAACCCCCTCATCCTCGGCGGGACGAGCGCCGAGAACGCACCCGTCGACGTCGCGGGCGGGTGGCTCCAGACGGCGCAGGTCGGTGCGATGACCGGCCTCGCCGCCGGCGGCCTGACCATCCTGTTCGGCCTCGTCGCGAACCTCCCGTTCGCGCTCGCGGCCGGGCTGGGCATCAACTCGTTCCTCGCGGTCGCCGTGATCGGCGACGTGACGTGGCCCGAGGCGATGGGGCTCGTGCTCGTCAACGGCCTGCTCATCGTGCTGCTCGCCGTGACGGGCGCGCGGTCGGCGATCTTCAACGCCGTCCCGCGCCAGCTCAAGGCGGCGATCACCGTCGGCATCGGCCTGTTCATCGCGTTCATCGGGTTCGTCGACGCGGGGTTCGTCACGCGCACCCCGGGCGGGCCGCCGGTCCAGCTCGGCGACGGCGGCTCGATCACCTCGGTCCCGACGCTCGTGTTCGTCGTCGGCCTGCTCACCATGGGCATCCTCGTGGCGCGCAAGGTCAAGGGCGGTCTGCTCATCGGTCTCGTCGCGACGACCGTCGTCGCGATCGTCGCCGAGTCCGTGCTGCACCTCGGCCCGGCGTCCGACGACAACCCCGGCGGCTGGCACCTCACGGTGCCGACGCTGCCGAGCTCGCTCGTCTCCGTGCCGGACCTCAGCCTGCTGGGGCAGTTCTCGTTCGGCGCGTTCGACCGGATCGGGGCGCTCGCGGCGACGATGCTCGTGTTCACGCTGTTCTTCACGAACTTCTTCGACGCGATGGGCACCATGACGGGGCTCGCCAAGCAGGGCGGCCTCGCCGACGCGGACGGCAACTTCCCGCGCATCAAGTCGGCGCTCGTCGTCGAGGGCGTGGGCGCGGTCGTCGGCGGCGCGACGTCGTCGTCGTCGAACACGGTGTTCGTCGACTCGGCCGCGGGCGTGGGCGAGGGCGCGCGGACGGGCCTCGCATCCGTCGTCACCGGCGGGCTGTTCCTCGTCGCGATGTTCCTCACGCCGCTCACGGCCGTGGTCCCGATCGAGGTCGCGAGCGCGGTGCTCGTGGTCGTCGGCGCGATGATGATGGGCCAGATCAAGGAGATCGACCTGACCGACTTCACGGTCACCCTCCCGGTCTTCCTCACGATCGTGACCATGCCGCTCACGTACTCGATCGCCAACGGCATCGGGATCGGGTTCGTCACGTGGGTCCTGCTGCGGTTCGCGTGCGGCAAGGCGCGCGACGTCCACCCCCTGCTGTGGGTGGTCGCGGCCGGGTTCGTCGTGTACTTCGTGCGCGGTCCCCTGACCGCGGTCGTGGGAGGCTGAGCCTCGGCATCGACCGCACGGCCGACGGGTCGCCCGCTCCTCCGGGTGGCCCGTCGGCGTGCACGGGAACGTGGGAGGGCAGGCATGGCCGGGACTGCGCGCGTGAGCGTCGACGAGCACCGCGCGGACGTCGCGGC
This sequence comes from Cellulosimicrobium sp. 22598, assembly GCF_052044445.1. Classification (NCBI taxonomy): domain Bacteria; kingdom Bacillati; phylum Actinomycetota; class Actinomycetes; order Micrococcales; family Promicromonosporaceae; genus Cellulosimicrobium; species Cellulosimicrobium sp. 22598. Next base: position 158,749 of record NZ_JBQEMZ010000009.1, read on the forward strand.
GCTCCTCGCCCCCCTCGTCGAGGCGGCCCGACGGCGCACGCGCACCGAGACCGTCGTCCTCGACGACGCGCTCGGCCGGGTCCTCGCGGGCGACCTCGTCGCGCCCGTCGCCGTCCCGCTGTTCCGCAACTCCCAGATGGACGGCTACGCCGTGCGGACCGCGGACGTCGTCGGGGCGAGCGCGGACGCGCCCGTCCGGCTCCGCGTCGCGGCCGAGATCCCCGCGGCCCCGGGCGTCCCTGCGCGCCTCGCGCCGGGCACCGCGGCCCGCATCATGACGGGTGCGCCCGTGCCCGACGGCGCGGACGCCGTCGTCCCCGTCGAGGACACCGTCGCGGGGACCTTCGCGGGCACGTCGCGACCCGACGTCGGCGGTCCCACGGGGGCCGACCCGACCGTCCCCGGCGCGAGCCACGTGGTCGAGGTACGGGTGCCACGGTCGGCGGGAGACTTCGTGCGGGAGGCGGGCTCCGACGTCCGGCCCGGCGACGTGCTCCTCGCGGACGGCACCGTCCTCGCGCCGCACCACCTCGCCGCCGCGGCGGCGTGCGGGGTGGGGGTCGTGCGGGTGGTCGCCCGGCCGCGCGTCGCCGTCCTGTCGACGGGGTCGGAGCTCGTCGGGCCGGGCGAGACGCCGGGGCCGGGCCAGGTCTTCGACGCCAACGCCGACGCGCTGGGCGCCGCCGTGCGGCGCGCGGGCGGGGAGGTCGTGCGCACGGCACGCTGCGGCGACGACGCCGCGCGGTTCGCCGCCGTGCTCGCCGAGGCGACCGCGGTCGCAGACCTCGTCGTCACGTCGGGCGGCGTGTCGCAGGGCGCGTACGAGGTGGTCAAGGACGTGCTCGGGGGCCCCGGTGCCGTCGCCGGTCAGGACGCCGGTCGGGAGGTCGGCCGGGCGACGTCGCCGGGCGTCACGTTCCGGTCGGTCGCGATGCAGCCCGGCGGGCCGCAGGGGTTCGGCACCGTGCACGGGACGCCCGTGCTCACGTTCCCCGGCAACCCGGTGAGCGCCCAGGTGTCGTTCGCGATGTTCCTGCGCGAGCCGCTCGAGCGGGCGGCGGGTCTGCCCGGGGCCGAGCGCGTGCGCACGGCGGTCCTCGCCGAGCCGCTGACCTCGCCCGCGGGGAAGCGACAGCTCCTGCGCGGCGCGACCGGCCCCGACGGCACGGTCCGGGTCGTCGGGGGAGCGGGGTCGCACCTCGTCGCGTCGATGGCGCGGGCGGACGTGCTCGTGGACGTGCCCGCCGACGTGACAGAGTGGGCCGCCGGGACCGAGGTGGAGGTACGAGAGCTGTGAGCGAGACGCAGGGCGAGTCCCCGGGGGCGGCCCAGGGCGGGGCGTCCGAGGACGTGAGCCGCGTGACGACGGACGTGCTCGACGACGCGGTGTCGCGCGCCGTCGAGGACGCGGTCGCGGGCCCCGAGTGCGGCGCCGTCGTGACGTTCCGCGGCGTGGTCCGCGACGTCGACGGCGGCCGCGGCGTGACCCGGCTCGACTACGAGGCGCACCCCGACGCGACCGCAGTGATCCGACGGTGCGTGGCCGGTGTGGCGGCCGAGACCGGGCTGCGCGTCGCCGCCGTCCACCGGTACGGGACCCTGGGGATCGGCGACGTGGCGCTCGTCGCGTCGGCGGCCGCGGGTCACCGCCGTGAGGCGTTCGAGGCGTGCTCGCTGCTCGTCGAGCGCATCAAGGCGGAGGTGCCGATCTGGAAGCGGCAGCACTTCGACGACGGCGTCTCGGAGTGGGTCGGGCTGTAGCGAACCGACCCCTGCGACCGCGCCGGCGAACGAGCCGCCGAACGGGCCGGCGAACGACGAGAGGCGAGAAGTGGCCCCCGGCTCGGGCCGGGGAGGGACCACTTCTCGCCTCTCGTGCGTCGGGCTGCGGATCCGCCGTGCGACGACGATGTCGGGCGGGACGCTCCCGGTCTCGCGCTCGTCGCGCGGACCGTGGGTGGGTCGGGTCGGGTCAGCGCGTGGTGGGGCGGTTGTCGAGCAGCATGCCGATGCCCAGCCCGACGGCGGTGCCGAGGACGAGGCCGAACCAGCTCAGCACGACGGTCCCGACGACGGCGCCGATCGCCGCGCCGAGGACGCTCTTGGTCCCGGCCTTCCAGCTCCCGGAGCGCTCGTCGGTGCGGTAGATCGGCAGCGCGGAGGTGGTGTTGTCCGGCGTCGCCGTGGGCGCGTCGGAGGGTGAGTTCGCGGGGCGGTTGAGGGGTGCAGGGGAGATCGTCGTCACGGCATCCATGGTAGGAAGGCCCGTCCCGCGTGACCTGGGCAGACGCGTCGCGGTGACCGGCTTCACCCTATGATCTGCGCCACCGTCGCGACGCTCAGCCGCCGATCGCGCCCATGCTGCGCGACGTCGGCGCGAACGCGTCGGCGGCGAGCGTCGGGGCGTCGCTGCCGTGGGCGAGCGGCTTGCGCCACATGGCGCCCTGCCACGCACGGGCGAGCGCGTCGTCGCGCTCGTCCTCGGCGAGGTCCGTGGAGCGCAGGATCGCGCGCAGGTCGGTCTCGTCGTCGCCGAACAGGCACGACCGGACCGTGCCCTCGGCGGTGAGCCGGGTGCGGTCGCACGCGGCGCAGAACGAGCGCGTGACGGACGCGATGATCCCGACGGTCTGGGGTCCGCCGTCGACGAGCCACTCCTCGGCGGGTGCGGACGGGTCGTCGCGGCCGACCTCGAGCAGGTCGAAGCGCGTGCCGAGCACCGCGAGCAGGTCCGTCGCGGAGACGAGGTCGTCGCGCGTCCAGTGCCCGTCGGCGTCGAGCGGCATCTGCTCGATGAAGCGCAGGTGGCACCCGTGGTCGACCGCCCAGGCGAGCAGGTCGGCGGCGCCCGCGAGCGTCTCGGGCATGAGCACCGCGTTGAGCTTGACGGGCGCGAGCCCGGCGGCGAGCGCGGCCCGGATGCCGGCGAGCACGTCGGGAAGCCGGTCACGGCGCGTGAGCCGCGCGAAGTCCTCGCGGTCCACGGAGTCGAGGGAGATGTTCACGCGGTCGAGGCCGGCGGCGACGAGCTCGTGGACGCGCTTGTCGAGCCCGATCGCGTTGGTCGTCAGCGAGAGCGACACGTCGGGCGCGGCCGCGCGCGCGGCGCGCAGGATGTCCGCGAGGTCGCGGCGCATGAGCGGCTCCCCGCCCGTGAACCGGACGTCGGTGATCCCGAGTCGGCCGACGGCCACGCGCACGACCCGGCCGATCTCGGCAGGCGTGAGGAGGTCGTCGCGCGGGATCGCGGGGAGGCCCTCGGCGGGCATGCAGTAGGTGCAGCGCAGCGAGCACTTCTCGGTGATCGAGATCCGCAGGTCGCGTGCGACGCGGCCGTAGCGGTCGACGAGCGCCTCGGTCGCGGGGCGGCCCGGGGCGAGGTCGGTCGAGGCGTCCGTGGGCGCGCCCGACCGCAGCCTGGGCATCCCGAGCGAGACCGCGGTCATGGCCCGATCGTAGACGTTCCGGGTGCGCGACCCGTGACCCGGGCGACACCGCGTGCTAGCGTGGACTCCGTCGAGTGGAAGTGAACTTCCATTCAGCGGAACACCTCTCCTCCCGTGGGAGAGCAGTCCAAGGGCGGATTCAAGCCCTGTGTTTCCGGCGCGTCACGGCCGACGCGACCTCGGACACGCAGGGGACTCACCGCAAGGGTTCACTGGAAGGACGCCGGTTCGCCGGCACCCTGGCGGAAGCGAGGCCCACGATGCTCCAGATCGTCGACCAGCTCGCCCCGTGGCTCGGCCCGGGGCAGCCCCCGTTCGCCGTCGCGACGGTGGTCGCGGCGTCCGGCTCCGTGCCGCGACCGGTCGGCACCGCGATGGCCGTGCGCGCCGACGGCGCGGTCCTCGGCAGCCTGTCCGGCGGGTGCGTCGAGGGCGCGGTGCACGCCGCCGCGCTCGACGCGATCACCTCGGGCGCGAGCCACCGCGAGACGTTCGGCTACAGCGACGACGACGCGTTCGCCGTCGGGCTGAGCTGCGGCGGCACGCTCGACGTCCACGTCCAGCCCGTCTTCCCGGGGGACGACGCCGCCCGGGTGCTCGCCGCGCTGGCGGCCCCGTCCGACGGCGGAGCGCGCGCGGGCGCGGACGCCCTGCCGCGTCCTGGCACGGGTTCGTCCGACGGCGACGCCGAGGCCGCCGGGCGCGGGGGCGCGGCGCTCGTGCGCCGGATCGACGGCGCGCAGCGCACCGCGGTCCTCGTCGACGACCCCGGCGCCGCGGACGAGCGGAGCGTCGCCCGGGCGCTGCGGGACCTGGTGGGTCCGGCCGCGCTCGACGCCGCGGCGGCGCAGGTGGTCGCCGTGCTGCGCGCGGGCGGCACGGCGACGGTCCACGCGGCGCACGGAGCGCCGCGGGTCTCGGCGCCCGGCGCGGCGCCCGACCCGGTGAACGGCGCAGCGACGCCAGGCGGCGGGGCCGCGTGCGACGAGACCGAGCCCGTCACGCTGCTCGTCGAGACCCGCCTTCCCGCGCCGCGCTTCCTCGTGTGCGGGGCCAACGACTTCGCCGGCGCGCTCGTGCGGCACGTGCGGCTCCTCGGCTACCGCGTGACCCTCGTCGACGCGCGCGAGGTGTTCGCGGACCCCCGGCGCTTCCCGGAGGCGGAGGTCGTCGTCGAGTGGCCGGACCGGTACCTCGCCGCCGAGGCCGCCGCCGGTCGCGTCGACGCGCGGACGGCCGTCGCGGTCCTCACGCACGACGCCAAGTTCGACGTGCCGCTGCTGCGCCTCGCGCTCGACCTGCCGCTCGCGTACGTCGGGGCGATGGGCTCGCGCCGCTCGCACGCGCAGCGCGTCGCCGCGCTGCGCACGGAGGGCGTGACCGAGGCGGCGCTCGCGCGGCTCCGCTCGCCCATCGGCCTCGACCTCGGGGCGGTGACCCCCGAGGAGGTCGCCGTCTCGATCACCGCGGAGCTCGTCGCGACCCGGCACGGCCGGGCCGCCGTCGTCCCGCTGAGCGGCACCGACGGACCGATCCACGCCGACCCTCCCGTCGCGTCGTCCGACCCCCACCCCGCGGCCATGGCCGCGCCGATCCCCGAGGAGGCCTCCTGATGGACCTGAGCACCGTCACCGACCTCGTCCCGACCGTCGACCCCGGTGAGTGGCGCGAGGGCGACGCCTGGCTCGCGGGCGGCACCGTCCTGTTCTCCTACGGCAGCCAGACGCTGCGGCGCCTGCTCGACGTGACGAGCGCCGGCTGGCCCGCGCTCGTGGTCACCGACGACGGTCTCGAGATCGCCGCGACGTGCACGGTCGCCGAGCTGTGGGCGTTCGAGGAGAGCCTGCAGGCCGCGCCCGTGCGCGAGCGCTGGACCGCGCTCGACCTGGTGCGCCCGTGCTGCGACAGCTTCGTCGCGTCCTTCAAGATCTGGAACACCTCGACGGTCGGCGGCAACGTCTGCACGTCCCTCCCGGCCGGGCCGATGATCTCCCTCACGGCCGCGCTCGACGGCGTCGCCGAGGTCTGGGGTCCGGGCGGCACCCGCCGGGAGCAGCCGGTCGCCGAGCTCGTCACGGGAGAGCTGACCAACACGCTCGCGCCGGGCGAGCTCCTGCGCGCGATCCGTGTGCCCGACCACGCGCTGCGGTCGCGCACCGCGTTCCGGCGCCTGTCCCTCTCGAACCTCGGGCGCTCGGGCGTCCTGCTGATCGGGCGGGTCGACCCGCCCGACGCCGGGGGCGGGCTCGTCCTGACCGTCACCGCCTCGACGCGGCGGCCCGTGCAGCTCCGGTTCGCCGCGGACACCCTGCCCACGGCGGCCGGGCTCGCCGCGGCGCTCGACGCCGCGATCCCGACCGACCTCTACCACGACGACATCCACGGCCTGCCCGTGTGGCGGCGGGACATGACCTACCGCCTCGGCGAGGAGATCCGCTCCGAGCTCCTCTCCGAGCTCGGCGGCGGCACGGACGGAGACCCCCGATGACCGCGATCGACCCTCGCCCGACCCCGCCCGTCTCGATCGACGGCCGTACGGCGTCGACCGAGCCGCGCGCGGGCCAGTGCCTGCGCACGTACCTGCGCGAGCAGGGGGCGCTCGGCGTCAAGAAGGGCTGCGACGGCGGCGACTGCGGCGCGTGCACGGTCCACGTCGACGGCGTCCCCGTGCACTCGTGCGTCTACCCCGCGCGGCGCGCGGCCGGTCACGAGGTGACGACGATCCAGGGGCTCGCGGCGACGTCGTGCCCGGGCGGTGCCGCAGGGGACGAGGCGGCGGGCGCGTGCGACCACGACCCCCACGGCCCGCAGGAGGCGCTGCACCCGGTGCAGCAGCAGTTCCTCGACGCGCAGGGGTTCCAGTGCGGGTTCTGCACGGCGGGGATGATCATGACCGCCGCGACGTTCGACGACGCGCAGCGCGCGAACCTGCCGCGCAACCTCAAGGGGAACCTGTGCCGCTGCACCGGCTACCGCGCGATCGAGGACGCCGTCCTCGGCCGCGGCGACACGACCGGGACCGCCCGGGGCACGGGGGAGCGCACGCCCTCGGGCGGTGACCACGCCTCTACCTCGGTGGACCATGCCTCTACCTCGGCGGACCAGGGTTCTCCCTCGCGTGACCAGGTCTCTCCCTCGGCGTTCGGGCGGGACGTGCCCGCGCCGGCCGGGCGCGGGGTCGTCACCGGGACGGTGCGGTACACGCTCGACGTGGACCCGGCGGACTACCCGGGCCTGCTCCACCTCAAGCTCGTGCGGTCGCCGCACGCGCACGCGCGGGTCGTCACGATCGACGCGTCGGCGGCGCTCGCGGTGCCGGGCGTGCACGCCGTGCTCACGCACGAGGACGCGCCCGCGACGCGGTTCTCGACCGCGCAGCACGAGCTGTTCACCGACGACCCCGACGACACGCGGGTCCTCGACGACGTCGTGCGGCACGTCGGGCAGCGCGTCGCGGCCGTCGTCGCGGACACGGTCGCGGCGGCCGAGGAGGGCGTGCGGCGGGTGCGCGTCGAGTACGAGATGCTGCCCGCCGTCGTCGATCCCGAGGACGCGATGACGCCCGGCGCGCCGCTCGTCCACCCCGAGCTCGACGCCGCCGCCGCGCGCGTCTCACGGCCCGAGGCGAACGTCGTCGCCGAGGTGCACTCCGAGCTCGGCGACGTCGAGCGCGGCCTCGCGGAGGCCGACGTCGTGCACGAGGCCACCTACCGCACCCATCGCGTGCAGCACGCCGCGCTCGAGACGCACTGCGCCATCGCGTCGCTCGACGACGACGGCCGGCTCGTCGTGCGGTCGTCCACCCAGGTCCCGTTCCTCGCGCGGCGCCACCTCGCGCGCGTGCTCGACCTCGACCCGGAGCGCGTGCGCGTGCACTGCGAGCGCGTGGGCGGCGGGTTCGGCGGCAAGCAGGAGGTGCTCACCGAGGACGTCGCGGCGCTCGCGACGCTACGGCTCGGGCGGCCCGTCCAGCTCGAGCTGACCCGCACCGAGCAGTTCGTGGGCACGACGACGCGCCACCCGTTCCGCATCCGGGTGCGCGCGGGCGCGCGACGGGACGGGACGCTCACGGCGCTGCACCTCGACGTGCTCAGCAACACGGGCGCGTACGGGAACCACGGCCCGGGCGTCATGTTCCACGGGTGCGGCGAGTCGCTCGCGGTGTACCGGTGCGAGAACAAGAAGGTCGACGCCCACTGCGTCTACACGAACACGGTGCCCGCGGGAGCGTTCCGCGGGTACGGGCTGTCGCAGATGATCTTCGCCGTCGAGTCCGCCGTCGACGAGCTCGCGCGGCAGCTCGGCATGGATCCGCTCGAGCTGCGGCGCCGCAACGTCGTGCGCGACGGCGATCCCATGCTCTCCACGCACCCGACGCCCGAGGAGGACGTGCTCTACGGCAGCTACGGGCTCGACCAGTGCCTCGACCTGGCCGCCGACGCGCTCGCGCGCGGCCGGGCGCGCGACGTCGCCGCGTACGGGGCGGGCGCCGGGTCGGGGCCGGGCACGCTCCCGGACCTCGGCCCCGAGTGGGGCGTCGGCGAGGGCACCGCGCTGTCCATGATCGACACCGTGCCGCCGCGCGGGCACTACTCCCACGCGCGCGTGCGGCTACGCGTCGACGGCGTGGTCGAGGCCGAGGTCGGGACGGCCGAGTTCGGCAACGGCACGACGACCGTCCACGCCCAGCTCGTCGCGAGCGCGCTCGGGCAGGACGCTGCCGACGTCGTCGTGCGGCAGTCGGACACGGACCTGCTCGAGCACGACACCGGCGCGTTCGGGTCGACCGGGACCGTCGTGGCGGGCAAGGCGTCGCTCGCCGCCGCGCAGGACCTGGCCGAGGCCGTGCTCAAGGTCGCGGCCGGGATGGCGGGCGCGGCGCCGGGGGACTGCCGGCTCGTGCCCGGGGGCGTCGACTGCGCCGGGACGCTCCTGCCCCTCGCCGACGTCGCGCGGGCCGCGGCCGACGCCGGGATCGACCTCGTCGCCGAGGGCCGCTGGGGCGGCACGCCGCGCTCCGTCGCGTTCAACGTCCACGGCTTCCGCGTCGCGGTGCACCGCGGGACGGGCGAGATCCGCATCCTCCAGTCCGTCCAGGCCGCCGACGCCGGCGAGGTCGTCAACCCGCGCCAGTGCCGCGGCCAGGTCGAGGGCGGCATCGCTCAGGCCCTCGGCGCGGCGCTCTACGAGAACGTGATCGTCGACGACACCGGTCGCGTGACGACCGACATCTTCCGCCAGTACCACCTGCCCACCTTCGCGGACACCCCGCGCAGCGAGGTCTACTTCGCGCGGACGTCGGACACGGTCGGGCCGATGGGCGCGAAGTCGATGAGCGAGAGCCCGTTCAACCCGGTGGCCCCCGCGCTCGCCAACGCGATCCGCGCCGCGACGGGCGTGCGCTTCACGGAGCTCCCGCTCGCCCGCGACCGCGTCTACCTGGGCATCAAGGCCGCCACCACCCCCTGAGCGCGGAGAACAGTCGCGTCCGACGCCGGTCGGCGCGACCGTCTCCCGCGCTCAGCGGGGCGTGGGGTCGTCCAGGAGGTCGAGGTCGGCCGCGGTGTCGAGGTCGCGGCCGTCGCCGGGGTGGTCGACGACGTCGACCAGGTCGGCGTGGGCGCGCAGGAAGTCGCGCGCGCCGCGGTCGCCGCGGGCGCTCGCGGCGGCGGGCCGCGCGAGCGCGGCGTCGAGGACGAGCGGGTGCGCCCACCGAGGACGGTCCGCCTCCGCCGCGCGCTCCGCCCCCGCAGCGTCGTCCGCAGCGACCTCCGACCCCACCGCGCCGTGCGCCCCTGCTGCGCCCTCGGGGTCGGCGCGCCACCGCGACGCGGTCACGCGCCCGGGGCGGTGCGCGGCGAGCAGGCGCGCGACGTCGTCGGGCCCGACGCCGGGCTGGTCCACGTGCGCGACGACGACCCGGGCGGGGGCGAGGTCGAGGGCGGCGGCGACGCCGACGCGCAGGGACGACGCCATCCCGGTGGCCCAGCCGGGGTTGTCGACGACGTGCACCTCGGGCACGTCGAGAGACGAGCCGGCTCGCACGCGCGCGGCCTCGGCGCCGAGGACCACGACGACGGCGTCGCACCCGCCCGCGAGGAGGACGGCGGTCGCGTGCTCGACGAGCGTGCCGCCGCGGTGGGGGAGCAGCGCCTTGGGCCCGCGCCCGAGCCGGGTCCCGGCCCCGGCCGCGAGCAGGACGGCGACGGTGGGCGTCGCGGGCGCGGTCGTCGGCGGGGTCGGCACCCGGCCAGGATAGGTCGCCGCCGAACCCGGGGTCTCTCCCCGGACGGCCGCGCCGGTGAGGAGCGACCCCGGGTTCGACGGCCGTGCGCGAACCGGCGGCCACCAGTCGGTTTTACCAACCCTTGGGGGTTTCATCGGCGGGGCAGGATGCCGCTATGCTCGGCGCGCCAGGGCGGGCGACGCTCCCGCACGTGCGGGCGCCCGCGGCCGTCCCGCACGACGAGCGAAGGAGTCCGGATGAGCTTCATGGAGAAGCTGCGCGGCCAGCTGATCGACATCATCGAGTTCCTCGACGAGAGCCGGGACACGATCGTCTGGCGCTTCCCGCGCCAGGGCAACGAGATCAAGAACCAGGCGCAGCTCGTCGTGCGCGAGGGGCAGAGCGCCGTCTTCGTGAGCGAGGGCCGGCTCGCCGACGTGTTCGGGCCGGGCACGTACACGCTCGAGACCAAGAACCTGCCGATCCTGTCGACGATCCAGGGCTGGAAGTACGGGTTCAACTCTCCGTTCAAGGCGGAGGTCTACTTCGTCGCGACGCGCCAGTTCACCGACCTCACGTGGGGCACGCAGAACCCGGTGATCCTGCGTGACCCCGAGCTCGGCGCGGTCCGCATCCGGGCGTTCGGGACGTACGCGCTCCAGGTCGTGGACCCGTCGGCGCTGCTGCGTCAGCTCGTGGGGACCGACCCGCAGTTCCGCACCGACGAGATCGGCGACTACTTCCGCCGCCTCGTGGTCGGCCAGCTCGGCCCGGCGCTCGCAGAGGCGGGCGTCGCCGCGATCGACCTCGCCGCGAACCAGCGCGAGATCGCCACGCGGCTCGCGGGCCAGCTCTCGGAGGACCTGTCCGAGTACGGCATCGCCGTGCCGCGCTTCGTCCTCGAGAACGTCTCCTTCCCGCCCGAGGTCGAGGCGGCGCTCGACAAGCGGACGCAGATGGCCGTGGTCGGGAACCTCGACCAGTACACCAAGTTCCAGGCGGCGAACGCGATCGAGACGGCCGCCGCCAACCCCGGGGGCGCGGGCGACGGGCTGGGGCTCGGCGCCGGGATGGGCCTCGGGGCGGCCATGGGGCAGCAGCTCGCGCAGTCGCTCGGGACGACGGCGGCCCAGCCGGCCCCGGCCCCGGCGGCGCCCGCGGGGCCGCCGCCCCTGCCTGGCGCGGAGTCGCCCTGGTACTGGGCGGTCGGCGGCACGCAGGCCGGGCCCGGCACGACGGCGGACCTCGCCGGCCGCGTCCGGTCCGGCGAGGTGACGCGCGCGTCGCTCGTGTGGCAGGAGGGCATGGCCGCGTGGACCGCCGCGGGCGAGGTGCCCGCGCTCGCGCCGTTGTTCGCGGCGACCCCGCCGCCCTTGCCTCCGACAGGCGCCCCGACCGGCGGCCCGACCGGCCCGCAGGCGGGCTGACGGTGAGCGACACCCAGGACGAGCTCGTCCGCACGCGCTGCGACGCGTGCGGGTCGCAGCTCGCGTACGCGCCGGGCACGCAGCACCTGCGCTGCGTGGCGTGCGGCGGGACCGTCGCGATCGTGCACGCGCCGGGCGACGCCGTCGACGAGCACTCGTTCGACGCGTGGGCCGCGGCGCAGGGCGGGGTGCGCGCCGGGATCCTCGACGCGCGGGTCCTCACGTGCGACGGCTGCGGCGCGACCACGCAGGGGACCGACCTGTCCGTCGCGTGCCGGTTCTGCGGCGGGCACCTCGTCGCGACGGCGGAGACGGACGGGCTGGTGCAACCCGAGGCCGTCGTGCCGTTCGGGGTCGAGCAGGCGCAGGCGCGCGACGCGTTCCGGCGCTGGGTGCGCTCGCGCTGGTTCGCGCCGGGCGAGCTGAAGAAGGTCGGCGACACGGAGTCCCTGCACGGCTCCTACGTGCCGCACTGGACGTTCGACGCCCGCACGTCGTCGGCGTACTCGGGGCAGCGCGGGGACGCCTACTACGTGACCGTCAAGAACGGGGACGAGGAGCGCCAGGAGCGGAGGGTCAGCTGGACGCCCGTCTCCGGGCACGTCGCGCGCGACTTCGACGACGTGCTCGTCCCCGCGTCGTCGCAGGTCGCCGAGCGCGACCTGTCGAAGCTCGGCCCGTGGCCGCTGTCGCACGCGGTGCCGTTCCGCGCCGAGTACCTCGCGGGGTTCTCGGCGGCGCGCTACGACGTCGAGCCCCCGGTCGGCCTCGACCGCGCGAAGCAGAAGATGGCGCCGGTGATCAAGGGCGACGTCGAGCGCGACATCGGGGGCGACGAGCAGCGCGTCGGCTCGATCCGCACCGCCTACGCGGACGTGATGTTCAAGCTCGTGCTGCTGCCGCTGTGGATCGCGACGTACGTGTACGCGGGCAAGCAGTGGCAGGTCATGGTCAACGCGAACACCGGCCAGGTGATCGGGCGGCGCCCCTACAGCGTGGGCAAGATCGTCCTCGCCGTGCTGGTGGGCCTGCTGGTCGTCGGCGCGCTCGTGTTCTGGTACGTGCGCTCGCAGTCGTGAGCGTCAGGCGTCCCGGCGCGCGTCGTACGCGTGCTGGGACGCCGTCACCTCCGCGACCGAGCCCTCGAGGACGTCGAGCAGCCCCGTGAGGCTGTCGGCGACGCGGCGCCCGAGGTCGGTGAGGGAGTACTCGACGTGCGGCGGGATGGTCGCGCGCACCTCGCGCACGACGATGCCGTCGCGCTCGAGGGACTGGAGGGTCTGGGCGAGCATCTTCTCGCTGACGCCGTCGATGCGGCGCCGCAGCGCGTTGAAGCGCACCGCGCCGTCGCGCAGGCCGGCGACCGTGAGCACGCCCCAGCGTCCGGTGACGGTCTCGAGGACGTGTCGCGACGTGCAGCCGCGCTGGAAGACGTCGGCCACCATCGCGTCGGTGGGTCCGGTGTCCTCCGCGGGGCGGGCGTCGGTCGTCATCGACCCAGGATACGGCGACCACCCAGAGAACGGCACTGTGAGATAGAACGCGCGCTCTCAGGGTTGGCACTTACGAAAAGTAAGTGCATCCTGGGAGGGCGCGGCCGACCGGTCGTGCCCACGCACCGAAGGAGCCCTCGCATGTCCATCGCCGTCACCGGAGCCAGCGGCCACCTCGGCCGCCTCGTCGTCGAGTCCCTCCTCGCCCACGGCGCGGACCCGTCCCAGGTGGTCGCCGCCGCGCGGACCACCACCAAGGTCGCCGACCTCGCCGACCGTGGTGTCCAGGTACGCGAGGCCGACTACGCGCGCCCGGAGACGCTCGCCGCGGCGCTCGCGGGCGTCGACGTGCTCGTGCTGGTGTCGGGTTCCGAGGTGGGGCAGCGGGTCCCGCAGCACCGCAACGTCGTCGAGGCGGCCGTCGCGGCCGGCGTCTCCCGCGTGATCTACACCAGCGCCCCGCACGCGACGACCTCCGCGCTCGTCCTCGCGCCCGAGCACAAGGCCACGGAGGAGATCCTGGCCGCCTCGGGCCTGGCGACCACGATCCTGCGGAACAACTGGTACACGGAGAACTACGTCGGCGACGTCGTGGGCGCCCGCGAGTCCGGCGAGATCGTGTCGAGCGTCGGCGACGGTCGGGTCGCGAGCGCGACCCGTGCGGACTACGCCGAGGCCGCGGCGGTCGTCGCCCTCGCCGCGCAGGCGGACGCCTCCGCGCACGCGGGGGCCGTCTACGAGCTGAGCGGCGACGTCGCGTGGACGTTCGACGACCTCGCCGCCGCAGCCGCCGAGGTGCTCGGGCGCCCCGTCACCTACCGGCGCGTGAGCCCCGACGAGCACCGGGCGCTCCTGCTGGGGGCTGGACTGGACGAGGGCACCGCCGGGTTCGTCGTCGCGCTGGACGGCAACATCCGCGACGGGCTGCTCGCCGAGACGTCGGGGGAGCTCGCGCGCCTGCTGGGCCGCTCGACGACCCCGCTGGTCGACGGGCTGCGCGCCGCCGTCGAGCAGGACTGAGAGGTCGCGACGTGGCCGTCCGGGGTGCCGGGAGGCCACGTCGCGGCACCCGTCAGGAGGGCGTCAGTGCGACGCCTTGACGACGAGCACCGGGACGGGCGAGTCGAGGAGCACGCGCTGCGTGGTGCTGCCGAGGAGGAACTTGCCGACCGGCGACCGCTTGCGCGCGCCCACGACGACGAGGTCGGGGCCGGTGCGCTCGGCCGCGTCGATGATCGCCTCGGCGGGGTCGAGGTGCTCCGAGCGGTAGGAGATCTCGGGGCGGGCGACCTCGGCGGGAAGCGTGTCGAGCAGGTGCGCGAGGGTCGCGGGGACCCCCGCGTCGGCGTCCTGCGGGGTGAGGACGAGGACCGCGAGGGCGGTCGAGCGGTGGACCGCCTCGGCGACGGCCGCCCGGAACGCGGTCTCGCCCTGCGGGGAGTCGTTGTACGCCACGAGGACGGTCATCGCGGGCCCTTCCGTCATTCCGTCGTGCTGCGGTTGAACTCTCTCACAGCCCTGCGGGCGTCGCCGGTCGACGCGGTCCCCCCGCGACGGGACCTCCGGGTCGACCGGGCCGACCGAGCACGGCCTCCGGCACGGTGAGCGTCGGCGGCAGCAGCGGCGGGACGACCTCGCGCAGGACCGCCTCGATCTCCCGGCGCCGGCGCGCCCCGAGCCGCTCGGCGGGCGCGGTGACGCTCACCGCGGCGACGGACTGGCCGTCGCGCAGCACGGGCAGGGCGACGCAGCTGATGCCCGGCTCGTTCTCCTCCGTCTCGGTCGCGAACCCGCTCGCACGGGTCGCGTCGCACGTCGCGCGGAGCGCGGCCGCGGTGACGGGGTGCTCGTCGGGGGCGGCCGCCGCGTACCAGGCGAGGGCGGCGTCGTCCAGGACGCGGTGGGCCAGCAGCGCGCGCCCCAGGGCCGTGGTGGCCGCGGGGCGACGTCGGCCGACGGCCGACCAGACGCGCACGGCGCGCGCGGGCTCGACCTTGTCGAGGTAGACGATCTCGGTCCCGGCGAGGGCGCCGAGGTGCACGAGCTCGTCCGTCGCCCGGCAGACCGCGACGAGCACCGGGTGCAGGAGCGCGGGCAGGTTCTCCTCGCCGAGGTACACCGTCGCGAGCGCGGTCGCCGCGGGGCCCAGCCGGTAGTCGCCCGTCGTGGCGTCCTGCTCGGCGTAGCCCCGGTGGCGCAGCGCCGCGAGCGTGCGGTGCAGCGAGGCCTTGTGCAGCCCGAGCGAGCGTGCGAGGTCGCCGAGGGCCACCCCGCCGGGGCCGGCCGCGGCGAGCGCCTCGAGCGCGGTCAGCGCCTTGTCGACGCTCCCGAGCGGGCTCGCGGCGTGCCCGCCCGCCGCGTGCTCGCTGCCCTCCGGCAGGGGGGACGCCGTGCTCCCGGCTTCCATCGTCGTGGCTCCTTCGCCTAGAGTGCGTTCCGTAGTGAACAACAGGCGTTCACCATAGCGAAACGGAGCGAGGATGTCATCCCACGGACCCATCGAGACGATCGCGCGTGCCCGCGTCGTGCCGGTCGTCGTCGTCGACGACGCGGCGCAGGGCGTGCTCGTCGCGACCGCGCTGCGCGACGGCGGGCTGCCGGTCGCGGAGGTCACCTTCCGCACCGCCGGCGCGCGCGCCGCGATCGAGGCGGTCGCGCGCGAGGTGCCGGACGTGCTCGTCGGCGCGGGGACCGTGGTCAACGCGGCCCAGGTCGACGAGGCCGTCGAGGCCGGGGCGCGGTTCCTCGTCTCGCCCGGGCTCTCGGCCGCCGTCGTGCGTCGTGCGCAGGAGCTCGGGGTGCCGGTCCTGCCCGGGGTCGCGACGCCGTCGGACGTCATCGCCGCGCTCGACCTCGGCCTCGACGCCGTGAAGCTCTTCCCGGCGAACGTGGTCGGCGGCCCCGCGGCCGTCAAGGCGTTCTCCGCGCCCTTCCCGGGCCTGCGCTTCGTCCCGACCGGCGGTGTGAGCGCCGCCAACCTGCTCGACTACCTCGCGCTGCCGTCGGTGCTCGCGGCCGGCGGCTCCTGGATGGTCGACGCCGCGCTCGTGCGCGCGGGGGACACCGCCGAGATCACCCGCCGCACGCGCGAGGCCGTCGAGCTCGCCGCGACGGCCCCCCACCCCGCCGAAGGAGCCTGACCCGTGCCCGACACGACCCGGAACCAGCCCCCGCTCGCTCTCCGACCCGCGGACGAGTGCGCCTACGACGTCGTCGCCCTCGGCGAGGTCATGCTCCGCCTCGACCCGGGCGAGCGCCGCATCAAGACCGCCCGCAGCTTCGACGCGTGGGAGGGTGGCGGCGAGTACAACGTCGCGCGCGGGCTGCGCCGTGCCTTCGGCCTGCGCGGCGCCGTCGTCACCGCGCTCGCGGACAACGAGGTCGGCCGCCTCGTCGAGGACCTCATGCTCACCGGCGGGCTCGACACGCGCTGGGTGCAGTGGCGCGAGTACGACGGCATCGGCCGCACCGTGCGGAACGGGCTCAACTTCACCGAGCGCGGTTTCGGCGTGCGCGGCGCGGTCGGCGTCTCCGACCGTGGCAACACGGCGATCGCCCAGCTCCGGCCCGACGACGTCGACTGGGACGACGTGTTCGGTCGCGGGGTCCGCTGGTTCCACACGGGCGGCATCTTCGCCGCGCTGTCCGAGTCGTCCGCGGACGTCGCGGAGGCGGCCATGGCCGCCGCGCGTCGGCACGGCACGATCGTGTCCTACGACCTGAACTACCGCCCCTCGCTCTGGACGGGCATCGGCGGCGTCGAGCGCGCGCAGGAGGTCAACCGCCGCCTGGCCCGCTACGTCGACGTGATGATCGGCAACGAGGAGGACTTCACGGCCTCGCTGGGCTTCGAGGTGGAGGGCCTCGACGAGAACCTCACCGACCTCGACACCGGAGCCTTCCGCGCGATGATCGCGCGGGCTGCCGAGGAGTACCCCAACTTCCAGGTCGTCGCGACGACGCTGCGCGGCGTGAGGACCGCGACCGTCAACGACTGGGGCGCCGTCGCGTGGTCGCGCGTCCAGGGCTTCGCCGAGGCGACGCACCGCCCCGGCCTGGAGATCCTCGACCGCGTGGGCGGCGGCGACTCGTTCGCGTCGGGCCTCGCGTACGGGCTCATGGAGCTCGGCTCGATCCACGAGGCGGTCGAGTACGGCGCCGCGCACGGCGCCCTCGCCATGACGACGCCGGGCGACACGTCGACGGCGTCGCTCGCCGAGGTGCGCAAGCTGGCCTCGGGCGGCAGCGCGCGCGTCCAGCGCTGACCGGGGTCGCGAGAGCGCGGCACGGGCGTCGGCCGGTCGGTCGATGCCCCGTGCCGCGTCCCCGGTCTCCGGCGTGGGGCGCCAGGTCGCCCGTTCTCCGCGTTCGGGGCATCTCGGGCAGCGCGCGCGGGCCGGGGTTAGGGTGGTCGAGCGGTCGTGGGGGCAGCTCGGGAGGTGGACGTGTCGGGACGCGAGTCGTTCGCGCCGAACCTGCCTCGACGGCGCGTCGATCCCGCTCCCGACCTGGCCCGAGCCGTCGAGCACGCGGGGATCCTGCGGGGCGCGGGGGACGCCGCCGGGGCCGCCCGGGTGCTCGACCGCGCGTTCGACGCCGAGGGCGTCCGTGCCCGCACCGTCTCGGAGCCCCTCCGGTTCCGCGCGCTCGTCCTGCGCGCCGAGCTCGCGCTGCGGCTGCACGACGACGCCGGTGCGGCCCGGTTCCTCGCGGGCGCCGAGGCGCTGCCCCTGCTCGCGGACGCGCTCGCGGCCCTCGACGACGAGCGGCACCTCGTCGAGGAGCTGCGCGAGCAGCTCGCGGCGGACGAGGGCTGAGGCGCGGCGCCGCCGCGGCAGCCCGGGCGGTCCGCGCGCACCCCGGCCGCGGGAACCCTCCGGGTACGTGGCGCGTTGGACTGCCAGCACCCGTGCCGCGAGTCGGACGGACGACGCCCACCCGAGCGGAGGACCTCATGCTGTGCCCCACCGACCAGACCGTGCTCGTCATGACGGAGCGCAAGGGCGTGGAGATCGACTACTGCCCGACGTGCCGCGGCGTGTGGCTCGACCGCGGGGAGCTCGACAAGATCATCGACCGCTCGCTGGAGAGCGAGATCGCCGCCGAGGCCGCGGGCCCGGCCGCTGCGGCCCCGGTCGGGTCCCCGGCCGCCCCCGCCCCGACGTCGTACCCGCCGGCGCCCGCCGCGGACTACGGCACGCCCGGCTACGGCGAGCGCCGCGACGACCGCCGGTATGACGACCGCGACCGCTACCGGAACGACCAGTACGGCGACGACCGCTACCGCGACGACCGCTACCGCGACGACCGGGACCGCCGCTACGACGGGCGCGACGGCTACGACCCCCGCTACCGCAAGCGGAAGAAGAAGGAGTCGTGGCTCGAGGACCTCTTCGACTTCTGACGCGCCCCGTGGTCGACTGTCCCGCGTGACCGTCCTCGACTCGTTCTCGCTCGTCGGCCGCACGGCCCTGCTCACCGGCGGGAGCCGGGGGATCGGGCGCGCCGTCGCCCGCGCGCTCGGCGAGGCCGGGGCGCGGGTCGCGCTCACCGCGACCACGACGCGGGCCGCGCAGGACGCGGCCGCCGCGCTGCGGGCGGACGGGATCGACGCGCGCGGGTACGCGCTCGACGTGACGGAGCGCGCGCAGGTCGACGACGTCGTCGGGCGCGCGGCCGCGGACCTCGGGACGGTCGACCTGCTCGTCAACAACGCGGGGATCTCGATCGGCGGGCCGGCGCTCGAGATCGACGACGACGTGTGGCACCGCACGGTCGCGACGAACCTCGACGGCGTCTGGTACTGCTCGCGCGCGGTGGCCCGCGCCCTGGTCGCCGACGGGCGTCCGGGCACGATCGTCAACGTCGGCTCGATGTCGGCGTCGATCGTCAACCGGCCGCGCTGGCAGCCCGCCTACCTCGCGTCCAAGGCGGCGGTGCACCAGCTCACCAAGGGCCTCGCCGCCGAGTGGGCGCCGCACGGCATCCGCGTCAACGCCGTCGCGCCCGGGTACGTGCGCACCGAGGCGTCGCCCGTCGACCAGCCCGAGTACTACGACGACTGCGTCGCGCCCGCCGCCATGCGGCGCTGGGCCGAGCCCGAGGAGATCGGCCCGCCCGTCGTGTTCCTCGCGAGCGCGGCCTCGAGCTTCATGACCGGCGCGGTCGTGACGGTCGACGGCGGCTACACCCTGTTCTGACCCGGGCTAGGCTCGGTCCCCGTGCGTGCAGTCCTGAGCAGGTGGGTCGACCCGTTCGTCGTCACGCTGCTCGTCGTGCTCGTGCTCGGGCTCGTCGTGCCGGTGGGGCCGGGCGCGCAGCGCGTGGTCGACGTCGTCGCGGACGTCGCGGTCACGGTCCTCTTCCTCGTCTACGGCATGCGCCTGTCCACGCGCGAGGTGTGGGCGGGACTGCGGAACTGGCGCCTCCAGGGCGGGATCCTCGCGGCGACGTACGTCGTCTTCCCGGTGCTCGGGCTCGTCACGGCGTGGGCGATCGAGCCGCTCGTCGGGGCGCCGCTCGCCGCGGGCGTGCTCTACCTGTCCCTGCTGCCCTCGACCGTGCAGTCGTCCGTCGCGTTCACGTCGGTCGCGCGCGGCAACGTCGCCGGGGCGATCTGCGGGGCGACCGTCTCGAACGTCGCCGGGATGATCGTCACGCCGCTGCTCGTGCTCTGGCTCATGAGCGGTCCCGGCGGCGCTGCCGGGGGAGCCGACGGTCCCACGGGCGGGCTCGGCGGCCTGCGCACGGTGCTGCTCCAGCTCCTGCTGCCGTTCGTCGTCGGGCAGCTCCTGCAGCCGTGGGTCGGGGACTGGGTCCGCGCGCGGCGCTGGCTCACGCTCGGCGTCGACCGCGGCACGATCCTCGTCGTCGTGTTCGGCGCCGTCGCCGCCGCGTCCTCGGCGGGTGTGTGGTCGAGCGTGTCCGGCTGGTCGATCGTCGCGCTGCTCGTCGTGAGCGCGCTCGTCCTCGCGGCGATGCTCGCGCTCACCTGGTGGGGTGGGGCGGCCCTGCGGCTCTCGACCGAGGACCGGGTCGCGCTCCTCATGTGCGGGTCCAAGAAGTCGCTCGCCACGGGCCTGCCGATGGCCAGCGTGCTGTTCCCGGTCGCCGTGGCCGGCGTCGTCGCCGTCCCGGTGATCGTGTTCCACCAGCTCCAGCTCGTCGTCTGCGCCGTCCTCGCGCGGCGCCTCGCGCTCCGCGACTGACCGCCGGTGCCGGCGGGACCCCGGATCAGGGGCGCGCGGCGACCTGCTCGCGCACCTGGCGCTTGGCGCGCGTGAGCATGCCGTTCATGCCGCCGATGCGCAGCGGGCTCACGGCCCGCGTGAGGCCGATCGACATGGGGAAGTCGTCCGGCACGTCGAGCACCTCCTGCACCGTCAGGCCCGACAGCCCCTGCGCGAGGATCGACGCGAACCCGCGCGTCGTCGGCGCCTCGGCGGGCGCGGTCGCGAAGAAGTGCACGACGCCGTCGCCGTCGACCTCCGCGAACGCGCGCACGGGGGACTGGCACTCCTCGATGCGCTCGAGCAGACCGGGCGCGCTCGCGTAGCGCTCCGGGAGGTCGGGCAGCTCGTTCGCGAACTCGAGCAGGAGCTGGAGGCGCTCGCGCTCCGGCAGCGCGAGGAAGTCCTCGCGGATCTCCGCGAGGGCCGCGGGCAGGGACGAGGCGTCGGACGAGGAGCTCATGGTGTCGATCCTTGCATCGGGGGCGTGCGGCCGGGACCTGGTCCCACCGTGCGGAACGCCCGACGCGCTCGCCGTATGCCCGGCGGCAGACGCCGACGGCGCGCGGCGGGCCCACGAGGGGCCGGCCGCGCGCCGTCGGGCACGCCGGGCGTGAGGTGCGAGCGGTGCGTCAGTTGAGCGACGCGGGGGCCTCGCCGGCCTCCTCGCCCTTGACGATCGGGACGCGCACGGCGTTGCCCCACTCGGTCCACGAGCCGTCGTAGTTGCGGACCTTGTCGAACCCGAGCAGGTAGGTCAGCGCGAACCAGGTGTGGCTCGAGCGCTCGCCGATGCGGCAGTACGTGACGACCTCGTCGTCCGTCGCGAGGCCGAGGCCACCCTCCTGGTAGATCGCCTCGAGCTGCTCGCGCGACTTGTACGTGCCGTCCTCGGCGACCGCGGTCGCCCACGGGACGTTGCGCGCCGTCGGGATGTGACCGCCGCGCAGCACGCCCTCCTCCGGGTAGTCCGGGATGTGCAGGCGCTCGCCCGTGTACTCCTGCGGGGAGCGGATGTCGACGAGCGGGCCGTTGCCGATGTGCGCGAGGACGTCCTCCTTGAACGCGCGGATCGTCACGTCGTCGCGCTCGACGACCGGGTACTCGACGGCCTCCGGCGCGGGGACGTCGGTCGTGACCTCGCGGCCCTCCGCGATCCACTTGCCGCGGCCGCCGTCGAGCAGGCGCACGTCCTCGTGGCCGAACAGCGTGAAGACCCACGCGGCGTACGCGGCCCACCAGTTGTTCTTGTCGCCGTAGACGACGATCGTCGTGTCACGACCGATGCCCTTGCCGCCGAGGAGCTGGGCGAAGCCCTTGCCGTCGATGTAGTCGCGCGTGTCGGGGTCGTTGAGGTCGGTGTGCCAGTCGATCTTCACCGCACCGGGGATGTGACCGGTCTCGTAGAGCAGCACGTCCTCGTCGGACTCGACGACGACGATGCCCGGCTGACCGAGGTGCTCGGCGAGCCAGTCCGTGCTCACGAGGCGGTCGGGGTGGGCGTACTGGGTGATCTTCTCGGTGGTGTCGAGCGGTGCGGGCATGGTGTCCTCCGTGCGGCGGGAGCTGGGGTGTCCGAGGTGGTGGTCCGTCCGATCGTCAGGCTAGGTCGGCTGTCCGCATCACGGAAGGCCCGTCGCGCATGCTGAGACGGTGTAAACGCAGGCTGCCGACGGGCTCGCACCCCGTCAGACTGGACCCGTGGTCGGCGTCGTCCCGGACCGGGTCCAGCGTGCCGTCGCGCTGCTCGACCTGCGCGGCGACGAGGTCGTGCTCGAGATCGGGCCGGGGCCCGGCGCGGCCGCCGAGCTGGTCCTCGCGCGCCACCCCGGTGTGCGCTACGTCGCGGTCGACCGGTCCGCGACGGCCGTCGCTCGCACGACGGCCCGCAACCGCGCCGCGGTCGACCGCGGCCGGCTCGTCGTGCGGCAGGGGGACGTCACGGACCCTGACCTCGCCGACACCGTCGGTGGCCCGTTCGACGTCGTCCTCGCGGTGAACGTCAACGTCTTCTGGACCCGCGCGGCGTGCACGGAGGCGAGCGCGCTCGCGGCCCTGCTCGTCCCGGGCGGCGCGCTCTGGCTGGTCTACGAGACGCCGGGCGGAGACGACGGCCGCGTCCTCGACGGCGTCCGCGCGTCGCTCGCCGTCCCCGGGCTGGGCGCGCCGGTCGTCGTGCGCGAGGGCGTGGTGGCCGTCGGGGCCCGACGCTCGCGCGCCGGGTGGTGACCCGGGAGCGGCTCAGCCGAGCAGCTCGCGCTCCGCCTCGCCGAGCGCGCGGTCGAGGAGGTCGAGCCCGAGGTCGAGCTCCTCCTCGCTCACCGTGAGCGGCGGCGCGATGCGGAACACGCCGCCCATGCCCCGGAGCTGCACGACGTTCATGTGGAGCCCGAGGTCCAGCGCCCGCCGGGTGACGAGGGCGCCGAGCGCGTCGGCGCCCTCCTTCGTCTCGCGGTCGAGCACGAGCTCGATGCCCTGGAGCAGGCCCCGCCCGCGCACGTCGCCGACCGTGGCGTGGCGCTCCTGGAGGTCGAGCAGCCCGGCGCGCAGGCGGTCGCCGAGCACGCGCACGCGGGCGTCCATCTGCCCCGTCTCGAGCACGTCGAGGACGGTGTTCCCGACCGCCGCGACCAGGGGGTCGGAGACGTGCGTCGTGAAGAACAGGAAGCCGCGCTCGTGCGCGCGCTCCTCGATCTCGGCGCTCGTGACGACGGCCGCGAGCGGCAGACCCGCGCCGAGCGTCTTCGAGACCGTGAGGATGTCCGGCACCACCGGCTCCTCGCCGTCGCGGCCCTCGAAGGCGTACCAGGAGCCGGTCCGGCACAGCGCGGTCTGCGCCTCGTCGAGGACGAGCAGCATCCCGCGCTCGTGGCACTTCTCGCGCAGCGCCGCCAGGTAGCCCGGCGGCAGCTCGACGATCCCGCCCGAGCTGAGGATCGGCTCGACGATGCACGCCGCGAGGCTGCCCGTGGACTGCACGTCCACGAGGTCGAACGCGAGGTCGAGCTGGCGGCGCCAGTCGTGGCCGCCGTCGGGGGTGACGTGGTCGGGGCGGTACGCGTTGGGCACGGGGATGACGAGGTTGCCGGGCGCCGTCGGGCCGTACCCGCGGCGCCCCGCGCTGTACGTCGCCGCGGCGGCGGCGTGCGTCATGCCGTGCCACGACCCGGCGAGCGAGACGACCTCGTGCCGGCCCGTGACGAGCTTCGCCATGCGGATCGCCGCCTCGTTGGACTCGGCGCCGGTCGTGAGGAGCAGGACCTTCTCGAGCGGGTCGGGCAGCGTGGCCGCCAGCCGGCGGGCGAGGTCGACGACCGGGCGCGAGAGCATCCCGGAGAAGAGGTGGTCGAGCGTCCCGACCTGGTTCCGCACCGTCTCGACGATCGCCGGGTGGCTGTGCCCGAGGATCGCGCTCATCTGGCCCGACGTGAAGTCGAGGACCCGGCGGCCGTCGGCCGTCGTGACGAAGCTGCCCGACGCGCTCTCCACGATCTCCGGCGTGAAGGGCCCTCCGTACCGCACGAGGTGCCGGTCGGCGTCGGCCCAGAACGTCGCGGCGTCGAGCGCCGCGGACGGGGTCAGGGACGGGACCGAGGGGGTCGACGAGGCGACGGCGGGGGACGGGACGGCAGCCATGTCCCGAGCGTAGGGACGTCGCCCTGTGCACGTACAGCACGACTTCTCGTACAGTCTGTGCGGAGAAGACGCACAACGGGAGCAGACCGGGACGGAGGACCGCGTGCTCAACGCCGCCCGGCTGCAGATCCTCGCCCGGCTCGAGAGCCTCGGGACCGTGCGCGCGGTCGGCGCGTCCCTGCACCTCAGCCCGTCCGCGGTCTCCGCGCAGCTCGCGGCGCTCGAGGCGGAGACCGGGGCGCGCCTCGTCGAGCGGACCGGGCGGCGCGTGCGCCTCACGCCCGCCGGCCGCACCCTCGCCCGGCACGCACGCGTGATCCTCGACCAGATGGCGCTCGCGGAGGCGGAGCTCGCCCACCCCGACGGGCAGCCCGCCGGGGTCGTCCGGGTCGCGGCGTTCTCGAGCGCCGTGCGCGCCCTCGTGATCCCGCTCGCGCGACGGCTGGCCGCCGAGCACCCCCGGGTCCAGGTCGAGGTCGTCGAGCTCGACCCGCGCGAGAGCGGTCCGGCCCTGCGCCGCGCGGACGTCGACGTCGCGGTGACCGCCGACCTGCTCGACGGCGCGCGGCTCGCGGGTCCCGACGTCGCGACCGTCCCGCTGCTCGAGGACCCGGTCGTCCTCGTCACGCCGACCGACGCGTCGGCGGACGCCCCGGCGGGGACGGTGGTGGGGGAGGGCCCGGTCGACCTCGCCGACCTCGCCGACGCGCGCTGGGCCGCGGACCTGCCCGGCCGGTACCTCTCGACCCTCGTCGAGAGCGCCTGCCGCGACGCCGGGTTCGAGCCGCGCGTCGCCGCACTGCTCCCCAGCTACGAGCTGCTGCTCGCCCACGTCGAGGCGGGCCTGTCCGTCGCACTGCTGCCGGGCCTCGCCGTCGACCCGCGCTACGACGTCGTCGCGCGCCCGCTGCGGGTGCCCCGGACGCGACCGGTCTACGCCGCCGTGCGCCGGGGTGCCCCGCCCACCGCGGCGACGAGCGTCGTCCTCGCCGGGCTGCGCCGCGTCGCGGCCGCCGCGACCGCGGGCGGCGGGGCGCCCGCCCCGGCCGCGCGGTAGCGGGCCGCCGGGCGCGCCCTACACTGGGCCCGAGCACCGCACGACGACGTGGGAGGTCCCGTGCCGCGCACTCTCGCACCGCCGCTGCGCTCGGACGCGCACCCGCGCCGCCCCGGCGCGCGCCGCGACGCCCGCTCGGTCCGTGCCGCCTACCGCTCCTTCCTCGTCGACGGCGTGCTCCCGCCCGGCATCCACCCCGTGGTGGCCGACTCGTGGCGCCGGTCCGTGCACAGCGGCGTCGACCCCGAGGGTCCGCGCACCGGCTCCGGGCTCGCCCACGGCGACCTCGTCGCCTACCGCGACGCCCACCCGCTGGCGTCCGTCATGCCGGTGGTGCGCGAGCTCGTCGTCGACGCCGCGGCCGACGACGGCCTGGCCGTCGCGGTGTCCGACGACGCGGGCCGGCTCCTGTGGGTCGAGGGCAGCCGCTCCCTGCGGGACGCCGTCGAGCGCGTCGGGTTCGTCGAGGGGTCGGTGTGGCGCGAGGAGCGCGTCGGGACGAACGCGCCCGGCACCGCGCTCGCCGCACGCCGCGCCGTGCAGGTCCTCGGCGCCGAGCACTTCTCGCGCCCCGTCCAGGCGTTCAGCTGCACGGCGGTCCCCATCCACGAGCCCGGGACCGGCCGCGTCCTCGGCGTCCTCGACGTCACGGGCCGGCAGTCGGCCGCCTCGGGCGTCGTGCTCTCGCTCGTGCGCGCCACGGTGCTGAGCCTCGAGCGTGAGCTGGCCCAGCGCGCGGCGGCGCCGACGACCGACGGCGCCGGGGCCGTCTCCGCACCACCGCACGACGGCGCGCCCGAGCTGCTCGTGCTCGGGTCGTCGC
Source organism: Cellulosimicrobium sp. 22598 (assembly GCF_052044445.1). Taxonomy (NCBI): domain Bacteria; kingdom Bacillati; phylum Actinomycetota; class Actinomycetes; order Micrococcales; family Promicromonosporaceae; genus Cellulosimicrobium; species Cellulosimicrobium sp. 22598. The sequence goes on from NZ_JBQEMZ010000009.1 coordinate 184,086, forward strand.
CCGTCCTCCGCGCCCCGGACGGCCTCGGGCACCGCCTCTCCCTGCGGCACGCCGAGATCCTCGCGCTGCTCGCGGTGCACCCGCGCGGCCTGTCCGCGGACGAGCTCGCCGTGCTCCTGCACCCGGGCCACCTCTCCGACGTCACGGTGCGCGCCGAGGTCTCGCGCCTGCGCCGCGTCGCCGGCCCGCTCCTCGCCGGGTCCCGCCCGTACCGGCTCGCGCGCCCGCTGCGCACGGACGCGGACGACGTGCGCGACCTGCTCGCCGTCGGCGACGTCCGGGGAGCGATCGCCGCCTATCGCGCGCCGCTCCTCCCGCGCTCCGGCGCGCCCGCCGTCGAGCGGCTGCGTGCCGAGCTCGCGGCCGAGCTCCGCACGGCCGCCGTCTCCGCGCGCGACGCCGACGTCCTCGACGCCTGGACCCGCACCGACGACGGCGCCGAGGACCACGCGGCGTGGACCCTCCTCCAGGGCCTCGCCGACCCCGGGAGCCCGCGCTGGGTCCGCGCGCGCGCCCACCTCGACCTCCTCGACGACGACCTGGGCTGACCGCCCGCAGCGCTGCAACGGTCGTGCAACCCTCGGGCGCCTAGCGTCGTGCCACGGCGCGACGAGGCGCCGTGCCGCGCACCGCCGTCGGGCATCTCCCGCCCGGCCTCCCTGGGGGCGCGGCGAGCCAGCACTGCGAGGAGGCAGACGATGACGGTCTACGCAGCCCCCGGCACGGACGGGGCGATCGCCGAGTACAAGGCCCGGTACGACCACTGGATCGGCGGCGAGTACGTCGCGCCGGCCGGCGGGCAGTACTTCGAGAACCCGAGCCCCGTGACGGGCCGGACCTTCACCGAGGTCGCGCGCGGCACCGCCGACGACGTCGAGCGCGCGCTCGACGCCGCGCACGGCGCCGCCCGGTCGTGGGGCCGCACGAGCGCGACCGAGCGCGCCAACATCCTCAACAAGATCGCCGACCGCATGGAGGAGAACCTCGAGCGGATCGCCGTCGCCGAGTCGTGGGAGAACGGCAAGCCCGTCCGCGAGACGCTCGCCGCCGACATCCCGCTCGCGATCGACCACTTCCGCTACTTCGCCGGCGCGATCCGCGCGCAGGAGGGGTCGATCTCCGAGATCGACGAGGACACCATCGCGTACCACTTCCACGAGCCGCTCGGCGTCGTCGGCCAGATCATCCCGTGGAACTTCCCGATCCTCATGGCCGTGTGGAAGCTCGCCCCGGCGCTCGCGGCGGGCAACTGCGTCGTGCTCAAGCCCGCCGAGCAGACGCCCGCGTCGATCCTCTTCCTCATGGACATCGTCGGGGACCTGCTGCCGCCCGGGGTGGTGAACGTCGTCAACGGGTTCGGCGTCGAGGCCGGCAAGCCGCTCGCGTCCAGCCCGCGCATCCGCAAGATCGCGTTCACGGGCGAGACGACGACCGGCCGCCTGATCATGCAATACGCGAGCCAGAACATCATCCCGGTCACGCTCGAGCTCGGCGGCAAGTCGCCGAACATCTTCTTCTCCGACGTCGCCGACGCGCGGGACGACTTCTACGACAAGGCCCTCGAGGGGTTCACGATGTTCGCCCTCAACCAGGGCGAGGTGTGCACGTGCCCGTCGCGCGCCCTCATCCAGTCGTCGATCTACGACACGTTCCTCGGCGACGCGATCGAGCGCACGCAGGCGGTGCGGCAGGGCAACCCGCTCGACACCGAGACGATGATCGGCGCGCAGGCGTCGAACGACCAGCTCGAGAAGATCCTGTCGTACATCGAGATCGGCAAGGCGGAGGGCGCGAAGGTCCTCACGGGCGGGACGCGCGCCGAGCTGGGCGGCGACCTCGCGGGCGGGTACTACGTGACGCCCACGATCTTCGAGGGCAAGAACTCGATGCGGATCTTCCAGGAGGAGATCTTCGGGCCCGTCGTCGCCGTGACCGACTTCTCCGACTTCGACGACGCCATGACGATCGCCAACGACACCCTGTACGGGCTCGGGGCCGGCGTCTGGTCGCGGTCGGGCAACACCGCCTACCGCGCGGGCCGCACCATCGAGGCCGGGCGCGTGTGGACCAACTGCTACCACGCGTACCCGGCGGCCGCCGCGTTCGGCGGGTACAAGGGCTCCGGCGTCGGGCGCGAGAACCACAAGATGATGCTCGACCACTACCAGCAGACGAAGAACCTCCTGGTCTCCTACTCGGCCCAGAAGCTCGGCTTCTTCTAGCCCTCGCTCCCTACCCCGCCGAACACGGGGTTGCTGTCGCTCTGATGTCCGGAAAGACAGCAACCCCGTTCTCGGCGGCGCGCATTCTCGTTCTCGTCCCGTGCCCAGGAGGTCCTCGTGCCCGACGACGTCCCCTCGCCTCACTCGGACCGCTCGCCCGCGGGGCGGGTCGCGCTCACCGACGACGCCGCGGCGCTGCTCGCGCGGCTGCGGCCGGTCCACGGCGAGCTCATGTTCCACCAGTCCGGCGGGTGCTGCGACGGGTCGTCGCCCATGTGCTACCCGCAGGGCGACTTCCTGCTCGGCGACGCCGACGTGCACCTCGGCGACCTCGCCGTCGTCCCGGACGACGGCGGACCGGGCGAGCCCGGCGGCGCGTGCGCGTTCACGGTGCCCGTGTGGATGAGCCGTGCGCAGTTCGAGTACTGGAAGCACACCCACCTGACGATCGACGTCGTGCCCGGCCGCGGCGCGGGGTTCAGCGTGGAGGCGCCGGAGGGCGTGCGGTTCATCATCCGGTCGCGTCTCCTCACCGACGACGAGTGGTCGGCGCTCCACGTGTCCTAGGCTGGGCCACGGCCGCCCAGGACCGGAGAGGAGGGGCGCGATGAACGACCTTCTCGTCGTCGCGCGCGACGTCGCGTCGGCGCTCGCGCTCCTGCTCGGCACGTCGACCCTCACGGCCACGCTCTTCCTCCTCGGTGCCACCGCCCTCGTCGCGGCCGTGGCCGTGGTGACCGCACGCTGGGGCGCCCCGCTCGCGCTCGGCGTGGCAGCGCGCCCGGCGGGCCGGCTCCGCGACACGGTCGACGTCGGGCCGGTCGTCACCCAGAGCGACCCGGACGCACCCGGCCGCGCCCGGCCACGGGCGCCCGGCCGTCTCCTCGGCTGATCACCCGGCCGAGGCCTCCCGCACCCGTACCCCGCGCGCACGACGCCGTGGGCGTGCTCCTGCCTGCCGGCGCAGGGTGATCGGCGAACGCGTACCCCGCACGTTCGACCGAGGACACCACCATGAACCTGCTCGACCTCCCGCTCGTCTCCACCGTGCTCGACGCGGCCTACCGCGCCCTGATGGGCCTGTCCCACCTGCTGGAACCCGTCGCCGGAGGAGCGGCCGCCGCCGGGGCCGTCGTGCTCCTGACGCTCGCCGTCCGCGCCGTGCTCGTCCCCGTGGGCGTGTCGCAGGCCAAGGCGGAGCGTGACCGTGCGCGTCTCGCGCCCCGGCTCGCGGAGCTCCAGCGCCGCCACCGCCACGACCCGCAGAAGCTGCAGCGCGCGACGCTCGACCTCTACGCCGCGGAGGGCACGACGCCGTTCGCGGGCTGCCTGCCGATGCTCGCCCAAGCACCGGTGGTCGGCGTGGTCTATGCGCTGTTCCTCCATGCGCAGATCGCCGGGCACGGCAACGCGCTGCTGGGCCACACGCTGTGGGGCGCACCCCTCGGTTCGAGCCTCGTCGGCTCGCTCGGCGCGGGTGCGGCGGGACTCCCGACCCTCGCTGTCGCCGGCACGGTCGTGCTCCTGATCGCGCTCGTCGGGGAGCTGACGCGTCGGGCCGGCCTGCCCGGCGGGCGCCTCGCCGTGCCCCGGACGCCGACCGGCCCCGGCGCGTCGGGAACCCCTGGCGCCCCGGCGGGACCCGCCCTGCAGAACGCGCTCGGTGCTCTGCAGTTCATGACCGCGGTGATCGCGTGCTTCGTCCCGCTCGCCGCGGGGGTGTACCTGCTCGTGACGGTGACGTGGACGCTCGTGCAGCGGCTCGTCCTGCGTCGGCGGTACCCGTTCGACGCGGTCGCCTAGAGCGACGGCGCGGCGGGCCTGGTCACGGGCCCGCCGCGCGTGCGAGGGTGTCGGGTATGACCGATCTGCTCCCGTACCGCGACGACGCGGACGACGTCGAGGTCCCGCTGCTGGGCGGTGACGTGTCGGACGGGATCGTCCGGCGCGGCGACACGGTCCGCCGTCCGCGCGGCCCGCACAGCCCTGCCGTCGAGGCGTACCTGCTGCACCTGGAGCGCGCGGGCTTCGAGCGCGCGCCGCGGTTCCTCGGTGTCGACGACGACGGCCGGGAGGTCGTGACGTTCCTGCCGGGCGAGATGGGCGGTCGCCCGCCGCACGCCTGGGCGGCCGACGAGGACGTGCTCGTCCAGCTCGGCGAGTGGCAGCGCGACCTGCACGCGGTGTCGCGCGACGTCGTCCTGCCCGACGGCGTCGCGTGGCCCGCGCGGGTGCAGTTCCCGGAGGTGCCGGACGTGTTCGACGTGCCGGACGTCGTCGGGCACAACGACCTCACGGTGGAGAACGCGCTGTTCGTCCCGGCGGGCGAGGACCCGCAGGGTCCGCACCGGCTCGTCGGCGTGGTCGACTTCGACCTCGCCGCGCCGACCACGCGCCTGCTCGACGTGGCGACGACCCTGCGCTACTGGGCGCCGGTGAGCGCGCCCGAGAGGCGGCCGGAGGCCCTGCGGGGCCTCGACGCGCCGCGGCGCGCGCGCATCCTCACCGAGGCGTACGGGCTGGACCGGTCGGAGCGGCTCGCGCTGCTCGACGTGCTGGCGCAGCGTTTCGCGCGGAGCTGGTACGCGATGCGGCAGGCGGCGCAGACGCGGGGCGGCGGCTGGCAGCGCATGTGGGACGACGGCGTCGGGGACGCCATCCGCGAGGACGAGGCGTGGTTCGCGGCCCAGCGGGTCGACTTCGTGCACGCGCTGGGTTGAGCGTGCCCCTCGCGCGGCGGGGGCACGCTCGTGCGCGAGTCCCGCGTGGAGCAGGCGCCGCCCAGGGGCGGCACGGCGCTCAGAGCGCGGCGAACCGTCCCACGGCGACGAACACCGACAGGGCGAGCAGCACGACGTTCGCCGGCACGGCCTTGGCCTCGCCGAGGCGCACGTGCAGCGGGATCGCGCCGACCTGCGTGAGCGCGAGCCCGACCGCCGCGACCGGCGTGAGGACCGGCGCGACGCCGAGCGCCCAGGGCAGGATCACGCCGACGGCGCCCGCGACCTCGAGCCAGCCGATTGTGCGCACGCCCGCGGTGCGCTCCGGCGTCACCCACCGCATCTGCTCCTGGAGGACGGGGATCGGGCGCAGGGCCTTCATGAGGCCGGCGCCGAGGAAGGCGAGGGCGAGGAGACCGGAGGCGATCCACAGGGCGACGTTCATGCGCGAGTCCTTCGAGGGGAGGCGGCGACGGCCCAGGGCGGCCGGTCACTCTTTGTGCCTGGGCACATGATGGGTAACCATGGGTGGCGCTACAAAAGGCACACCCGTGTGCGAGAGGCACACGGAGCCGCACGCCCTGGAGACGGAGACCCCCCATGACCACGACGCCGAGCACCCACGTGCCCGTGGTGCGCGAGCTCGCGGAGCGGCACGGCATCCCGGCGGACGGCGGGTGCGCGGCGGCCGAGGCCACGAGCGAGGTGCGTTCGGTGCTCGACCGGGTCGGGGACAAGTGGAGCGTCCTCATCCTGGGCATGCTCTCGGGCGGGCCGCAGCGGTTCACCGAGCTCCTGCACGGCATCGACGGGATCTCGCAGCGCATGCTCACGCTCAACCTGCGCCAGCTCGAGCGCGACGGGCTGGTGAGCCGCACGGTGCACGCCGTCGTGCCGCCGCGCGTCGACTACGCGCTGACCGACCTCGGCGCGACCCTCCTGCCGCCCGTGCTCGCGCTCGTCGAGTGGGCGCTGGAGAACACGACCACGATCCGTGACCACCGCGACCGGTTCGACGCGCGGGGTGCCGCGGCGGGCTGACGCGAGCGGTCCGTCGTCGGACGCCCTCCGGTCGTCGACGCCGCGGTCACCCGCGGTGCAGCATCGACCGCACGCGCGACCACAGGCGCTTCACGGGACCGTCCGTCCGCACCACCGGGATCTGCGCCGTCTCGACGCCGCGCACGAGCCACGCCTCGGCGTGCGCCATCGCGTCCGCGGTCGACTCGCCGAGCACGGGTCGTGCCGGGTACACCGCGATCCGCTCGTGCAGGCGCACGTCGATGACGTGCTCGAACTTCTCCGCCAGGTCCGGGTCCACCCCGCTCACGTACAGCCGCCCGCCGCGCTCGCCGAGCCGGTCGGCGTAGTGCGCGAGCACGGTGAACGCGGTCGCGCCGAGGCTCGCCCGTCCGCGCAGGCGCAGCACGACGACGGTGTCGTGGGCGTGCGCGGGCTCCGGGAGCGCGGCCTCGAGCGAGCGGGCACCGGCGTAGAACAGGCTCCCGTAGACGTCGAGCACGGTGACCGTCGCGTCGTCGAGCCGCCGCGGCGCGGGCTCCTCGCGGTAGCGCCCGTCCTCCAGGGGGATGAGGCGGACGATCCGCAGGTCCTGCGACTCCCGGTTCGCCTGGAGGAGGATCGAGAGCGCGGCGCCGATCCCCACCGCGGCCGCGACCGGCAGGAGGAGGGTGGCGAGGAACGTCGTCGACATCGCGACCTGGGACTGGCTGCCCGTCCGCCACGCGGTGGCCATGGCCGAGAGCCGGATCGACCCGACCGACGCGACGGCGAGCAGCGCCGCGAGCGTCGCCGACGGGACGGCCCCGACCGGCCCGGACAGCGCGACGAGGACGACGAGCACCCAGACGCCCGACATGATCCCCGCCCAGCGGTCGCGCGCGCCCGCGGCGGTGCTGATCGCCGTCTGGCCGACCGACCCGCCGACCGGGATCCCGCGGAAGAACCCCACCGCGAGGTTGGCGACGCCCTGACCGACGAAGTTGCGGTTCGGGTCGGCGCGACGCCCGCCGGGGTTCGGGACGGACTCCGCGACCCCCGCGCCCTGGACGAGCACGATCGCCGCCACCGCGAGCGCCCCCACGGCGACGTCGACCGACACGAGCCCCAGGTCGGGCAGCGCGAGGGACGGCAGGCCGGCAGGGATCTCGCCCGCGTCCCCGACGAGCTGGACGGACGTCGCCCCGAGGGCCCACACCGCGACGGCGGAGACCACCAGCGCCACGACCGCGGCGTACGGGGCGACCCGCGTCCGGCCGAGGACGAGGAGCAGGACGACCGACCCCAGACCCACGACGAGCGTCGGCAGGTCCCACGTCCCGGGAGACCGGAGCACCTGGTACGCCTGGCCGACCGCGAGCGACGCGGTCGGGTCCGCCCCGGTGAGGTCGTCGAGCTGGCCGAGCAGGATGTTGACGGAGACGCCGGTGAGGAACCCCGTCATCACGGAGTGCGACACGAAGCCGGTGAGACGACCGAGGCCCACGAGCCCCGCGACGATCATGACCGCCCCGGCGAGCGTCGTGAGGAGGATGAGCGCCGCGAGCCGGTCCTCGCCGGCGACCCCCGCGAGCGCCGAGCCGGCGGCGAGGGCGGCGGCGCTCGTCGTCGTGACGATCATGAGCCGCGAGTCGACGGTGAGACCGCCCGCGATGCGGCCGATCGCCGTCGCGTACAAGCCGTGGATCGGGTTGACGCCGACGAGCGTCGCGGTCGCCATGCCGTCGGGGACGCCGCCGACGGCGCCCGGCACGCCGGCCCCGGCCGAGCGCCAGAACGTCCCCGGGGCGGGCCGGACGCCGTCCCACCAGGCGCGGACGGCCCGCACCGGCCGCGGGCTCATCGGGTCTCCCACGGGTGCGCCATGGGGAGACTCTGGCACGGCAGAGTCAGGGCGACCACAGCAACGCCGCGGCGCCCGCGCCCCGGTGGCGGTCAGCTCGCGAGCGGGTCGTCCGCCGTGAGGTACCAGGGCTCGTAGCCCTCGAGCGAGAGCGTCCACAGCCCGGCGGCGCCCGCCGGGACCGCGAGGCAGACGTTGCCCGACACGGTGTCGTCGGTGCCGATGATGCCCGTGCCGACGAGCGGGTCGGGCACCGCGCCGCACTGGCCGTCGGCGACGACGCCGTCGTCGCCGACGAAGCCGAGGTCGACCGCGCCCGACGCGGTGACCTGGGAGCTCGGGCCGAAGTAGGTCGCGGTGACCGGCACGATCCAGTACTCCGTGCCCTCCGGCGGCGCGGCGTTGACGTCGCTGTGCGCGAGGACCTCGGCGGTCGCCTCGTACGGTGGGTCGAGCAGGACCTCCCACTCCTCCCCGCCGATGGTGTAGCCGTCGAAGAACCACGGGTCGTCGGGCGTGCCGGAGCCCTCCCACTCGCCCTCGGGCCAGTCCTCGTCCGACCAGTCCTCGTCCGACCACTCGTCGGTCGGCGCGGTGTACCACGCGGCGATCTGCCCGCCCGCGTCGCTCGCCACACCCGCCGCGAAGCCGACCCCTCCGCCCACGGCGAGGCACGCCGCGCCGACGATCAGCCCGACGGCGGTGCGCGACAGCCCGCGGCGCGCGGCCGCCGGGGGCGGGGCGGGGAGCCCGGCGACGGGGTACGTCGGGCCCCTGCCGGGCGGGGCAGCTCCTGGCGGGACCGGCGCCGGTGGCGTGGACCCCGGCGGGACGGGGGCGTGGCCGATCGGGACGGGCCCGTACCCGGGCGGGGCCTGCGGAGGTGCCGGCGCCGCAGCGGGCGGAGCGGTCGCGTGCCCCGGGGCCGGGGCCGGGGCCGGGGCCGGTGGTGATCCGGGAGCCGCGGGGGGCGGGCCGGCCGGGCCGACAGTGGACTGGCTCGGCGGCGCGAAGGGGTTGCTCATGGTGCTCCGGGCTCGTGCGTGCGAGCGCCCGGACGACGGGGTGTCGCCGTGCGTGGCCGGATGTTCCCACACGGCGACGTCCCCGCGCCACCACGCCCGCCCGGGTGCAGGTGTCGAGCACGACGTCGCTCGCCCGCGAGAACGACCTTGGTGTCGTTATCGCGCGGATAACGACACCAAGGTCGTGTTCGGCGGGCCGTTACGGCTGGTCGGAGTCCGAGCCCACCAGGAACTGCGAGTACGCACCGATGGTGAGGAACGTCGGGAAGTCCTCGGCCAGCGCGACGGCGCGGAAGACGTTCGCCGCGTCGTCGATGCGGTTGCCCGGGGTGCGCGGCAGGTCGTCGACGATCTCGGCGAGGAGCGCCTCGACGCGGTCGCGCGTGATCGGCACGCCGTTCTCCGTGCGCGTGCCCGACGCGATCCACTGCCACACCTGCGACCGCGAGATCTCGGCCGTCGCGGCGTCCTCCATGAGGTGGTCGATCGCGGCGGCGCCGACGCCCCGCAGCCACGACTCGAGGTAGCGCACCCCGACGGACACGTTGGACCGCAGGCCCGCGGCGGTCACCGTCGCCCCGGCGCGTCGTGCCGAGCCGATGTCGAGCAGCTCGTGCTGACCCACCTCGACGTCGTCCCGCAGGCGGGACACCTGGTGCGGCCGGTCGCCCAGCACGGCGTCGAACTCGGCGCGCGCGACCTCGATGAGGTCGGGGTGCGCGACCCACGTGCCGTCGAACCCGTCCGTCGCCTCGCGGCGCTTGTCGGCGCGCACCTGCTCGAACGCGCGCTCGGTGACGTCGGGCCTGCGTCGGTCGGGGATGAACGCGCTCATGCCGCCGATCGCGTGCGCGCCGCGCTTGTGGCACGTCGCGACGAGCAGCTCGGTGTACGCCCGCATGAACGGGGCGGTCATGGTGACCTGCGCGCGGTCGGGCAGCACGTAGGAGTCGCCGCGCGTGCGGAACGCCTTGATGACGGAGAACAGGTAGTCCCACCGGCCGGCGTTGAGCCCCGCGCAGTGCTCGCGCAGCTCGTGGAGGATCTCCTCCATCTCGAACGCCGCGGGCAGGGTCTCGATGAGCACCGTGGCGCGGATCGTGCCCTGCGGCAGCCCCAGGTACTCCTGGGCGAGCACGAACACGTCGTTCCACAGCCGCGCCTCGCGGTAGCCCTCGAGCTTGGGCAGGTAGAAGTACGGTCCGCGGCCGCGCTCGACGAGCTCGCGGGCGTTGTGGAACGCGTAGAGCCCGAAGTCCACGAGCGACGCCGACGCCGACACGCTGACCCCGGCCCGGTCGACGTACCGCATGTGCTTCTCGATGAGGTGCCACCCGCGCGGGCGGAACACGATCGTCGGGAGGTCGGTGAGCGTCGTCGAGCGCAGGCGGTACTCCTTGCGGTGGTCGCCCGCGCCGGTCGTGTGCGTCAGCGTCCCGCGGATCGCGTCGTGCAGCGCGAGCTGGCCCTCGACGACGTTGCGCCACGTGGGGCTGGAGGCGTCCTCGGCGTCGGCGAGCCACACCTTCGCGCCCGAGTTGAGCGCGTTGATCGTCATCTTGGGGTCGGTCGGGCCGGTGATCTCGACGCGTCGGTCCTCGAGCCCCGGCGCGCCGTCGGAGCCCGCGACGCGCCACGACGGGTCGTCGCGCACGGGCCGCGTCGCGGCGCGGAAGTCGGGGTCGATCCCGTCCGCGACGTCCTGACGGCGCTGCTGGCGGTCCATGAGGAGCTCGTGGCGGCGGGCCACGAACCGGTCGTGCAGCAGCGTGAGGAAGTCGAGCGCCTCGGGCGTGAGGATCTCGCGGTAGCGCTCGCCCAGCGTCCCGGTGACGCGCAGCGTGCCGGTGACGCGGAAGGCCCCCGACGGCGTCGGCGCGCCCGGGCGCTCGGCGTGCGGGCCGCCGTCGGGCCCGGTCCCGGACGGACCGGAGGCCGGGGGAGAGGTGGTCGTGGTGAGGGTGCTCATGGCGTGCTCCGAAGGTCGATGTCGCGAGGTAGAGCTCTGGTAGGCCGAGGTAGAGCCCTGGTCCTGCGAGGTAGAGGCCTGGGCATGACCAGGCCTCTACCTCGCGGGACCGGGCCTCTACCTCGCGAGAAAGGGTTAGTGGAACTGGGCGGTCTCGGTGGACCCGGCGAGCGCGAGGGTGGCGGCGTCGGGGTTGAGAGCCGTGGCGACCCGGTCGAAGTAGCCGGTGCCGACCTCCCGCTGGTGGCGGGTGGCGGTGTAGCCGTCGGCCTCGGAGGCGAACTCGGCCTCCTGGAGCTCGACGTAGGCGGACATCGCGCGCTCGTTGTAGCCGCGCGCGAGCTCGAACATGGAGTGCGAGACGGCGTGGAAGCCGGCCAGCGTGATGAACTGGAACGCGTAGCCCATGGCGGCGAGCTCCTTCTGGAAGCTCGCGATCTGCGCGTCGTCGAGGTGCTTCTTCCAGTTGAACGACGGCGAGCAGTTGTAGGCGAGCTTCTTGTCCGGGTGCTGCGCGTGGATCGTCTCGGCGAACGTGCGCGCGAGCTCGAGGTCGGGCTCGCCGGTCTCGACCCAGATGAGGTCGGAGTACGGCGCGTACGCGAGGCCCCGCGCGACGACCGCGTCGAGCCCCGGGCGCACCCGGTAGAAGCCCTCGGACGTGCGCTCGCCCGTGAGGAACGGGCGGTCGCGCTCGTCGACGTCGGACGTGAGCAGGTCCGCGGCGAGCGAGTCGGTGCGGGCGATGATGACCGACGGCACGCCCGCGACGTCGGCCGCGAGGCGCGCGGCGTTGAGCGTGCGGATGTGCTGGCTCGTGGGGACCAGCACCTTGCCGCCGAGGTGGCCGCACTTCTTCTCCGACGCGAGCTGGTCCTCCCAGTGCACGCCCGCGGCGCCCGCGGCGATCATCGAGTGCATGAGCTCGTACGCGTTGAGCGGGCCGCCGAACCCGGCCTCGGCGTCGGCCACGACCGGGGCGAGCCAGTCGCGGCTCGGCGCACCGGACTCCGCCGTCTCGATCTGGTCCGCGCGCAGGAGCGCGTTGTTGATGCGGCGCACGACGGCGGGCACGGAGTTGGCGGGGTAGAGCGACTGGTCGGGGTACGTCTGGCCGGACAGGTTGGCGTCGGCGGCGACCTGCCACCCGGACAGGTAGATGGCCTGGAGGCCCGCGCGCACCTGCTGCACGGCCTGGTTGCCGGTGAACGCGCCGAGCGCGGCGACCCACTCCTCGGTGTGGACGAGGTCCCACAGCTTCTCGGCGCCGCGACGGGCCAGCGTGTGCTCCTCGCGCACCGAGCCGCGGAGCGCGACCACGTCGTCGGCGGTGTAGTCGCGCTGGAGGCCGGCCCAGCGGGGGTCGGTCGCCCACTGCTCGGCGATCTCGGCCGCGGTCTGGGTCTGGTCGCCGGGCCGGGAGCCGGTACGGTCCGGGGTGCGGCCCGCGACGTCCGCCGTCGTCGCGACGGCGCCGAGCGGACGGGCGCCGCCCGCGTACTCGGACGGGGAGCGGCGGCTGACGATGGTGGGCCTGTTCACGGGTGCCTCCTGGTGGTGCGCCGGTCCGCGCTGCGCGGACCGGACGGGCCGGTCGGTGGACCTCGGCGAGGTCCGTGCTTCGACCTTCCTCCCGCTGACAACCCCGTCTCAAGCCAGATCGAGCGAAAGAATCGCCCTTCTTCTCTTGCGCGGAAGGAGTGGCGCGTGTCACTCTCAGTCATGGCTATCCCGACGACGCGACCGGCCGGAATCGCGGAACATGCGGAAATCCCGCTCGAGAGCGAGCCCGACGCCCTGACGATCGGCCGCCGGATCCGGCACCTGCGCACCGCGCGCGGCATGACGCTCGACGAGCTCGGCGCGGCGATCGGCCGCGCGCCGTCCCAGGTGTCGCTCCTGGAGAACGGCAAGCGCGAGCCCAAGTTCGCCCTGCTCCAGGCCGTCGCGCGGGCGCTCGGCGCGAGCCTCGACGATCTGCTGTCGCCCGAGGCGCCGTCGCGCCGGGACGCCCTGGAGATCGAGCTGGAGCGCGCGCAGCGCGGTCCGCTCTTCGACGCGCTCGGCCTGCGCCCGGTCCGGGTCGGCAAGTCGCTGCCGACGGACGCGCTCGAGACGATCGTGGCGCTGGAGCGCGAGCTCCAGCGCCTGCACACCGAGCGCGCCGCGACGCCCGAGGAGGCGCGCCGCGCCAACGCGGAGCTCCGCGCGACCATGCGCGCGCAGGACAACTACTTCCCGGAGCTCGAGGACGCGGCGGCCGAGCTGCTCGACGGCGTCGGGCACGCGGGCGGCCCGCTGCCCCAGCGGGTCGCGGCGGACATCGCGGCCCACCTCGGGTTCACGCTGCACTACGTGGGCGACCTGCCGCACTCGACGCGCTCGGTGCTCGACCTGCGCCACCGCCGCGTCTACCTGCCGAGCAACGGGATGCGCGGGCGGTCCAACGCGACGTCGGCGCTCCTCCAGGCGCTCGCGCCGCACGTGCTCGGCCACGCGGAGCCGCGCGACTACCGCGAGTTCCTGCGCCAGCGCGTCGAGGCCAACTACCTCGCGGCGGCGCTCCTGCTGCCGGAGCGGCACGCGGTCAAGGCGCTGCGCGCCGCGAAGGACGCGCGCGAGATCTCGATCGAGGACCTGCGGGACGCGTTCGCGGTGTCGTACGAGACGGCCGCGCACCGGTTCACGAACCTCGCGACGAAGCACCTCGGCATCCCGGTGCACTTCATGAAGGTCCACGAGTCGGGTGTCATCCACAAGGCGTACGAGAACGACGGCGTGCGTTTCCCCGCCGACCCGCTCGGCGCCGTCGAGGGGCAGTACGTCTGCCGGAGCTGGACCGCGCGCACGGTGTTCGCGGTCGAGGACCGGCTCAGCCCGTTCAGCCAGTACACGGACACCCCGAGCGGCACGTACTGGTGCACGTCGCGGGTCCAGGCATCGGCGGACGGCGAGTTCTCGGTGAGCGTCGGCGTCCCGTTCGCGCACGTGAAGTGGTTCCTCGGTCGCGACACGACCGAGCGCCTCGTCTCCCGGTGCCCCGACGGCGCGTGCTGCCGCCGCCCGCCCGACGCGCTCTCCGACCGCTGGGCCGGGCAGTCGTGGCCGAGCGCCCGCCCGCACGCGTCGATGCTCGCCGCGATGCCGACCGGCGCGTTCCCCGGCGTCGACACCACGGAGGTGTACGCCTTCCTGGATCGCCACGCTCCGGCCGGGTAGGGGCCGAGGGGGAGCGGGTGGGGCCGCCCGTCAGTCGTGCCAGGCGCCGACCCACTCGTCCCAGCCCGGCCCGTCCGCGAGCCGGGCGCCCGCCGCGGCCTGCTCGCGCAGGCCGCGCGTCACGAGCCCGAGGTAGCGCAGGTGCAGCGCGTCCGACTCCGCGCGGGGGAGCGGGAGCGGCGGCCGCAGATGGACCACGAGCTGCATGACGTCGGCCGGGGTGAAGCCCTCGGGGACGCGGCGCTCCGCGCGGTCGAGGGCGACGAGGCGCTCCAGTCCGGCGCGGAGCCGGTCCGACGCCGCCGCGAGCTCGGGCGGGATGGGGCTCTGGGCGCCTGGGGGGCGGAGCAGGGGCCCGGCGGCGCTCGTGATGTGCCGTGCCAGGAAGGTCGCGACGGCGCCGTCGTCGCGCGCGTCGTCCGAGCCGGACTCCTGCCGTGCGTCGGCCACCGTCGCGGCGAGGTTCGCGACCTCCTCGACCGCCGCGACGTGGAGTGCCTCGACGAGCGCCTCCTTGGTGGGATAGCGCCGGTAGACCGAGCCCACGCCCACGCCCGCGCGCTGCGCGACCTCCGAGATCGGCGCCCCGTGGCCCTGGAGCGCGAAGACCTCGCGCGCCGCGGCGAGGATCGCCGTGTCGTTGGCCCGGGCCTCGCGCTGGCGGCCGGGGAGCGGGTTCGGGACGGGCGAGTCGGGCATGGCGTCACCGTAGCCGCGAGGAGGTACCATCGCGAGTCGGAACGGAATCTCCGTTCCGTTAAGCCAGCCCGCTCGAGAGCGAGAACCCGTGCCCTCCCGCCGCACCACGACCTCCGACACGCCGACCCTCGATGCACCGATCTCCGACGCACCGACCCAGGACGCGCCGATCCTTCCCGAGCCCGCCGACGCCCCTCCCGCGCCGGCCGTCGACACGGACGGCGCGGCGTCGCACCCGGCCCTCGTGACCGCCGCGCTCAGCGTCGTCGTGCTCGCGTTCTCGCTCATGCAGACGCTCGTGGTGCCCGCGCTCCCCACGCTCGGGCGCGAGCTCGGCGCCGGTCCGCAGGGGACGGGGTGGATCCTCACCGCCTTCCTCCTCGCCGGCGCCGTGCTCGCCCCGGTGGTCGGCAACCTCGGGGACCGGTTCGGCCACCGGCGCGTGCTCCTCGCGACGCTCGCCGTCTTCGCCGGCGCGACGCTCGTCGCCTCGGCCGCACCGAGCCTCGGGGTGCTCCTCGGCGCACGGGTGGTGCAGGGCGTGAGCACGGCGACGTTCCCGCTGGCGCTCGCGCTCGCGCGGAACCTGCTGCCGCCGCCCCGCGTCGCGGCGGCCTTCGGCTGGATCTCGGGGATGATCGGGCTCGGCGCGGGCGCGGCGCTCGTGCTCGGCGGCGTGATCGTCGAGGCGCTCTCGTGGCGGTGGATGTTCGTCCTCGCGGCCGTCCTGATCGTGGGCGCGGCCGTGCTGGTGCTCCTGTGGGTCCCGGCGGTGAGCGCGCGGTCCCAGCGGCGCCGCACGGACTGGCCGGGCATCGTGCTGCTCGCCGGCGGGCTCGTCGGGGTCCTGCTCGCGGTGTCGCAGGGGGGCGCGTGGGGATGGTCGTCACCCCGTACGCTCGGCGTCGGCGCGGTCGGGGTGATCCTCCTCGTCGCGCTCGTGCTCGTCGAGCGGCGCACCGAGGCGCCGCTCGTGGACGTGCGCACGTTCCGCCACGGGCCGCTCGCGCTCGTCAGCGTCCTCACCGTGGCCGTCGGGTTCGTGCCGTACGTCTGCTACGTCGCGCTCCCGGTGCTCATGCAGGCGCCCACGGCCACCGGCTACGGGCACGGGCTGGACGTCACCGCGTCGGGGCTCGCGATGCTCCCGAGCGCCGTCCTGGTCTTCCTCGGTGGCCGGTGCACGCCCCTCCTCGTGGCGCGCGTGGGCGCGGCCGCCACGTCGGGCGTCGCGGTGGTGGTCATGCTCGTGGGGTCTGTCGGGCTCGCGCTGTGGCCGACGGTGCCGTGGGCGGTCGTGGTCGCGTTCTCCGTCCTGGGGCTCGGCAACGGGATCGGCTACGCGATCTGCGCACAGCTCGTCGTGACGTGGTCGCCGCCGGAGGAGATCGGCGCCGCGACCGGACTCAACAGCGTGATCCGCACGGTCGGCTCGGCGGCGGCCGCACCGGTCGTCGCGGCGCTGCTCGCGGGCGCGACAGCGGACGGCGACCCCGCCGGACCGTTCGCCGCGTCGTTCTGGGTCGCCGCGGCCGTGAGCGGGGCCGGCGTCCTGGTCGCCGTGGCGCTCACCGTCCTCAGCCGATCGAGCCGCCCTGCGTCGGCGCGTCCATCGCGGCCTTGAGCCGCGCCGTGTCGGCGGCCGACCAGCCCTCGGGGGCGTGCAGGGCGGCGAACCCGTCGGCGTACTCGAGGTGGTAGACGTGGCCGTGGCCGGGCGGGATGTCCGAGGCCGCGGCGACGAACAGGTCGCCCGTGAGCTGCCAGAACGTGACGAACGGGTACCACCGCACGTCGCCCAGCACGTCGGGGCCGCGCGGCTCGCGCAGCCAGTCGGGCTCGGACCACAGCGTCTCCGGTCCCCACCAGGTCACGCCGTCGGACGCGTGCTGGAGGTAGACGACGCGCGGCTCGTCCCAGCGCGGGCCGGGGCCCCAGAGGTCCGCGACGCCGGTCGCGACCGGATCGCCCCACCGGACCTGGCGGCCGTCGTCGAGCACGGGTGCGTACTCGAGCGACCCGGGGTCGCGCGCGTCGGTGAGCTCGCGCCACATCGGCGTGAAGCCGGGCGTCCCGGTGAACATCGCGCCGTCGGAGCGCGCCTCGACGTCCTGCACGCCGCTGAACGCGCCCTGCATGCCGAACGACCCGAGCGAGATGCCGAACGCCAGCAGGCGCGGGCGGTCGTCCTCGGGGAGCTCCGACCACCGCGCGTACACCGCCTCGAACAGCGCCTTGCCGGCCGCGGGCGGGGTCGTGCGGTCGCCGACGAAGCTGATCCAGCTCGGCAGGTACGAGTACTGCATGCTCGCGATCGCGGTGTCGCCGCCGTGCATGAGCTCGAGCGCCTCGACCATGCCCGGGTCCACCCAGCCCGTCCCGGTGGTCGTCGCGACGACGAGGACGGACCGGTCCCACGCGTCGGTGCGGTCGAGCTCGTCGACGACGCGCGCCGCCGTGGCGTCGAGGTCGCCGTCGAGGTCGAGGCCCGCGTACGCGTGGATCGGCTCGCGCACGTCCGCGGGGTCGACGACGTCGCCCGCCTGGGCGAACGCGGTCAGCTCGTCGAGCGTCGGCCCGGACACGACGAACTTGCGGCCCTCCGCGCCCAGCGAGTCCCAGGTCTCGGGGGACGCCGCCGACCCGGACCGCTCGGGCTGGGCCGGGGGCGACAGGCGCGGGTCGACGTCGGCGTTCGCGGCCGCGTAGATCGAGTTGAGCGCGCTCATCGCGCCCGACCAGACGACGCCGTTGAAGACGAGCACCACGACGACCGCGACCGCCACGCCGCTCACGAACCGCGCGACCGGGGCGGGCACGACCCGGCCGACGAGCCGGGCCACCCACCGCGCGACGCGGCGCAGCCCGCGCCCGGCCTGGAGCACGAGCAGCGCGACGACGAGCGCGACGAGGAGCGTCACGACCTCGCGCCCGGGGACGTCCTCGGACATGCCGAACAGGTGCCGCAGCTCGATCTGGCGGCGGGCGCCGAGGACCAGCGAGAGCGGCACGAGCACGACGGTCGCCCCGGCGAGCACCCACCATGCGACGCGGCTCGCGCGTGCCGTCCACCGGATGCGCAGCCCGACCTTGACCGCGAACCACTCGACGAACGCGCCCACGCCGTACCCGCCGACCGCGCTCACGCCCGAGATCACGGCCTGGTAGTACCAGGCCCGCGGGATGAGCGACGGCGTGAACGACAGACAGAACCAGAGCAGCGCGAGCACCAGCCCGGTCGCCGAGAACCGCCGCAGCCACCGCCCCCACACCCCGTGCCGGGCGGGCTCCTCGTCGACGGGCTCGGGGGTACGGGTCTCCGTCACGGTGGGCTGCACATCGCGAGCGTAGGCGAGCCACCCGCGCTCGTCCCCTCGAACCGTCGGGGGCGTCGGCCTCCCACCGGTCCTGGACGGTGGGGCGCTGACGACGTCGGGGACGCGGGTGGTCAGGCCTCCAGCAGCAGCGCCTCTCCCTGGCCGCCCCCGCCGCACAGCCCGACGGCGACGCGCCCGCCGCCGCGTCGCGCGAGCTCGTGCGCCGCGTGGACGGCGAGGCGGGCGCCGGAGGCGCCGATGGGGTGGCCGAGCGAGATGCCACCACCGTGCACGTTGACGACGTCCGGCGAGACGCCGAGCACGCGCGTGGAGACCGCGACGACGATCGCGAACGCCTCGTTGATCTCGACGAGGTCGAGGTCGTCGACCGTCCACCCGGCCCGGTCGAGGGCCTGCCGGATCGCGCGCGCCGGCTGGGAGTGCAGCGACGTGTCGGGGCCGGCGACCTGACCCCAGGCGCGCACGGTCGCGAGCACGGGCGCGCCAGCGGACTCGGCCCGGGCGCGGGTGGTCAGCACGAGCGCGGCGGCGCCGTCGGAGATCTGCGACGCGTTGCCCGCGGTGATGGTGCCCTCGGGGTCGAACGCGGGGCGCAGGCGCGCGAGGCCCTCGACGGTCGTGTCGGGGCGCACGCCCTCGTCGTCGCGCACCTCGACGGGCTCGCCCCGGCGCTGCGGGACGCTTACGGGGGCGAGCTCGGCGTCGAACAGGCCGTCCTTCGCCGCGGCGGCGGCGCGCTGGTGCGAGGCCGCCGCGACGGCGTCCTGCTCCTCGCGCGAGACGAACACGTCGCCGACGTTGGTGCGCTCGGTCGAGACGCCCATGGAGGCGCGGTCGAACGCGTCGGTGAGCCCGTCGCGCGCGACGGCGTCGACGAGCGTCGCGTCGCCGAACGCGAACCCGGCGCGCGACCCGGGGAGCAGGTGCGGCGCGTTGGTCATGGACTCCTGGCCGCCGACGAGCACGACCTCGGCCTCGCCGGAGCGGATCATCCGCGTGCCGTCGATGACGGCGGTGAGCCCCGAGAGGCACACCTTGTTCACCGTCACGGCGGGCACGTCCCAGCCCACGCCGGCGCCTGCGGCGGTCTGGCGCGCGGGGTTCTGTCCGGCCCCGGCCTGGAGCACCTGGCCGAACACCACGGCGTCGACGGCGTCCGCGCCGAGTCCCGAGCGCTCGATCGCGGCGCGCGCGGCGACGGCGCCGAGCTCGACCGCGGTCAGCGCGGAGAGCGAGCCCTTGAGCCGCCCCTGCGGGGTGCGGGCGGCGGCGACGACCACGACGTCGTCGGGGGGGTGCGGGGTGGTGGTGCTCACGGCTGGACCTCCAGGGGTGCGGACGGCGGTGTCTGCGCGGGCGCCGGGGGTGTGGCGCCCGCTCGTGCGGCGGCGGCGTCGACGTCGGCAACGGCAGTGTCGACCAGCCCGAGCAGGAGCCCGAGGAACACGTCCGGCTCCTCGAGGTGGGGGCTGTGCCCGACGCCGGGCCGCACCTCTTCACGGTACCGCCCGCCGGCGGCCGCGTAGGCGTCGAGGACGGCCCGCGTCTGGGCGACCATCGGCTGCGGCGGGTGCGTCTCGGCCCCGGGCCAGCCGGGGACGGCGCCGATCGCGCCGAGCTGCGCGAGGTCGAACAGCGACGTGTCCGAGACGATCGCGTCGGCGTCGCCCCGCACCCACAGCACGGGCGCCGTCGCGCCGGACGTCGCGAAGCCCGACAGGTCGCAGTACTTCGCGCTGATCGCGTTGTTCATGCCGCGCGTCCCCGGCGCGACGCCGGGCCACGTGCCCGACGCCGTCCGGTCGCCCGGGTAGTTGTCGTCGCCCGTGCGCGTCGAGAGCACGGAGTCGAGCAGGAGCTCCTCCAGCGTGCCGAGCGGCTCGCCGAGCGAGGCCGGGTCGGCGACGTAGAACCGGCGCAGCACGTCACGGGGCGACCCCGCGTCCTCGCTACGGTCGCCCGCCGCGAGCGCCGCGACGAACGCGGGGTTCGCGGTGCCCCCGCCGGACCCGGCGAAGTCGGGGGAGAGCGGCGTGCCGTCGACGTCGCGCGTGCCGCCGAACCCGTACGGCGACATGGGCGCCTCGAGGAGGACCGCGTCGAAGAGGTCGGGCCGGTCCGTCGCGAGCTGGAGCACGACCCCCGCCCCCGCGGAGTGCGCGACCGCGACGAGCGGGTGCGCGAGGTCGAGCGCGTCGACGACGGCGGCGACGTCGTCGGCGAAGTCCCGCACGCCGCGCGTCGCGTCGACGGGCCGGACCTCGGCGTCGCCGTACCCGCGCAGGTCGACGGCGACGCCGCGCACGTCGGCGGGCAGCGCGCGCAGCAGCGGGTCGAAGAACGCCGACGACGAGCAGTTGCCGTGCACGAGCAGGACCGTGGCCCGCACGTCGCCGTCGGCCAGCACCTCGCGCACGTGCTCGCGCCCGCGCGGGGTCGGGACGTCGCGGCGCAGCACGTCGCGCGTCACGACGGCGTCCCCGCGGCCTGCGTGGACGGTCCCGGGCCGGCGTCGGCGACGTCGAGCGGGGCGTCGTCGAGCGCGACGACGAGGTCGGGCTCGGTCGCGGCGCGCACGTCGTCGACGCTCACGCCCGGAGCGGTCTCGCGCAGCACGAGCCCGTCGGGCGTCACGTCGATCACCGCGAGGTCGGTGATGATCCGGTGCACGACCGCGCGCCCCGTGAGGGGCAGCGAGCACGAGCGCAGGATCTTGGGCGACCCGTCGCGCGCCACGTGCTCCATGAGCACGATCACGCGCGCGGCCCCGTGCACGAGGTCCATCGCGCCGCCGGGGCCCTTGACCATCTTGCCGGGGATCATCCAGTTGGCGAGGTCGCCCGTCGCGGAGACCTGCATGCCGCCGAGGATCGCGGCGTCGATCTTGCCGCCGCGGATCATGCCGAAGCTCAGCGCGGAGTCGAAGAACGCGGCGCCCGGCAGGACGGTGACGGTCTCCTTGCCGGCGTTGATGAGGTCGGGGTCGACGGCGTCCTCGCTCGGGTATGGCCCGACGCCGAGGATCCCGTTCTCCGACTGCAGCACGAGGTGCTTGTCCTCGGGCACGTAGTTGGGCACGAGCGTCGGCAGGCCGATGCCGAGGTTGACGTACCAGCCGTCCTGGAGCTCGCGCGCGGCGCGCGCGGCCATCTCGTCGCGGGTGAGCGCCATGCGTCAGCCCTCCTTCACGCTGGTCGCGGTGCCCGACGTCGTGCGCGCGGGCTGGTCGGTCTCTGCGGCCGGGCGCACGGTGCGGCGCTCGATCCGCTTGGGCACGTCGGGCCCCACCTCGACGACGCGGTGCACGAACACGCCGGGCAGGTGGACGGCGTCGGGGTCGATCTCACCGGGCTCGACGAGCTCCTCGACCTGCGCGACGCACACGCGGCCCGCCATCGCGGCGAGGGGGGAGAAGTTGCGGGCCGACCGGTGGAACACGAGGTTGCCGTGCCGGTCGCCGCGCAGGGCGTGCACGAGCGCGAAGTCCGTGGTGATCGCGTCTTCCAGGACGAACTCGGCCTCGTCGGGGAACGACCCGTCGCGGCCGCGCGGCCCGACGCCGAACGCGCGCACCTCCTTGGGCGCGCTGGCCTGCGCGACCCCGCCCGCGCCGTCGTACCGCTGGGGGAGGCCGCCCTCGGCGACCTGCGTGCCGACGCCCGTACGCGTCCAGAACCCCGCGATGCCCGCGCCGCCCGCGCGCAGCTTCTCGGCGAGCGTGCCCTGCGGGGTGAGCTCGAGCTCGAGCTCACCCGAGAGGAACTGCCGCTCGAACTCCTTGTTCTCCCCGACGTACGAGCTCGTCATCTTCCGGATGCGGCCCGAGCCGAGCAGGACGCCCAGGCCCCAGTCGTCGACGCCGCAGTTGTTGCTCACGACCCACAGATCGCGCGTGCCCTGCGCGAGCAGCGCCTCGATGAGCGCGATCGGGTTGCCGCACAGGCCGAACCCGCCGACCGCGAGCGACGCGCCGTCGGGCACGTCCGCGACGGCCTCGGCCGCGGACGCGACCACCTTGTCCAGCCCGGTCCCTCGTGGGGACGCGATCGTGGGGCTCATGCCGTGACCTCCTCGTCACTCGCCGGTCCGGGTCCGTCGCTCGTGACGGCGGCCAGGGCCTGCAGGGTCTCGCCCGCGACGGCCTCGACGCCGGGCGGGCTCATGATGATCGTGTAGTGATTGATACCCGCTACGTCGCGGGTGCGCAGCCCCGGCAGCCGCGCGCGCCACGCGGCGAGGTGCTCGGGGGAGTAGAGGGCCTCGGGCTCGTCGAGCAGGCCGCGGGGCGCGCGCAGCAGCACGAGGGGCACGTCGAGCGGGTGGTCGCCCGCGAGCGCCTCGGCGAGCGGCCCGCCCTCGTAGAGCTCGAGCGAGTCGGCGGAGACCGCCGCGCCCGACGATGCCGGACGCAGCGCGGGCGCCTCGCCGACGAGGTCGTAGTCGACGTACCCCGCGACGACGTCGGCCCACGGCTCGTCCCACGCGCTCGCGAAGGCGGGGTGCGCGCGCCAGAAGCCGCGGTACTCCTCGCGGTCGGCGAAGGTCCGCTCGAGCCGCTCGACGGCCGGCCCGAGCAGCGCGCGCAGGACCTCGTCGTGGTCGGCGTCCGGGGGCAGGCCCGCGGGCGGTGGGAGCGGGATCCCGCCGTCGACGAGCACGAGCCGGGAGACGCGGCCGGGGTGGCGGTGCGCGAGCACGACGGACACGAACGCGCCCATGGAGTGGCCGAGCGCGACGACGCGGTCGATCTCCAGCGCGTCGAGGACCGTCGCGAGGTCGTCCGCGTGCGCGCCCATGCCGTACGGGCCGGGCAGGCCGTTGCTGCGCCCGCGCCCCCGCAGGTCGGGCGCGACGACGCGCACGCCCGGCAGTGCCGCGACGACGGCCGGCCACGCGCGGTGCGACGCCGTGATGCCGTGCACGGCGAGGACGGTCGGGACGGCGTCGCGCGCGGGGCGCGCGCCGCCGTCGGGCGGGGCGCCGGGCTCGGGTGCGTGCGGGCCGACCGGGTCCCACACGCCGACGCGCAGCCGCCCGCCCGCGACGGGGACGTCGAGCGTCGCGTAGGTGTGGGTCGCGGCGGTGACGTCGTGCCGTGCGGACGCGGGGGTCGCCGTCGTGCCCGCGGTCACCGGGCGCTCCAGCCGCCGTCGATCGTCCACGACGCGCCCGAGACCATCGACGCGTCGGGTCCGGTGAGCCAGCCGACGAGCGACGCGACCTCCTCCGGCTCGACGAGCCGCTTCACCGCGGACTCGGCGAGGAGCACGGTCGCGAGCACCTCGGACTCGGGGACGCCGTGCATGCGCGCCTGGTCCGCGATCTGCTTCTCCACGAGCGGCGTGCGCACGTAGCCGGGGTTGACGCACACGCTCGTCACCCCGTGCGGGCCGCCCTCGAGGGCCGTCACCTTGGACAGGCCCTCCAGACCGTGCTTCGCGGACACGTACGCCGACTTGAACGGCGACGCCACGAGGCCGTGCACCGACGACACGTTGACGACGCGCCCGAACCCGCGCGCGTACATCCCCGGGAGCGCGGCCCGGACCAGCAGGAACGGCGCCTCGAGCATGATCGCGTGCAGCAGGCGGAAGTCGTCGGGGCGGAACTCCTCGATGGGGCTCACGCGCTGGACGCCCGCGTTGTTGACGAGGACGTCGACGTCGAGCGAGAGGTCGTCGAGCGCGCGCGTGTCGGCGAGGTCGACGACCCACGCCTCGCCGCCGAGCTCGTCCGCGAGGCGCTGCGCGCCGTCGGGGTCGACGTCGGCGACGGTCACGTGCGCGCCGCGCGCGGCGAGCTCGCGCGCGCACGCCGCGCCGATGCCGCTCGCGCCGCCCGTGACGAGCGCACGACGCCCGGCGAGCGTGGGGGCCACGGGGGTCGACGCGGCAGGGACGGTGGCGGGGACGATCACTGCGCGTCTCCTTCGGTCGTGGATCCGGACCGGGCCGTGGCTCCGGCCTCGGCGGCGGGTCGCGGTACGGCGAGCGCGCGCTCGATGAACTGCATGGTCTGCTCGAAGACGTGCGGCGGGACCTCGGCGGCCGCGGTGTCGTACGACGGCGGCTCCGCGCTCTCGTCCCAGCGCCCGCCCCACAGGACCCAGCGCATGCCGACGATCTCCCCGATCCCCATCAGCGCCCACGCGGCGACCTCCGGGTCGACGTCGTGGCCCACCTCGCCGTTCGCGCGCGCCTTGTCGAGGCCCGTCATGTAGCCCTCGACGATGCGCGAGTAGTGCCGACGCAGCGCGCCGGGCGAGACGAACTCGGCTTGCCGCACGATCCGGTAGAGCGCCGGGTGCTCGGCGGTGAAGCGGAAGAAGGCCTCGAAGCCGGCGCGCTCGGCGGCGAGGCGGGTGTCCGCCTGCGAGCTCGCCTCGATCATCGCGTGCCGGACGCGGCGGTTGAGGTCGTCGACGAGCTCGTCGAACACGTCGATCTTCGACTCGAAGTACAGGTAGAACGTGCCCTGCCCGACGCCCGCGGACTCGGTGATCTTGACGATCGACGCGTCGTGGTACCCGACCTGGGCGAACACCTGCTCGGCCGCGGCGAGGATCTTGGCCCGCGTGCGGTTGCCGCGGGCGGTGCGGGGCTGGGTGCTCATGAGTCCTCCGGGACGGTCACGCGCTCGGCGAGCGAGCGGCGCGACACCTTGTGCAACGACGTGCGGGGCAGGGACGGGACGAGGTCGAAGCGACGCGGGACCTTGAAGTGCGCGAGCTCGCGGCGGCAGAACGCCTCCAGCTCCTCGGCGTCGGTGGGGTGGCCCGGGCGCGGGACGACGAACGCCGCGCCGACCTCACCCCACCGGACGTCGGGCACGCCCACGACCGCGACGTCCGCGACGCCGGGGTGCCGCCGGAGCACGGCCTCCACCTCGGACGGCGTGACGTTCTCGCCCCCGACGATGAAGACGTCCTTGAACCGGTCGACCACGCGGTAGTACCCGTCGGCGTCGCGCTCGACGAGGTCCCCGGTGCGCAGCCAGCCGTTGTGCAGGACGGCGGCCGTCGCGGCCTCGTCGCGGAAGTACCCGGCGAACACCCCGGGCCCGCGGACCAGCAGCTCGCCCGCCGCGGGCCCGTCGAGGTGGCGCCCGGTCACCGGGTCCGCGACGGCGACCTCGACGTGGGGATACGGCGTCCCGGCCGACCCGAGGCGCTCGCGCGCCTGGTCGTCGGGCAGGCACAGCACGTTGGGCCCGGCCTCGGTGAGCCCGTACCCCTGCGAGAGCGCGACGCCGCGCCGGTGCCACGTGCGCAGCAGCGGCTCCGGCATGGGCGCGCCGCCCACGACGGCGTGGCGCAGCGACGACAGGTCGGCGTCCGCGAAGCCGGGGTGCTCCGCGAGGAGCAGGTAGTTCGTCGGGACGCCCATCATCGTCGTGACGCGGCGCTCGGCGACGAGCTGGAGCACGCGCTCCGGCTCGAACGTGCGCTCCAGGACGACCGTCGCGCCGGTCCACCACGCGAGCAGCGGCTGGATGTTCCAGCCGCCCGCGTGGAACTGCGGCAGCACGCTCAGCACGACGTCGTGGCTCGTCAGCTCGACCGTGCGCGAGAGCGAGAGGTTGGTCCAGAAGCAGTTCGCGTGCGTGAGCAGGGCGCCCTTGGGCGTGCCCTGCGTGCCGGACGTGAACACGAGCAGGAGCGGGTCGTCGTCGCGCACGACGCGGCGCTCGGGAGCGGGCGCCCCCGCGGCCCGGCCCGCGCCGTCCGCGTCCCGCGCGCCGTCGGCCAGGCACGGGCGGCGCGACGGCGCGGGGACCCGCGCCTCGACGCCGCTGCGGCCGAGCTCGGTGCGCCGCGGGGGGAGGACGAGCCGGTCCAGCCGGTCGAACGCCGCGTCGGCGAGCGCGGAGAACTCCTGCTCCACGAGCACGAGCGCCGGGTCGGCCTGCTCGATCTGGGCGGCGAGCTCGCCCGGCGACAGCCGCCACGACAGCGGCGCGAGGATCAGCCCGGCCTGCGCGCACGCGAAGAACAGCACGACCTGGTCGGCGCTGTTGCCGGTCACCGTGGCCACGCGGTCGCCGACGCCGTAGCCCGCCTCGCGGAACGCCGTCGCCAGGGCGCTCGCGCGCTCGTGCAGGTCGCGGTAGCGCAGGGTCACGCCGCGGTCGTCGACCGCGACGCGGTCCGGCGTCGCGAGCGCGCGGTCGCGCGTCCAGCGGCCGAGGGTGTGCAGGCCGTCCTGGGCGTCCTGGTGCTGCGTCGTCATGCCACCTCCTCCAGGCGCTCGCGGGCCTCCTCCCGATCCTCCCGCGGGCGGCGGCGCGCGGCGAGGCGCGACGCGGCGCCGGCGATGCCGCCGGGCAGGAACATCACGACGAGGATGAAGAGGGTCCCGAGGAGGAACAGCGGCTCGCTGAGCGGCACGCGCAGCACGGCCGGGAGGTCCGCGACGGCCGCGGAGCTCGCGAGCGTCCCGAGCCGCTGGTCGAGGACCGTGTAGAGCACGCCGCCGACGATCGCGCCCCACCGTGAGCCCACGCCGCCGAGCACGACCATGACGAGCAGCGTGAGCGTGAAGTCGGCCGACGTCGCGCGCGGCACGGCGCCGGACTGGAGCAGGAGGTACGCCATGCCGACGACGGTCGCGAGCGTCGCCGCGAGGACGAACACGAGGAGCTTGACGAGGTAGGGGCGCCCGCCGATGACGCGCACGCGCATCTCGTTCTCGCGCGTCGCCGCCGCGACGTGGCCCGCGCGCGACCGCTCGACCCACAGCACGACGAGGTAGACCACGACGAGCACGGCGAGCGCGAGCCAGTAGAGGTTGCGCGTGTTGAGGACGCCCACGAACGCGTCGGGGACGTTGCCGGTCGCGAGCGCGAGGCCCTCCTCGCCGCCCGTGGCGCCGCCGGGGTTGCGACGCACGAGCACGTTGCCCGCCTGGGCGAACGCGAGCGTGACCATGGCGAACGAGATGCCCGTGACGCGCAGCGAGATCGCGCCGACGACGTGCGCGAGGAGGATCCCGCCGACGAGCACGAGCGCCGCGGCGGGCAGGAGCGGGATCTCGGTCGTGTCGAGCACGATCGCGAGCCCGTACACGCCGGCCGCGAAGTACAGCGCGTGGCCGAAGCTCAGCAGGCCGGCGACGCCGAACAGCAGGTGGTAGCTCAGGGCGAGCGCACCGATGAGCCAGCACAGCGCCATCATCTGCAGCGCGCCGGGCGTGTAGGTCGGACCAGGCAGCACGCCGGGCACGTGGATGGCGAGCAGGGGCAGGCACGCGAGCAGCGCGACGAGCGCGACACCCGCGAGCGTGCGGACCACGGTGCCCGACGGCGTCCGGCGCGCCGGGCGCGCAGCGTCGCCAGGGTGCGGGGCGCCCGGCACGGACCCGGCGGGAGCGGAGGTGGGGTCGGCGGCCGCGCGCGTGCCGCCGTCGGGCCGGCTGCCAGGAGCGGTCTGGGTGGTCATGCGGCTGCCCTCCCGAGGAGGCCGGTGGGACGGACGAGGAGCACGAGCGCGAGCAGCAGCACGACGATGAGGTCGCCGTAGCCGAGGTAGTAGTTCGCGAACTGCTGGAGGACCGCGACGAGCACGGAGGCGACCGCGGCGCCGGTCAGCGAGCCGAGCCCGCCGATGACCGTGACGATGAACGCGAAGATGAGCAGCGACCCGCCGAGGTGCGGCGAGACGTAGCCGAAGTACTGCGAGGCGAGGACCCCGCCGAGGCCCGCGGCGGCGCCGCCGAGGGCGAACACGAGCGTGAACGCCTTGCGCACGTCGATGCCGAGCGCCGTGACCATGGACCGGTTCTCGACGCCCGCGCGGATGATGAGGCCGTAACGCGTGCGCTGGAGGAAGAGCACGATCGCGCCGAGCACGAGAACCGCGGCGCCGATCGCGACGAAGCGGTCGTTGGGGATCGGCGCGCCCGCGAGGTCGGTCGTGCCCTTGAGCCACGCGGGACCGGAGATGAATTCGGGGTCCGAGCCCCACATGCCCTCGAACAGCGCGACGGAGGCGAGCGAGAGCCCGACCGTGACGAGCACCTGCTCGATGTGCCGCTCGTAGAGCGGGCGGATGAGCAGGAGCTCGGTGAGCGCCGCGGCCCCCGCCCCGACGACGGCCCCGGCGAGCAGCGAGAGCGCGAAGACGCCCCACGAGTCCGCGCCGAGCGAGCGCGCGACGAACCAGCCGCCGAACGCGCCGAGCGTGAGGAACGACCCGTGCGCGAAGTTGAGGACGCCCATGAGCCCGTAGATGAGCGACAGGCCCGACGCGACGAGGAAGTACAGCGCCCCGAGGCCGAGCCCCGTGACGAGGAGGAGGACGATCGTGCTCATCGGGCCGCAGCCCCTTCGTTCTCGTGGTGGTCGACCTCGGCGTGCACGCCGAGGAGCTGCTGGACGCGGTCGGGGTCGTCGAGGAGCTCGCGCGCCGGGCCCGTGTGCACGACGCGGCCCGCGTCGATCACGACGACGCGCTCGGCGAGCCGCTCGATGACCTCGAGGTTCTGCTCGACGAGCAGGATCGGGACCGTGCGGGCCGCCTCGGCGAGCGCGTCCGACACCTCGCCGACGATCCGGGGCGCGAGGCCCTTGGTGGGCTCGTCGACGAGGAGCAGGCGGTTGGCGTTGAGCAGGGCGCGCGCGAGCGACACCATCTGCTGCTGACCGCCCGAGAGGGTGCCCGCGCGCTGGGCGGCGCGCTGGACGAGGTCCGGGAAGAGCTCCGCGACGAGCTCGCGCCGCGGGTGCGCGTCGCGCTCCGCGAGCCGCAGGTTCTCCGCGACCGTGAGCCCGGCGAACACCTCGCGGTCCTCGGGCACGTACCCGACGCCGCGGCGCACGATCCGGTCCGTGCGCTCGCCGTCGACCCGCTCGCCCGCGAGCCGCACCTCGCCCCGGCGCTCGATGAGGCCGAGCACGGCCTTGAGGGTCGACGTCTTGCCGACGCCGTTGCGGCCCAGCACGGCGGTGACGCCCGTGGCCGGGACGGAGAACGTCACGTCCTCGACGACCTGCTGGCCCGCGATGCGCGCGGACAGCCCGCGCGCCTCGAGGACGGGCACGTCGGCCGTCGCTCCGGTCCGGTCCGTGAGGTTCCTGCCGGCGCTCATGCTGCCTCTCCTGCCGTGACGCCGAGGTAGGCGCTCTGCACCGTCGGGTCCGCCATGACGGCGTCGGGGGTGTCGCACGCGAGCAGCTCGCCGTGGTGCATGACGGCGACGCGGTCCACGAGCCCCAGGACGACGTCCATGTGGTGCTCGACCATGAGCACCGTGCAGCCCGTCGCGTGCAGGTCGCGGATGACCTCGACGAGTCCCGGCACGTCGGCCGACGACACGCCCGCCATGGGCTCGTCGAGCAGCACGACGCGCGGCTCGGTCGCGAGGAGCACCGCGATCTCGAGCTTGCGCTTGTCGCCGTGCGACAGGTCGCCCGCGGCGACCTCGGCGCGGCGCACGAGCCCCACGGTCTCCAGGTGCCGGTCCGCCTCCCGCGTCGCGGCGTCGCCGCGACGCGGGAAGCGCAGCACGGACAGCGCGCCGCCGAGGCGCCCCTGCGCGGCGAGCCGCACGTTCTCCCGGACGCTCAGGCGCGGGAACAGGCTCGACGTCTGGAACGTGCGGCCCAGCCCGGCGCGGGCGCGCGCCGCCACCGAGGTGGTGGTCACGTCCGTGCCCTCGAGGAGCACCGACCCGCTCGTCGGGCGATGGATCCCCGACACCAGGTTGAAGAGCGTCGTCTTGCCCGCGCCGTTCGGCCCGATCACCCCGAGCATCTCGCCCTGCCCGACGGCGAGGCTCACGCCCTGGAGGATGCGCGCGCCGCCGATCTGGAGGCCCAGGCCGCGGACCTCGAGCGCGGGGAGGGCGTGCGGCTCGCCCACGTCAGCCCGCCTCGGCCGGCGCGACGTCGTCGCCCGGCACCTCGGTGACGAGCTCGGGGACCCAGGCGTCGCCGTCGGCCACGAGCTTGACCTGGTACATCGGCTGGATCAGCGCGTGGTCGGTCGCGCGGACCGTCGTCGTGCCCTTGGGGCCGTCGAAGCTCCAGCCCTCGAGCGCGTCGACCATCGCGTCGACGTCGTCGCCGCCCTCCTCGATCGCGTGGACGATCATCTGGGCCGCGACGA
The DNA here is from genome assembly GCF_052044445.1 of Cellulosimicrobium sp. 22598. Classification (NCBI taxonomy): domain Bacteria; kingdom Bacillati; phylum Actinomycetota; class Actinomycetes; order Micrococcales; family Promicromonosporaceae; genus Cellulosimicrobium; species Cellulosimicrobium sp. 22598. The sequence continues at coordinate 214,244 of NZ_JBQEMZ010000009.1, forward strand.
AGCCGTCGGGCGTGAAGAGGTCCGCCTGCTTGCCGGCCGCCTCGACCGACGCGAGCATCGCGGCCTCGACCTCGGTGCCCGCCGCGCCGGGGAAGTAGTGGTTGAGGAAGTCGACCTTGCTCGCCGCGGCGCCGTACGCGCCGTAGGTGGCGACGTCGCCGAGGCCGGTGACGACCGTCGTCGAGTCGAGCACGCCCTGCTGGTCGAGGCCCTGCCACATCGCGCCCGACGTCGCCCCGGCCCACGCGACGAACACGAGGTCGGGCGCGGCGTCGACGATCTGGTGCGCGAACGGCGTGAACTCCGTCGCGTCCTCGGGCACGAGCACGCTCGTCACCTCGGCGCCCTGCGCGCCGAGGACCGCCTCGACCGCGGCGAGGTTGCCCTGGCCGAACGCGTTGTCCTGCGCGAACACGACGACCTTCGCGCCGCCGGGGTCGACGAACGTCCCCGCCGTCGCGACGTCCTGGAGCGACTGGCGCCCCGAGCGGAACGTGTAGTCGTTGATGCCCGTGAGCGCGTCGACCGCGGCGGGGCCGGAGATGTAGAGGACCTTGTTCTGCTCGGCCTGCTCGGCGAGCTTGAGCGCCACGCCGGACACGACCGTGCCGCCGAGGATCTGGTAGCCCTTGCCGATGAGGTCCTTGGCCTGGCCGACCGCCTTGTCCGGGTCGCCGCCGTCGTCGTGGAACGTCACGTTGACGGGCCGGCCGTCGACCTCGCCCGAGCCGTCGGTCGCGTAGTCGAGGCCCGCCTGGAAGCCCTCGTAGTAGGCCTCGCCGTAGGCCGCGAGCGGCCCGGTCTTGGAGTAGATGATGCCGACGTCGACGGGGTCGGCGCTCGCGCTGCTCTCGCTTCCGGTCGTGTCGCCGCCGGTCGCGTCGGTCGGCGCGCACGCGGCGAGCACGAGGCTCGCGGCCGCGAGCGCGGCGACGGCGAGTGCCGGCCGCTGGGACTTCTTCGTCCGCATGACTTCGCCCTTCGTTGGGTGGTCCTGGGGGAGCGCCGCTCAAACATGAGAGGCGATTCAGGTTGCGGGAATCATGGATCCACGACCGACGCGGTGTCAACCCGCGCCGGTCACGATCCGGCTACGGCGCCGACGAAGGAGCCCACCATGGACGACGAGACGCACTCTTCTGCGCGGGGAGGCACCGTGCCGCCGCGAGGTCGCGACGACCTGCTGAGCGGGACCCTTCAGGTGCCGAACCCGGGGTCACGGGCGAGCTGGGCCGCAGACGTCGCCCACGACCCCGGGTTCCGGCGGCCCGCGGGAGAACCGGGACCCGCGGTCGGCGGGCGGGTCGCGTCAGTGCTCGAGGCGGTCCTTCTCGTCGCCGATGTGGTCGACGACGTCGTCCGGGAGGTCGTCGAGGTTCATGTCGTTCGTGCGAGCGCGCCGGGCGTCCCAGCGCAGCGCGACCGCCGCGAGGGCGGCGGCGATCGTCGACGCCGCGAGGACGGCGATCTTCGCCGCGTCGGTGTGCGTCGAGTCCGGGAACGACAGCTCCGCGATGAGGAGCGACACCGTGAACCCGATCCCGCCCAGCAGGCCGACGGGCAGCAGGTCGCGCACCCCGATGCCGGGCGCCAGGCGCAGCGGGGTGAACCGCGTGACGAGCGCCGTCACCCCGAGCACGCCCACGAGTTTGCCCAGCACGAGGCCGAGCACGATCGCGAGGACGACCGGCTGGCCGAGGACGTCGCCCCCGCCGCCGACGAACGTCACGCCCGCGGCGAAGAACGCGAACACGGGCAGGGCGATCCCCTGGGAGAACGGGCGCAGGGCGTGCTCGAACCGGTGCGTGCGCGACTCGGTCTCGCCGTGCACCACGAGCGCCGGGACGGTGAAGCCGAGCAGGACGCCCGCGATCGTCGCGTGCACGCCGGACTCGTGGACCAGCACCCACGCGACCACCGCGACGGGAACGAGGAGCCACCAGCGCGTGCGCCGCGCCCGGACCAGCACGGCGAACAGCGCGACCGCGACGAGCGCGAGACCGAGGAACTCGATGCGCAGGTCGGCCGTGTAGAAGACCGCGATGACGACGATCGCGAGCAGGTCGTCCACGACCGCGAGCGTCAGGAGGAAGGTGCGGATCGCCGTGGGCAGACCGCGCCCGAAGACGGCGAGCACGCCGAGCGCGAACGCGATGTCCGTCGCCGTCGGGATCGCCCAGCCGTGCAGCGCGCCGCGGTCGCCCGCGAGCAGCACGACCGCCGTGAAGATCACCGCCGGCACCGCCATGCCGCCGACCGCGGCCAGCATCGGGACCCCGGCCTGGCGCGGGCTCCGCAGGCTGCCCGCCACGAACTCCTGCTTGAGCTCGACGCCCACGACGAAGAAGAAGATCGCGAGCAGCCCGTCGGCCGCCCAGGTCTCGAGGCTCAGGTCGAGGTGCAGGGGCAGGGAGCCGATCGAGGCCGGCCCGACGACCGTCTCCGAGAGGGTCGTGTACGCGTCCCGCCACGGGGAGTTCGCCCACAGCAGCGCGAGCAGCGCCGCGCCGATGAGCAGCGCGCCGCCCGTCGTCTCCCGGCTCACCCACCGGCGGAAGCGCACGCGGGTCGACGGGCGGTCGGTGGGGCGGGTGCCGGAGGGCGGGGTGGCGTGGGTCATCGTGCTCCCGGGGTCGCTGTCGCGTCGCACGGCCCGCGGACGCGACACCGTGGCCGACCAGACTTCCCGGCACACCGTCCTCGATTCTACGGGGCATACCCCGCGCGGCCGACGTGCCCGGCTCGCGATCATCCTCCCGGGCGACGTCGCGTGCGGCCAGCGCACGTGAGGATCGGCGGGTGCCCGACGCCGTCCCCCGCCCCGCGCCCGACCCCACCCCCGCAGAGCTCACCGACTCCGCCCCGACGCCGTCCCCGCCCCCGACCCCGACGCCCGCCCCGATCCCGTCCCCGGACCGGACGGCGTCGCCGGACGTGCCGACGGTCGTCGGACCCACGGCGCTCGACCGCCGGCTCCTGTGGGGCGGGTCGCCGGTCCTCGGGGCGCTGCTCGCGTACGGGGCGCTCCACCTCGCCGGATGGATGGCGGGGCTGCCGTGGGCGCCGTTCCAGGGTCTCGCGCGCGTCATCGACGAGCTCCTCGGCGAGCGGGGGACCCTCGGCGTCGCGATCTGCCTCGTCCTCGGGGTCGGTGCCGGGCTCGTGTTCGCCGCGCACGCGGTGCGCGACATCGCGGTCCTGACGCTCGACGCCGAGCACGCGACCGTGGCCCTGCGCGACGAGCGCGTCACGCTCGACCGGGACCGCGTCACCGCCGTGCTCGTCGACCGCAAGGACCTCGTCGCGCTCGGCCGTCGGGCGCCGAGCGCCACCGACCGTCGCGCGTCCACCGCGGTACGGCTCTCGCCCCGCGGTGCCGGCGACGGCACCGGCACCGGCAACCGGGAGGATCACGAGACACCGGTCGTCGAGCTGCTTCACGTCCGCACGGAGCTCGCGACGGCCCGTCTCGCCGCCGCGTTCCGTGCGCACGGCTGGCCGTGGCACGACGGCGACCCGTGGGCACAGGAGTTCCGGCGCTGGGTCCCCGGCGACCCCGAGCTCCCGCCGAGCGCCGACGCCGTCCTGCGCGCCCGCGCGGCGATGCTCCAGGCCGACAAGACGTCCGACGCCGCCGACCTGCGCCGCGAGCTCGCTCGCCTCGACGTCGTCGTGCGCGACGTCGACAAGATCCAGCACTGGCGCCGAGCCACCACCCCGAGAGAGGACCCTGGTCCCGTGAGCGAGAGCTCCGGCAGCGCGAGGTAGACCCGTGGTCGCCCGAGGTAGAGCCCTGGTAGCGCGAGGTAGAGCCGTGGTTGGGTGAGGTAGAGCCGTGGTCGTGCCCGACGGCGGTCTGGTCGCCTTGGGTGGCGGGGTGGGTGGTGGTGCCGCGTCTACCATCCGCCGCTCGTTCCTCGCGGCTCCCGCCAGGCCCGCCACGACGCG
>NZ_JBQEMZ010000010.1:0-196144 GCF_052044445.1 Cellulosimicrobium sp. 22598
CGCCAGATCTACAGGACCCTCAACACCACCGAACCCGCCACCACCCCAGCTTGACGAACATAGAAGGATCCGTGGTCCGCCTCTACCTCGCGGTACCGGGGCTCTCCCCCGGCGGGCGTCAGACCAGGTCGCGGCGCTGGAGGGTGAGGGCGCCGCTCCCGAGGAGTACGGCGACCCACGCGACGAGCCCGGCGAGCGCGGCGAGCGTCCCCAGCGGCGCGGCGCCGCCCAGGAGCGCCGCCCCGGACTGTCCGGTCGAGGCGAGCGCGCCCAGGCCGAGCGGGAGCCACTCCGCCGCGGCGGACTCGCCGCCCGACAGCAGCGTCACCGCGCCCCGGACGATCGGCTCGGCGAGCGCGAGCGCCGCGACGGTCACGACGGCGGCCACCTGGCCGCGCACGAGCGTCCCGATCCCGAGCCCGAACCAGGTGAGGAGCACGAGGACCGCAAGGCCGCGCGCCCACACGCCGAGGACCTCGCCGGGACCGAGCGCGAGGGACGCGCCCGGGGTCGTGACGATCGCGACGGTGAGGCCCAGGGCGCCCACGACGGCGAGCACCACGCCGACGCCGAGGGCGACGGTCGCGGTCGCGCCGGCCTTGGCCGCGAGGATGCGCAGCCGCGACGGCTGCACGAGCGCGGTCGGCACGATGCCGCCCGTGCGGAAGTCCGTGGTCACGGCGAGCACGCCGAGCAGCAGCATGCACATGGTCGCGACGCCGACCGACCCCGAGCCGTTGAGCCCGTTGCCGAGCAGGTCGAGCATGCCGCGCTGGAACGCCGGCTGGGCGGCGTCGGTGAGCGCGCCGAGGTCCGGTGCCAGGTCCTCGAGCATCTCGGGTGACGCCTGGAACCCGACGGTCGTGCCCCCGCCGAGCGCCTCGGTGCCCCGCAGGATCGTGGGCAGCAGGAGGGTGAAGGCCTGGACGACGAGCATCCCGGCGACGGCGACGGCGGCGACGACCCACGTCGCGCGGGTCGTGCGGAGCTTGAGCATCTCGGCGCGGTACATCAGCGCACCCCTTCGGTCGTGGCGGTCAGGTCGAGGTAGAAGTCCTCGAGGGACTCCCCGCTCAGCAGGTCGTCGAGGGGGCCGTCGGCGACGACGCGACCCTGCCCGACGACCACGAGGTCGTCCGCGACCTGCCGCACCTCGGACAGGACGTGGCTCGCGAGGAGCACGGTCCCGCCGTCGTCCGCGAAGCCGCGCACCAGGTCGCGCAGCCAGCGCATGCCCGCAGGGTCGAGCCCGTTGGCGGGCTCGTCGAGGACGAGCACCTCCGGGTCGCCGAGCAGCGCGGCGGCGATGCCGATGCGCTGCCGCATCCCGAGGGAGTAGGTGCGCACGCGCCGGTCGGCCGCGGGCGTCATGCCGACGAGCGCGAGCACCTCGTCGACCCGCCGGGCCGGGTTCTCGCCCGCGGCGGCGAGCACGCGCAGGTGGTCGCGGCCCGAGCGCCCGGGGTGGAGGCCGCCCGCGTCGAGCAGGGCGCCGACCGTGCGGGCCGGGTGGGTCAGGTCGGCGAACGCGCGGCCGTCGAACGTCGCGCTCCCGGCGGTGGCTGCGGCCAGCCCCAGGAGCACGTGGAGGGTCGTCGACTTCCCGGCGCCGTTCGGCCCGAGCAGCCCGACGACGCGGCCGGGCGCGGCCGTGAACGTCACGTCGTGCACGGCGTCGAACGCCCCGTAGGACTTGCGCAGCCCGGAGACGTGGATGGTGGTCATGCCGGTCCCTTCTCGTCGCGTCCCGCACGGTTCCCGCGCGGTGCCCCACCAGGCTGTCGCGCGGGGGGACGCCGGGTCTTGCGGCGCAGGGAGGAACCTGGGTTGCGACCTCCGTCGCAAGCGTCGTCGGCACGACGGGACCCGCGCCGACGGGCCCGGTGTCGCCGCAGGTGAGGGCGCCGGGCGTGACATCCGACCGGCGCATGGGGCAGGGTGGACGTTCACCCGACCGCTCTGGCGGGCAGCGCCACGCGTCGTCCGCCGGTCCCCGACCGCCCCGGAAGGAGGCGACGTGCGCCGACGTCACGACTCGTCCGCCACCCCCGAGGGGCGCAACGCCGCCTCGCCGACGCCCGTCGCGCACCGCGCGGCCACGCCGTGGGTCACGGTCGCGGCCGGTGCCGGTGCGGTGACGCTCGTCGTCGCGGTCGCCGGGATGGTGGGCGCGGCGACCGGCGGTGGCGAGGCCGTCGTCGTCGGCGCCTCGACCGACGGCGGCACCGCGGTCGAGGACGGCGTCCCGGCCGTCACGCCCCGCCCCGACGCGCCCCGCCCCGAGGTGACGCGCATCCCGCCGCCCGACCACGCGGACGAACCGGAGGAGGGCGGCGACCCGGCGGCGACGCCCGCGCCGCGACCGTCGTCCGGGGGGACGGGCACGCCCCCCTCGTCGGCCGACCCCGGGTCGGCGCCGACGTCGGAGCCCGCGGCCACCCCGGGCGCGGGCACGCCGGATCCCGCGCCGACGGCACCGACGGACGACGCCGCGTCCGTGACCTGGCTCCAGGAGCGGCTCCGCGTGCACGGCGCGGACGTCGAGGTCACGGGCACCATGGACGACGCGACCGGTGCGGCGCTGCGCGCGTTCCAGCAGGCGCACGGGCTGCCCGCGGACGGCGCCGTGACGGCCGCGACCGCCGAGGCGCTGGCCGCCGCACCTGCCGGCGGGGGCGAGGAGTCCACCGACCCGGGCGGCGCCGCCCCGACGGAGCCCGCGCCGCCGTCGCCCACCGACACGCCGTCGGCCACCGTGCCCGGCGCGACGGCCCCGAGCTCCGGCGGGCCGGCGGACCCGGCCCTCACGCCCGCGTCCTGAGCGCCGGCCGGCCGCGGGTGAACTCGCGGCGTGCGGGCCCCGGACCGCGCCGCGGTCGGTAGGGTTTTCCCTCGTCGGACGACGGACGGAGCAGGACCATGACGAGCGCGGCGATCGGCGCGGGTCAGGACCGCGGGGCACCCGGCCGCGCCGCGACCCCGGACCTCGGGCGCGGCTACGCGAAGGGCCGCGCCAAGCGCGAGGAGATCATCCAGGCCGCGGTCGTCCTCTTCGGCGAGGTCGGCTTCCACGCCGCCTCGCTGCGCGAGCTCGCGTCGCGCGTCGGCATGTCGCACCCCGGCCTGCTCCACCACTTCCCGACGAAGGTCGCGCTGCTCGAGGCGGTGCTCGACTACCGCGACACCGTCGACCAGGCGGACCTGGACGAGGACCTCGCGCGCGGGACGGACTACTTCGACGCGCTCGTGCGCCTGGTCGAGCGCAACGCCCTGCGGCGCCACATCGTCGAGCTGTTCACGGCGCTCGCGGCCGAGGCGACGTCCCCGGACCACCCGGCGCACGAGTACTTCGTCCGGCGGTACGAGTGGGCGGTCGCTCGGGCGGTCGAGCAGCTCTCCCGCCGGGCGAGCGCGGGCGGGCTGCGGGCCGGGGTCGACCCGCGCGCCGCGGCGCGGCAGATCGTCGCGCTCATGGACGGGCTCCAGGTCCAGTGGCTGCTGTCGCTCGACCGCCCCCGGGCCGAGCGCGTCGACATGGCGGCCGACCTGCGCGCCTACCTCCGGCTCATCCTCGCCGAGGACGTCTCCGCGCGCTGAGCCCGGTGGCCCCCGGTCGCGGCTCAGCCGAGCAGGTCGCCCGGCAGGGGGTCGGTGCCGGCGGCCAGGCACAGGCCGGTCCGGTCGCCGTCGCGCCACGACGCCTCGGTAGGCGACCACACGACGAGCTCGACGCCCTCGGGCGCGTCCGCCCCCAGCACGTCCGGCGTGCACACCCGCGCCACGCGCCGGTCCACGGCCTGCTGACCGGGCCACACCTCGTCCGCGCCGAGGTCGGTCCGCGCGACGACCTGGGCCCGGTGCTCGTCCGCGCAGGGCACGGCCCGCACCTGCGTCACCTCGCCGTCGGGCGGGAGCTCGTCGAGGCAGGTCCCGAGCACGAGCTGGACCGCGTTGACCGTCTGCGGGGTGGAGACGTCGCCCGCGAGCGGCACGCGCGCCTGCTCGCCCTGCCACCAGGCGAGCGCGCCCGCGGTCCACGCGAGCGTGACGACGGCACCGACCACCATGCCGGCGACCGCGAGACCGCGCCCGCGCGTCCTCCGGGACCGCACGCGGGAGAGGCCCGCGGCACCGAGCCCGATCCCGACGGGGCCGAGCACCAGGCCCGCCGGCACGCTCGCGACGGCCAGCGGCTCGACGCGCGGCGCGGCCGGCTGCCACCCGGGCGCGTAGTACGTCTCCGGCGCGAACCCCGGTCCGGCCTGCCCGGCCGGGGCGGCCGGGGGTGGCACCGCGGTGCCCGGAGGCGCCGGGACACCCGCGGGCGGCGGCGGCACCGGGGCGGTGGGTCGGGGCGGGACGGCCGGCCCGCCGGGCGGGGCGAAGAGGTCGTCGTCGGCCACGGCTACGAGTCGCTCAGGGTCGCGGCGAGCACGATGAGCATCGCGAACGCCGTGCAGACGGCGCCCACCACGATGCCGGTGACGGCGAACCCGCGCCCGCGCGTCCCGTCCCGCATCACCTGGTTGAGGGCGACGATCCCGAGCACGAGGCCGACGATCCCGGGGAAGCCGGCGCAGACGACGAGGCTCGCGATCGAGACGATCATCGACGCCAGTGCCAGCCCGTTCGTCCGCGGCGGCGGCGTGTACGCGGACCCGTACGGGGGCGGGTACGCGCCGTAGCCGGAGCTGCCCGCGTAGCCCGCCGGGTCCGACGGCGCGCGGCCCGCGCCCGGGGCCGACCCGTAGGCAGGTCCCGCGCCGGGGCCGTAGGGCGAGGCGGGCCCGGCCGGAGCGGCGGGCGAGCCGTAGGGGGCGCCCGCCCCAGGTGCGCCCGGGTACGCGCCGCCCGCCCCGGACGGTGCGACGAAGCCGCCCTTCTCGGGTGCCGGGGCGTCCGCCGGCGGGTTGTACGGGGTGAGCGGCGGCTGGTGCGGGCGCGGTGCGGCGTACGGGTCGACCGGCTCGTCGGGAGACCCGTACGGCGGGACGGGGGGCGTGGTCATGGACACACCGTAGCGACGCGCGCGAGGCGGTCGCTCAGTCCGCCAGGTCGAGGACGACCGGCACGTGGTCGGACGCGCCCTTGCCCTTGCGCTCGTCGCGGTCGATCGCGACGCCGGTCACGCGGGCGCGCGCGGCGGGGGAGAGGTACGCGAAGTCGATCCGCATGCCCTCGTTCCGCGGGAACCGCAGCCGCTGGTAGTCCCAGTAGGTGTACGTGTGCTCGCCGGGGATCGCCTCGCGCGTGACCTCGGTGTACCCGGCCGCGCCGAACGCCGCGAACGCGTCGCGCTCCGCCGGCGTCACGTGCGTCTTCCCCGCGAAGTACGCGACGTCCCACACGTCGGTGTCCAGCGGCGCGACGTTCCAGTCGCCGACGAGCGCGACCCGCGCGGTCGGGTCGTCCGCGAGCCAGCCCGCCGCCTGCGCGCGGAGCTCGTCGAGCCAGCGCAGCTTGTACGCGTAGTGCGGGTCCCCGACCTCGCGGCCGTGCGGGACGTACAGGCTCCACACGCGCACGCCGCCGCACGTCGCGCCGAGCGCGCGCGCCTCGACCTGCTCGCCGAACGCGGGCTGGCCCGGGAAGGAGGTCGCGACGTCGTCCAGGCCGACGCGCGAGACGACCGCGACGCCGTTCCACTGGTTCACGCCCACGTGCGCGACCTCGTACCCCGCCGCCTCGAACGGCACGACGGGGAACTGCGCGTCGGCGCACTTGGTCTCCTGGAGCGCGAGGACGTCGGTCCCCGTCCGCTCGAGGAACGCGATCGCCCGGTCGACCCGGGCGCGGACGGAGTTGATGTTCCAGGTCGCGAGGCGCACGGGCCCCACGGTACGGCCTCGGACGGTCGAGCAGGCTCTCGGTCAGGCCGGGCGGTAGCCGTTCTCCGGGCGGCCGGCGGCGCCGTAGCGCGGCGCGACCTCGGCACGGCCGGAGGCGACGAGGTGCTCGAGGTAGCGGCGCGCGCTCACGCGCGACATGCCGGTGCGTGCGGCCACCTCGCCCGCCGACGCGTCGCCGGCCTCGGCGCTCACCGCCGCGAGCGCCTCGACGACGAGGCGCAGGCTCCGCTCCGACAGGCCCTTGGGCATGCTCCCGGAGCCGGGCGCGCCGCGTCGCACGAGCCGGTCGACCGCGTCCTGGTCGAGCTCGTCGCCCGCGGCCCGCAGCTCGGCGCGCAGCCGGACGACCTCGTCGAGCCGACCGCGCAGCGCGGCGGCCGTGAAGGGCTTGACGAGGTAGTGCTGCACGCCGCCCGCCATCGCCTGCCGGACGTTCTCGAGCTCGCGCGCGGCGGTCGTCGCGACGACGTCCACGGGGGGCGACGGCCGCCGTCGGATCTGGCGCAGCACGTGCAGGCCGGTCGCGTCGGGCAGGTAGATGTCGAGGAGCACCACGTCGGGGTCGAGCACGGCGAAGGCGCGCAGCGCCTCGGCGGCCGTCCGGGCCTCGCCCACGACGACGAAGCGGGGGTGCGACTCGACGAAGCCGCGGTGCAGCCGGGCGATCGTCGGGTCGTCCTCCACGACGAGGACGCGCAGGCGGTCGTCCGCGGTCGGCGTCCCCGCCGCCACGGCGGTGCGTGTCGCCGGGATCACGACGTCACCCCGAGCCCCGGCGACGCGGCGGCGCGGGCGGGCGGCCCGTCCGTGGCCGTCGCGGGGAGGACCACGACGACGCGTGCACCGCCGAGGGTCGACGTCGTGAGGTCGACCGTCCCGCCGCGCCGTGCGGCCACGCGGCGGACCAGCGCGAGCCCGATGCCGCGGCCGTGCGGCCCCGCCTTCGTCGTGTACCCGGCGGCGAAGACGTCGGACCGGGCGCCCGGCGGGACGCCCGGACCGTCGTCCTCCACCACGACGACCACGCCGTCCCGCGTCGGCGCCGGGCCCTCGGTGTCGCGGTCCGTGACGAGCACCCGGACGTGACCGCCCGGCCCGGCGGCGTCGACCGCGTTGTCCACGAGGTTGCCGACCACGGTGAGGACGTCCCCGTGCAGCACGGCGCCGTCCGTGCCGTCCGGCGCGGCGAGGTGGGCGGCGGGCGAGACCTCGAGCCGTGAGCCGCGCTCGCGCGTCGTCGTCGCCTTGACGAGCAGCAGCGCGGCGACCTCGGGGGAGTGGACGCCGGGCGCGACGCCCGACGCCGTGAGCAGCCCGCCGTGGCCGGCACGCTCGATGAACGCGACCGCCTCGTCCGGCTGCCCCAGCTCGAGCAGGCCGGAGACGACGTGGAGCTTGTTCGCGAACTCGTGCGACTGCGCGCGGAGGGCGTCGGTCAGCCCGCGCGCCCCGTCGAGGTCGCGCAGGAGCGCGTGCAGCTCGGTGTGGTCGCGCAGGAGGAGCACGGTGCCGACCGGCCGCCCGTCGACGCGCGCACGGTCGGCGCGGGCGAGCAGGACGCGCTCGCCCGCGAGCACGAGCGCCCCGCCCTCGTCGGCCTCCGGCCCCGGGCCGCCCGGCTCCGCGGTGCCGTCCGGCACGAGCGCGAGGAGCTGGTGGTCCAGGACGTCGTGCGCGGGCTGCCCGACGACCTCCGCGGTGGCACCGAGCCCGAGCAGGCGCTGGGCCTCGTCGTTGACGAGCACCACCCGGCCCTCGCGGTCGATCGCGACGACGCCCTCGGAGATGCCGTGGAGCATCGCGTCCCGGGTCTCGAGCAGCGCGCCGATCTCCTCCGGCTCCAGGCGGAAGATCCGGCGCCGCACGGCGCGCGTCACGAGGGCGGCGCACACGACCCCGAGCGCCGCCGCGGCGCTGAGGGCGGCGAGCAGCCACCCGAGGTCGTCGGCGAGGTCGTCCGCGAGGTGGGACTCGAGGATGCCGACGCTCGCCGTCCCGATGACCTCGCCGTCGGCGTCGAACACCGGGACCTTCACGCGCCACGACTCGCCGAGCGTCCCGGTCTGGGTGCCCGTCCAGACCTCCCCGGAGAGCGGGACGGACGGGTCCGTCGACACGCGCTGCCCGATGCGGTCGGGCTCCGGGTGCGAGTAGCGCACGCCCGCGTCGTCGGTGACGACGACGTACGTGACGTCGGACGCCTCGCGGATGACCTCGGCGATGGGCTGGATCGTGGCGGCCGGGTCGTCGTCGTCGAACGCGTCGATGATCGCGGGCAGGCGTGCGACGGAGAGCGCGACGGCCGTCATGCGGTCGAGGTAGGCGTCGCGGAGCTGGCGCTGCTGCAGCGTCGAGGCGACGCCGCCGGCCGCGGACACGACCAGGAGCACGATGGCGACCTGCAGCACGAGGAGCTGCACACGGAGCGACACTGCCCGACCCACCGCACCAGTGTGCCCCAGGCGGCAGGCCGCTCCGCCACGCGCCGTGACCACAACGACCGCAACGTCCGGATCGACCACAACGTCCAGTACGACCGCAGCCCCCGGCGGGCCGGGCGCCGCTCCTACGCTCCCCGGACCAGGTCGTGAGGCCCGCGCCGGTGCGGGCCCGCTCAAGGAGGAGACATGCGATCCGTCGTCCGCCCGCTCCCCGGGCACCCCGTCCGTCCGCGCTCCGCGCTCTCCGTCTCGGCCCTCGCGGTCGGTCTGGGTCTCACGCTCGCCGCGTGCTCGGGGCTCGAGCCGAGCACCCCGCAGGGCGGGGGGTCGGCCGAGGCGGTGTCCGTCGACGAGCTGGCGATCATCGTGCCGGCCGACCCCGGCGGCGGCTGGGACCAGACCGGCCGCGCGATGCAGCAGAACCTGCAGGAGACCGGTCTCGTCGGCACGGCGACCGTCACCAACGTGGGCGGCGCGGGCGGCACCGTCGGGCTCGCGTCGCTCGCCACCACGTCCGAGCCCCACACCCTCATGGTCATGGGCCTCGTGATGGTCGGCGCGGTCGAGACGAACGAGTCGCAGGCCCGCCTCGAGGACACGACACCCATCGCGCGCCTCACGGAGGAGCAGCTGGTCGTCGTCGTCCCCGCCGAGTCCCCGTACCAGACGCTCGAGGACCTCGTCGCGGACGTCGTCGCGAACGGGAAGGACGTGTCGATCACGGGCGGTTCCGCGGGCGGCGCCGACCACATCTTCGCGGGCATGCTCCTGCAGGCCGCGGGCGTCGCCCCCGCGGACGTCGCGACGAAGCTCAACTACGTCCCGTACTCGGGCGGTGGCGAGTCGCTGGCGGCGCTACTCGGCAACAAGGTCAGCGCCGGGATCTCGGGCGTCGCCGAGTACGCCGAGCAGATCAACGCCGGCGAGGTGCGTGCGCTGGCCGTCTCGGGCGGCGGGCGGACCACGACGCTCCCTGACACCCCGACCGCGATCGAGGCGGGCTACGACGTCCACCTGACGAACTGGCGCGGCGTGGTGGCGCCGGGCGACCTGAGCGCCGCCGACCGGGAAGCGCTGGAGACCGTGGTCGAGGAGATGGCCACCTCGGAGGAGTGGCAGCTCACGCTCGAGGAGAAGGGGTGGGACGACGCGTTCCTCCTCGGCTCCGAGTTCGAGTCGTACCTCGGCGAGAACATCGCGGACATCCAGAAGACCCTCGTCGACATCGGGCTGGTCGCCCCGTGAGTGCCGACGCCCCCGAACCGGTCGACGTCGTCCCCCGCCCCGGGGCGACGTCGGCTCCGGTCGCCGACGACCACGTCGGCGCCCCGGCCGCCGGGGCACCCGCGGACGACACCCCCGCCGCGGGGCCCCGGCGGCGTCCCGGTGAGCTCGTCGTCGCCGGGACCACCGCAGCCCTCGGGGTCTTCGTGCTCGTCGACGCCGGGTCGATCGTCGTGCCCGGGTCGACGAACACGCTCGGGCCGCGCGCCTTCCCGTACCTGGTCGGGGGGATGCTCCTCGTCACCGGCCTCGTGCTGCTCGTGGCCGTCTGGCGCGGCCGCCTCGGCGACCCCGAGGAGGGGGAGGACGTCGACCCCGACGCCCGCACCGACTGGACGACGGTCGGGCTGCTCGGCGCCCTCCTGCTCGCGCACGTCTACACCATCAACCTGCTCGGCTGGCCCGTCGCGGCGACGGTCCTCTTCGCCGGGGGCGCGATCGTCCTCGGGGCGCGCCCCTGGTGGCGCGCCGTCGTGCTCGGCGTGGTCCTGGCCTTCGTGATCCAGGTGGTGTTCGGCGGCCTGCTCGGCCTGTCCCTCCCTCCCGGACCGCTCCTGGAGGGGGTGACCTGGCTCCGTGGATAACTTCTCCGCGCTGATGGACGGGTTCGCGACCGTCGTCCAGCCCGTCTACCTGCTCTACGCGCTGTTCGGCGTGTTCGTCGGGACGGCGGTCGGCGTGCTGCCGGGCATCGGGCCGGCCATGACCATCGCGCTGCTCCTGCCGCTCACGTACTCGCTCGACGCCACCGCCGCGATCATCGTGTTCGCGGGCATCTACTACGGCGGCATGTACGGCGGGTCGACGACGTCGATCCTGCTCAACACGCCCGGCGAGTCCGCGTCCATCGTCACGGCTCTCGAGGGCAACCGGATGGCGAAGCTCGGGCGGGGCGCGGCGGCGCTCGCGACGGCCGCCATCGGCTCGTTCGTCGCGGGCACGATCGCGACGGTGGCGCTGACGTTCGTCGCGCCGTACGTGGCACGGTGGGCCGTGCAGCTCGGCGAGCCCGACTACTTCGCCCTCATGGTCGTCGCGTTCGTGACGGTCGGGGCGCTGCTCGGCTCGTCGGTGCCGCGCGGCATGGCGTCCCTGTCGCTGGGTCTGTTCCTCGGTCTCATGGGGACGGACACCCTCACGGGTCAGCAGCGGTTCACGTTCGGCGTGCCGACGCTCGCCGACGGGATCGACGTCGTCATCGTGGCGGTCGGGCTGTTCGCCGTGGGGGAGGCGCTGTACGTCGGCTCGCGCCTGCGCCACGGTCCGGTGCACGTCATCCCGGTGGCGAAGGGGTGGCGCTCGTGGATGCGGCGCGAGGACTGGCGGCGCTCCTGGAAGCCGTGGCTGCGCGGCACGGCGATCGGGTTCCCGGTGGGCACGATCCCGGCCGGCGGGGCGGACGTCGCGACGTTCCTGTCCTACGCCGCCGAGCGCAAGGCCGCCGGGAAGCACAAGGACGAGTTCGGCAAGGGCGCGATCGAGGGCGTCGCCGGGCCGGAGGCGGCGAACAACGCCGCCTCGACCGGCGTCCTCGTCCCGCTCCTCACCCTCGGGCTGCCGACGACGGCGACCGCGGCGATCATCGTCGTCGCCTTCCAGTCGTACGGCATCCAGCCCGGCCCGCTGCTGTTCGAGAACCAGTCGGCGCTCGTGTGGGCGCTCGTGGCGAGCCTGTACGTCGGCAACCTCATGCTCGTGGTGCTCAACCTGCCGCTCGTCGGCATGTGGGTGAAGGTGCTCCAGATCCCGCGCAACTACCTGTACGCGGGCATCCTCCTGTTCGGCGCGCTGGGCTCGTACGCGCTGAACTTCTCGCCGGTGGACGTCCTCGTCCTGCTCGTGGTCGGGGCGATCGGCTTCTTCATGCGCCGCTACGGCTACCCCGTCGCCCCCATGGTCGTGGGCATGATCCTCGGCCCCATGGCCGAGGACCGTCTGCGGCGCTCGCTCGCGATCAGCCAGGGCGACCTCACGACCCTCGTGACCAGCCCGTTCGCGGCCACCGCGTACGCGCTCGTCGGCCTCGTCGTGCTCGCCGGGCTGTGGCTGCGCCGGCGGGAGCGCCGCGCCGGCCCCGGCTCCGGCACGGAGCTCGCCGACCTCGCGGAGGACGTCCGCGCGGAGGCCCAGGACCAGGAGGTGCGCTGATGACCGTCGTCCTCGCCTACGCGCCCGGAGAGCTCGGGACCGCCGCGACCCGGGCCGCGGGCCGCGCGGCCCTGCTCCTCGGGACCGACGTCGTCGTCGTGAACACGACGCGCGGCGACCGCCTCGTCGACCCACGGTGGGCCGACCACGACCAGCTCGTCGAGGTCGGCACCCTCCTCGAGGGAGCGGGCATCGAGCACACGGTGCGGCACCTGCAGTCGTCCGCGCTCCCGGCGGAGGTCGTGCTCGGGGTCGCGAAGGAGGTGCAGGCGGACCTCGTGGTCGTCGGGGTCCGTCACCGCACCCCGGTCGGCAAGCTCGTCCTCGGCTCGACCGCCCAGCAGATCCTGCTCGGGGCGACCTGCCCGGTGCTCGCGGTCAAGCCGCCCGCGCGGTGAGCCGCGGCCCCACCCCCGCCTGCGGGCGTCCCGGTCCCGGGCGCCCGTAGGCTGTGGCCATGGCGACAGCACTCATCACCGGCGCGAGCGCCGGCCTGGGCCTCGAGTTCGCGTGGCAGCTCGCCACGGCGCGGCACGACCTCGTGCTCGTCGCGCGCGACGAGGCGCGCCTCGAGGAGGTCGCCGGACAGATCCGGGCCGCTGCGGGCGTGCGGGTCCAGGTCCTCCCGGCAGACCTCTCCGTGCCCGACGACGTCGCGCGCGTGGCCGAGCGCCTCGCCTCGCCCGGCGGCCCGGACGAGCGCCCGGTCGGGCTGCTCGTGAACAACGCGGGCTTCGCGACCCAGCAGCACTTCGTGGACGGCGACCTCGACGTCGAGCTCCGTGCGCTCGACGTCATGGTGCGGGCCGTCCTGGTCCTGTCCCACGCGGCCGCCGGTCAGATGACCGCGCGGGGCCGGGGCGCGATCCTCAACGTCGCGTCCGTCGCGGCGCTCACCGCGGGCGGCACCTACGCCGCCGCGAAGGCGTGGGTGCGCTCGTTCACGGAGGGGCTCGCCGTCGAGCTGCACGGCACCGGCGTCACCGCGACCGTGCTGTGCCCGGGCTTCACCCACACGGAGTTCCACGACCGCGCCGGGATCGACAAGTCCGTCCTGCCCGACCTCGCGTGGCTCGACGCCGACCGCGTGGTCTCCGCGGCGCTCGCGGACGTGCGGCGCGGCGTCGTCATCTCGACCCCGTCGGTGCGCTACCGCGTCGCGTCGGCCGCCCTGCGGGCGATGCCGCGCTCGGCCGTCCGGGCGATCGGCAAGTACCGGTAGACCGGGAGCCGACTACGCTGGCGGCGTGACCAGTGATCTCTCCTCGACGCCCCGCGAGCAGCTGCTCGACCTCATCCGCGAGCTCGCCGTCGTGCACGGCCGGGTGACGCTCTCCTCGGGCAAGGAGGCGGACTACTACGTCGACCTGCGGCGCGTGACGCTGCACCACCGCGCGGCGCCGCTCATCGGGCACCAGCTCCTCGACCTCCTCGAGGAGCGCGGGCTCGGGACGGCCGAGGTCGACGCGGTGGGCGGGCTGACGCTGGGGGCGGACCCGATCGCGACCGCGCTCCTGCACGCCGCGGCCTCGCGCGGGCAGGACCTCGACGCGTTCGTCGTGCGCAAGGCCGCGAAGGCCCACGGCATGCAGCGGCAGATCGAGGGTCCCGACGTCGCCGGCCGCAAGGTCGTCGTGGTCGAGGACACCACGACGACGGGCGGGTCCCCGATCACCGCGATCGAGGCCGTGCGCGCCGCCGGGGGCGAGGTCGTCGGGGTGGCGACGATCGTCGACCGCGCGACGGGCGCGGGCGAGAAGATCGAGGCGCTCGGCGTGCCGTACCACTTCCTGTTCAGCCTGGAGGACCTCGGCCTCGCCTGAGCCCGGACGGTCCCCGGCGCAGCGCCGCCGCCTGCCCGACGACGCCCCGTGGCCGAGCCGCGGGGCGTCGTCGTGCGGGTCAGGCGTGCGGTCAGGTGTGCGGAGCGACGCGCCACGAGGCGTGCGTCACATCGAGATAGGTCAGGCTTACCTTGCTTTGGTGAGGCGAGCCTTATATGGTCCGTCACGACGGAGCGTCAGCACGCTCCGCGTCGTCGGTCCCGCTCCCCGCCGGGACCTCGCCCGGACCAGCACGGGAGACCTTGTGCGCACTTCCTCGTCGAGACGCGTCCGCCGCGGCCTCGCCTCCTTCCTCGCCGCGGCCCTCGCCGCCGGCCTCACCGTCGCCGGCGCGTCCGCCCCGGCCCAGGCCGCGCCGGCCGAGATCCGGGGCGGCTCGGCCACCTGGAACTTCAAGGACTCCTGGACGGGTTACGTCGGCGGCGCGGGCACCATCACGCCCGCGCTCGTGGGCGGGAAGTCCGTCTACCCCTCCGCGTCCGGGAGCGTCGACCCGGAGACCGCCGTCGGCACCGTCCGCCTCGGCGGCTCCGTCCGCTACTCCGCGCACGGCGGCACGCTCGACCTGACGATCTCCGACCTCCGGCTCGCCGTCACGGGCCCGACGTCGGGCGTGCTCACCGCGGACTTCACGTCGGCGGGCACCGTGTCGGACGACGTGGTCGTCGCGGAGGTCACCGTCGGCACCGCACGCGCGGGGGACACGGTCGTCCTCACCGCGAACGGCACCTTCGCCGCCGGCATCGCGGCGGTGGACCCCCAGTTCGGCGGCTACGTCGACGAGCCGATCTCGACGCTCACCGCGACCCTCGACGTCCCGGCGCCGGTCGCCCCGGCGACCGCGACGTCGACGGCGCTCGCCGTCGCACCGTCCGGCGCGTCCGTCGCGGGCGCCCCGGTGACGCTCACCGCGACCGTCGCGCCCGCCGCCGCGGGCACGGTCGAGTTCCGCGACGGCGGCGCCGTGCTCGGCGCCGCGCCGGTGACCGACGGCGTCGCGCGCCTCGAGACGTCGGCCCTCGCCACGGGTGCGCACGAGCTGAGCGCGGCGTTCACGCCCGCCGACCCGGCGGCGTTCGTGGCGTCCGCCTCCGGCGCCGTCGCGCACACGGTGACGGAGCCCGCGACCGAGCCCGAGCCGGAGCCGGTCGCCGACCCGGTGGTGACCGTCTCGCCGTCGGCCCCGGTGGACCCGGCCGTGGAGAACACGTTCACGGTCTCCGGCACCGGCTTCGTCGGTGCGGGCGCCGCGAACGGCGCCTACGTGCTCCTCGGGGACGCCTCGATCTGGGACGGCAGCGGACCGCTCGTCGCGAGCGGCTGGCTCGCCCAGGGCTGGGTCATGCCGCAGCAGGTGCGCGACGGCGCGTTCACCACGACCCTCACCGTCCCGGCGGGCACGCTGGACCCGGCCACGGAGTACGTGGTCGCGACGTCCGCCGCCCACGCGCTCTCCGCGACCGACCGCAGCCTCGACACGTTCACGCCGGTCGCGGTGCAGGGCGCCACGACCCCGGAACCCGGCTGGGAGCCGTCGATCGAGCTGTTCGCCGCCGACGGCACCACCCCGCTCGGCGACACCCCGGTCCGTCCGGACGACACGATCGTCGTCAAGGGCTCGGGCTTCGACCCGGAGGCGAACGTCGCCCCCGAGGGCAACCGCCCGCCGATCTCCGGGGGCATCCCGGCGGGCACCTACGTGGTGTTCGGCAAGTTCGCGCCGCAGTGGCGGCCGTCCCAGGGCGTGGCGTCGTCCGCGCGCAAGGCCGGGTCGCAGCAGTGGGCGCTCGCGTCCGCGGCCCTCGACCAGGTCGACCCGCGCTACCAGGGCGCGATCCGCGCCCAGTGGGCAGAGCTCTCCGAGGACGGCACGTTCACGGCCGAGCTCGTCGCGAGCGAGCTCGAGCTCGACGGCGGCCGCTACGGCGTCTACACCTACGCCGCCGGCGGCACCGTCAACGCCGCCCAGGAGCTCTACGCGCCCGTCGCGTTCACGACCGAGCCCGCCGCTCCCGTGTGGGAGCCGGAGATCGCGGTCCTCGCCGAGGACGGCGTGACGCCGCTCGGTGACACGGCGGTCTCGGTGGGCGACACGATCGTGGTCCGCGGCTCGGGCTTCGACCCCGCGGCGAACGTGGGTGGCCGCGGCGTCCCGATCCCGGCGAACCTGCCGCAGGGCACGTACGTCGTGTTCGGGAGCTTCGCCGAGCAGTGGCGCCCGTCCGAGGGCGCGGCGTCGTCCGCGCGCAAGGTCGGGTCGCAGGTGTGGGCCCTCGCCGAGCCGGTGCTCGACCAGGTCCCCGCCCAGTACCAGTCGGTGGTCCGCGCGCAGTGGACGGACATCGCCGCGGACGGCACGTTCGAGGCGCGGCTCGTGGTGAAGAGCCCGGGGCTGCTCGACGGCGGCCGGTACGGCGTCTACACCTACGGCGCCGGCGGCGTGAGCAACGCGGACCAGGAGCTCTTCGCTCCCGTCGCGTTCGACGCCCCCGCGTCGCTCACGCTGACACCCGCCACGACGACGGTCGCGGCCGGAGGCAGCGTCCGGCTCACCGTGGGCGGCCTCGTCGAGGGCGACGACGTCAAGGGCGTGACGTTCGGCGGCAAGGCCGCGACCTTCTCGCGCGACGGCACCGCGATCCTGCTCACCGTCCCGGCCGACGCCGCCGCGGGGCCCGTCCCCGTCGTCGTGACCTCCGAGCTCGGGGTGACCGGCAGCACGACGCTCACCGTCACGGCCCCGGCTCCGGGGGCTCGACCGACCACGACGACCCTCGCCTCCTCGGCGACCTCGGTCGTCGAGGGGACGGCGGTGACGTTCACGGCGACCGTCACCCCGAAGGCGGCCGGCACGGTCCGGTTCACCGCCGGGGACACGGCCCTCGGCACGGCGACGGTCGTCGACGGCGCCGCGTCGTACCGGGCGACCGGTCTCGCGGCCGGGTCGCACGCCGTGACGGCGACGTTCGTCCCGGCGGACAGCACCGCGTTCGTCGGTTCGACCTCGTCGCCGGTCACGGTGACGGTGACGGCGAAGCCGTCGGTCCCGACGACGGCAGGCGCTCTGACCTGGGGCGTCAAGGAGTCGTTCCGCAGCTACATCCAGGGCCCGGTCGCGGGCGGTGGCGCGACGGCGACGAACGGCGCGAGCGTCGTCGACGGCGTCTTCCGCTTCGGCCAGGCCGACGGTGGCACGTGGACCGCCGCGAGCGGCCGCGGGACCGTCGCGTACGCCGGGACGGTCCGCTTCACCGGACACGCGGGGGCGCTCGACCTCACCCTGGCGAACCCGGTCGTCGAGGTCACCGGCCCGGGCGCTGGCCGCCTGCTCGTCGACGCCCGCTCCACGGGCCTCGACGGCTCGACGTTCGACCGCAAGGGTGTCGCGGTCGCGACCCTCGCGCTCGGCGCGCCGACGACGAGCGCGGACGGGTCCGTGACGTACACGGACGCCGCGGCGACGCTCACCGCGGACGGCTCGCTCGCGTTCGTCGGCTTCTACCCGGCCGGGACCGCGCTCGACCCGGTGACGTTCACGGTCGGCGCGACGGCGACCGGACCCGGGGGCGGCGGCACGATCGGCACCCCGGGCGACGGGTCGACGGGCGGCTCGGTGGACCGGACGAAGGCGACGCTCTCGGCGTACCAGGCCGCCCCGGGCGACGAGGTCACCATCAGCGGCGTCGGGTTCGGCACGAACGAGGCGGGGATCCGCACGGAGATCCGCTCGACGCCGCGCACGCTCGCGACGGGCGTCACGGCGAACGCCGGCGGCGCCGCGACCTCTACGGTGACGATCCCCCAGGACGTCGCCCCGGGCGAGCACACGCTGCTGCTGGTCGGCGCGAACCACACGGCGTCCGCGCCCATCACGATCGTCGGCACCGGGACCACCGGCACCGGGACGGGCGGCGCGGCGGAGCAGTGCTTCGCGCAGGGCGTCAACGGCGCGACGCTCTCGTGGGGCGTGAGCGACCGGTTCCGCGCGTACGTGACGGGCCCGATCGCGAAGGGCTCGGTCTCGACGAGCGGCGTGCAGGACTCCGGCTCGGCGTTCACGTGGAGCGGCGGCAAGGGCTCGTTCAACACGGACCTGGGCAAGGGGCGCGCGAGCTTCGGCGGCTCGGTGTCGTTCTCCGGGCACGAGGGCATCCTCGACCTGCAGATCAGCAACCCGCGCGTCGTCGTGAACGGCTCGTCGGGCACGCTCGTGGTGGACGTCCGGAGCAGCGACATGGAGGGCACCAAGAGCTCGTCGAACGGCGTCGCGTTCGCGAGCCTGGACCTGTCGGGCAAGAAGTCGACGTCGGGCTCCACGATCACGTGGAGCGGCGCTCCCGCGACCCTCACGGCCGCCGGGGCGAAGGCCTTCGCCGGGTTCTACGAGGCCGGCACGGCGCTGTCGCCCGTGACGTTCGGCTTCCCGATCGGCGGCGACGTGGAGTGCGACGCGTACTCGGGCGCGCTCGCCTCGACCGGGACGGACGCGGGCAGCCTCGCGCTCCTCGCCGGGACCCTGCTGCTCACGGGCGGGGCGATCCTGGCCGTGCGGCGCCGTCGTGCGTGCGGGGGGAGCGGGGGCGTCAGACCAGGTCGACGAGGTCCGCGACGGAGTCGACGACCTTGCTCGGGCGGAACGGGAACCGGTCGACGTCGGACATCTTCGTGGAGCCCGTCATGACGAGGTACGTGTACAGCCCGGCCTCGATGCCCGCGACGACGTCCGTGTCCATCCGGTCGCCGATCATCGCCGTCTTCTCCGAGTGCGCGTCGATGCGGTTGAGCGCCGAGCGGAACATCATCGGGTTCGGCTTGCCGACGAAGTACGGCTTGCGGCCCGTCGCGGCCGTGATCATCGCCGCGACCGCGCCCGTCGCGGGCAGCGGGCCCTCCTGGGACGGGCCGGTCGTGTCCGGGTTGGTGCAGATGAAGCGCGAGCCGCCGAGGATGAGGCGGATCGCCTTGGTGATCGCCTCGAACGAGTACGTGCGCGTCTCGCCCAGCACCACGTAGTCCGGGTCGGACTCGGTGAGCGTGTAGCCCGCCTCGTAGAGCGCCGTCGTCAGCCCCGCCTCGCCGACCGCGTACGCGCTGCCGCTCGGGATCTGGTCGCTGAGGAACTGGGCGGTGGCCAGCGCCGACGTCCAGATCGACTCCTCGGGCACGTCGATGCCCGACGTCGCGAGGCGCGCGCGCAGGTCGCGCGCCGTGAAGATCGAGTTGTTCGTGAGGATGAGGAACGGGCGGCCCTTGTCGCGCAGCGCCCGCACGAACTCCGGCGCGCCGGGGATCGCGTGCCCCTCGTGGACGAGCACGCCGTCCATGTCCGTCAGCCAGCTCGTGATCTCTCGTGTCATCTCAGGCGTCCTTCCCGTCCTTCTCGCCCTGCCCGACGGCGGTCGTGCCCTCGGTGACGGCCGGATCGCCGTCGGTGCCCGCCGCGTCGGCCGCGACCTGCGCCTCGAGCGCCGCGGCGCGCTTCTCGGCGCGGCGCCCGCGCCAGACCTCCACGATCATCGGGACCACCGAGAGGAACACGATGAGCAGGACGAGCGCCTCGATGTTGTCCTTGACGAACGTGATGTTCCCCAGCAGGTAGCCGAGCCACGTGAGGCCCACGGCCCACAGCAGCGCACCGAGCGCGTTGAACCCCACGAAGTGCCGGTAGTGCATCTTGCCGACGCCCGCGGCGACCGGCGCGTACGTGCGCACGATGGGCACGAAGCGGGCGATGACGATCGTCCGGCCGCCGTACTTCTCGAAGTAGGCGTTGGTCTGGTCGATGTACTTGCGCTTGAAGAACCGCGAGTCCGGGCGGTCGAACACCTTGGGCCCGACGGTGCGTCCGATGAGGTACGCCGTCTGGTCGCCGAGGAACGCCGCGGCGAAGAGCAGCGCGAGCAGCACGGGCAGGCTGATCTGCAGCGAGTCCTGCGCGACGAGCGCGCCCGCGGTGAAGAGCAGCGAGTCGCCCGGCAGGATCGGGAACAGCAGGCCCGTCTCGATGAAGATCACGACCACGATGCCGACGAGCGCGGCGTCCCCGAAGCGCTCGATGAGCGTCATCGGGTCCATCCAGTCCGGGCCGAGGGCGGCGACGGGTCCGGCGGCGCCGAGGCCCGCGGCGTGCGCGGCCCCGGGCAGGGCGGAGGCGAGCTCGGCGAGGGTGTTCACGGGTCACCAGCGTAGTGGGGGCCGGGCACCCGCCCCCGACGGCGGGTGTGCTCCGGCTGTGAAGGTCCCGCGCGGCCCGTCTGCCGGTCGGGACCGGCGCCGGGCAGAATGTCCGGCATGGCGAGCATCGCGGTGGTGGGCGGGACCGGCGCGGCAGGCCGCGCCGTCGTGCAGGAGGCCGCCGCGCGCGGCCACGAGGTGCGCGTGCTCTCGCGGCACGCGCCCGACGACGACGCGCGCGTCCCGGGCACGGCGCACCACCGCGTCGACCTCCTCGGGTCCGACGGCGCCGTCGTCGCGGCGCTCGACGCGGCGCTCGCCGGGACCGACGCCGTGGTCGACGCGAGCAACGGGATGTCGCCGGGGGCGATGAAGGTGTTCACGGTCGGGGCGGGCCGCCTGGCGGAGGCGGCGCGCCGCGCCGGGACGGGCCGCGTCGTCGTGCTCTCCATCGTGAACGTCGACCAGGGCGACTACGCGTACTACCGCGCGAAGGCCGAGCAGGAGCGGGTGCTGTCGGCGGGCGGCGTCCCGACGACGGTCGTGCGCGCGACCCAGTTCCACGAGTTCCTCGAGATCTTCCTCGGGCGCGACGGGCGGCTCGGCCGGTGGGCTCGCCTCGGCCTCCTGCCCGTGCCGCGCGGGGTGCGGTTCCAGCCGATCGCGCTCGCCGACGTCGCGCGGGCGCTCGTCGACGCCGCCGAGGGGACGCCGCCCGCGGGCGGCGTGCCGGGGCCGGGGCCGGACGCGACGACGGTGACGATCGGCGGCCCCGAGGTCCTCGACGCCCGCGACATGGCCCGCGCGTGGCGCGCTGCGCACGGCGCGCGCCGCCCCGTCGTCGGGGTGCCTCTGCCCGGGCCGCTGGGCGAGTTCTTCCGCGCGGGCCGCAACCTCGTGCCCGAGCGCCGCTACGGGACGCTCACCTACCGCGACTGGCTCGGGTCCCGCGCGTGACGCCGTCCGACGCCCCGCGCGAGGTGCCGCCCGGGGCGCGCCCCGCCGTCGGGCACGACGGCGAGCACGCCGAGGACCGCGCCGAGGAGCGGGAGGTGGGGGTCGGGCCGTGGCCCGGCGGGCCGGACGCGTGGCCGCGCGTCCCGGACCCCGAGGGCCCGCCCGGGGCGACCCGCGTCGACCCGCGCTACGACCCCGAGCTGCTCGCGCACGGCGACCGGCGCAACGTCGTCGACGCCTACCGCTACTGGACCGTCGAGGCGGTCGTCGCGGACCTCGACGCGCGCCGCGACCCGGCGCGCTCCCTGCACGTCGCGATCGAGAACTGGGCGCACGACCTCAACATCGGCTCCGTCGTGCGCACGGCGAACGCGTTCAACGTGGCGGGCGTGCACGTCGTCGGGCGGCGCCGGTGGAACCGTCGCGGCGCGATGGTCACCGACCGCTACCTCCACGTGCACCACCACGCGTCCGTCGACGACCTCGCGACCTGGGCCGCGGGGGAGGGGCTGCCGCTCCTGGGCATCGACAACCTCCCGGGCTCCGTCCCGATCGAGGGGTACGCGCTGCCCGCGTCGTGCGTGCTGCTGCTCGGCCAGGAGTCGACCGGGCTGACGCCCGAGGCGGTCGCCGCGTGCCGCGCCGTCCTGCACATCACCCAGCACGGCTCGACCCGATCCCTCAACGCCGGGGCGGCGGGCGCGATCGCCCTGCACGCGTGGGCCGCGCAGCACCTCGCCCCGGGCGACGGCGCGACGGAGGGCCGGGCCGTGGTCACGCGGCGACCACAGGTCGAACGGCCCTGACCCTGCGCTGTCATCCATGCCAGACTTTGACCTGACAGTCCACCCCGCACGACTCCACAGGAGCTCCGCATGCCCATCGCAACCCCCGAGGTCTACGCCGAGATGATCGACCGGGCGAAGGCAGGCTCGTTCGCCTACCCGGCCGTCAACATCACCTCGTCGCAGACCATCACCGCCGCGCTCCAGGGCTTTGCCGAGGCCGAGTCCGACGGCATCATCCAGGTCTCCGTGGGCGGCGCCGAGTACGGCTCGGGTTCGACGGTCAAGGACCGCATCGCCGGTTCGCTCGCGCTCGCGGCGTACGCGCGCGAGGTCGCGAAGAACTACCCGGTGCAGATCGCGATCCACACCGACCACTGCGTCAAGAAGAACCTCGACTCGTGGGTCCGCCCGCTCCTGGCCCTCGAGGCCGAGCAGGTGAAGAACGGCGGCCTGCCGACCTTCCAGTCGCACATGTACGACGGCTCCGACGTCCCGCTGGACGAGAACCTCACGATCGCGGCGGAGCTCCTCGAGCTCTCGCAGGCCGCGCGCACGATCCTCGAGATCGAGGTCGGCGTCGTCGGCGGCGAGGAGGACGGCCACGAGGCCGAGATCAACGAGAAGCTCTACACCACGGTCGAGGACGGCCTCGCGACGGTCGCGGCGCTCGGCACGGGCGAGAAGGGCCGCTACCTGACGGCCCTCACGTTCGGCAACGTGCACGGCGTGTACAAGCCGGGCGCGGTCAAGCTCCGCCCGGAGATCCTCAAGGAGATCCAGGACGCCGTCGGCGCGAAGGTCGGCAAGGCGAACCCGTTCGACCTGGTCTTCCACGGCGGCTCGGGCTCCACGGCCGAGGAGATCTCGGCCGCGGTCGACTTCGGCGTCATCAAGATGAACATCGACACCGACACGCAGTACGCGTTCACGCGTCCGGTCGTCGGCCACATGTTCTCGAACTACGACGGCGTCCTGAAGGTCGACGGCGAGGTCGGCAACAAGAAGGCCTACGACCCGCGCGCCTGGGGCAAGCTGGCCGAGGCCGGCATGGCCGCCCGCATCATCGAGGCGTCGCAGCAGCTGCGCTCGGCGGGCAACAAGATCCGCTGACGCCCCGAGAGCCGGCGCTGCGCCGGCTCCGGACGCGCGAAGGCCCCCGGTCCGTACGGACCGGGGGCCTTCGTCGTGGGTCGTGCCGGTGGGATTCCGGTGACGCCGGGTCGTGACCCGTGCGGCAGGGTGGCGCCGGCCTCAGTCCGTGGCGTCCGCGCCGTTGCCCGGAGGCTCGTCGAGGTCGAAGCCGGGGTCCACGTCGACGATGTCGAGCAGCTCGCCGATGCGGGTCACCTCGAGGAGGAACCGGACCGTCGGCGGAGCGCGCAGGACGCGGACCCGGTGCGGGCCGCGCGACGCGAGACGCGCGAGGAACGCCACGCCGGACGAGTCCATGAAGGTGACGTGGTGCGCGTCGATCTCGACGGGGAGCCCGGAGTCCTCCGCCGCGGCGGTCGCCTCCTGGAGGTCGGCGCCGAGGTCGGCGTCGATCTCGCCCGAGAGGACGATGCGGGCCCGCGTCGTCCCCACGATGACGTGCACGCTCGCCGGGTCGCCCGCCCCGGCGGGGTCGCCGGCGACGCCGACCGGACGGTCGGCGGCCGAGGGTGTACCTTCGCGCACCGGCGCTCCTCTCTGCGTGGTCCCGACCCGTTCCGGTCTCGGGAAGCACCAATCTACGGTTGAATGTCCAGTCGGGACAGTAACGCGACCGTGGCGTCCGGATCCAGACGATCGACGCACGGACCGTCGGAGGTGACGATGGGCAGCTCGCCGGGGCTCGGCACCGACCTGCCCGCGCACGTCCAGGAGCTCTGCACGCGCGCCATGGAGGGCGCCGGCGTCGCGATGTTCGTCACCGGCCCCCGCTCGGACGAGATGCCGATCGTGTGGGTGAACGCCGCGTTCGAGCGCCAGACCGGGTTCGCCGCGGCCGAGGTCGTCGGCCGCAGCCCCCACGTCCTCGAGTCGCTCCTGTCGGAGCCGGTGGACGCGCAGGAGCTGCGCACGGCCATCGCGGAGGAGCGCGAGATCACGCACACGGTCCGCGCGCTGCGCCGCGACGGCTCCCCGGTGTGGACGCAGCTCTCGCTCGCCCCGCTCGCCGGCCCGGACGGCACCGTCACCCACTGGGTCGGGGTGCAGGTCGACGTCTCCGAGCACCTCGAGCGGTACGCGGCCCAGGTCGCGTCCCTCGCGCTGGAGCGGCGCGAGCGGGCCGTGCTCGACGTCGTCTCCCGCAGCTCGGACCTCCTCGCCGACCTCGACCAGCCGTACGCGCTGCGTGACATCACCGAGCTCCTCGCGGGGTACGTCGTCGACTGGGCCGGCTTCTACCTCAACGACGACGGGCTCCGGTACGCGGAGGGCGTCGACACGGCAGCGCCCCCGAGCGGCCGGGGTCAGCGCCACGGCCGCTACACGCCCGGCGCGTTCCCGGTCGCGCCCGGCCTGCACACGACCGACGCGCTCGGCGACTCCGCGGCCGTCACCGGCTCGGTGCCGCGCGTGCGCCTGGTGGACGTGCCCGACCGCGTCCAGGACGTCCTGGACGGGCGCATCGAGGGCCCCGTCACCCTCGACCTCTCCTCGACGTACCCGCAGTGGTCGGCCTCCGGCTGGCTCCAGCGCGACCTGCACCACCGGCTCGCCGGCCTGCCGCACCGTCCGGGCTCCGTGACGGTCACGGCGGTCCCGGGTCGACGCCGCATCCTCGGCCTGCTCGTCACGGGCGACGCGTCCGACGTGGGGCCCCACCGGCTCGGCACCGAGACGGAGGCGCGCGAGGGCGTGCGCACGCTCCTGCAGGTCATCGCGCGCCGCGCCGGCACCGCGATCGACAACGTGCGGCTCTACGCGCGCGAGCACCGCCTCGCCGAGACGCTGCAGCGGGCGATGCTGCCCGAGCAGGCCGACGTCACCGGGCTCGACGTCTGGACCTACTACGCGCCCAACTCCGAGCACGCCCAGGTGGGCGGCGACTGGTACGACGTCCTGCAGATCGCGCCGGACGTCGTCGGGCTCGTCATCGGCGACGTCGTGGGCCACGACGTCGAGGCGGCGGCCGCGATGGGCCAGCTCCGCTCGGTCGTCCGGTCGTACGCGTACGAGCTCACGACGCCCGGGCCGGTGCTCGAGCGCGTCGACCAGCTCGTCCAGGGCATGCGCATCCCGCGCTCCGCGAGCCTCGTGTACGCGGCGCTCACGCAGCCGGACGCCGCGCAGCCCGAGGACGCGTGGCGGATCGAGTACTCGCGCGCCGGGCACCTGCCCCCGCTCCTGCTGCGCGACGGCACGGTGACCCAGCTCGACGACGCCGGGGGCGCGCTCGTCGGGTTCGGCGGCCGGAGCCGGTCGACGGGCGTCGCGGCGCTCGCGCCGGGCGACACGCTCGTCTTCTACACCGACGGGCTCATCGAGCGCCGGGACCGCGCCCTGCGGGTGGGGCTCGAGGCGCTCGTCGCGGCGTCCGAGGCCGTCACGGCCGTCGACGCCGCGGGCGTGGGCGAGGAGCTGCTGTCCCGCCTCGCGGACGCCCCCGAGGACGACGTCGCGCTCGTCGTCGTGCGCATCCCCGACCCGGTGCACGACGCGTCGGCCGTCGTGCTGAGCCCGCGCAGCCGCCGCTGGCTCCTGCCGAGCGAGCCCGCGTCGATCGGGCGCGCGCGGCACGCCGTCGTGCGCACGTGCCAGGCGTGGGGCGTGCGCGACAGCGCGAACGCGGAGCTCGTCGTCTCCGAGCTGGTGGCGAACGGCGTCCTGCACGGCTGGGGGCACCTCGCGCTGCGCCTCTTCGACACGGGCGACGGCATCCGCGTCGAGGTGGAGGACTCCAACCCGGCGCCGCCCGTCCCGACGGACGGGCACCCGAACCGCATGGGCGGGTTCGGCATGCAGATCGTCGAGCGGCTCGCGGACTGGGGCTGGCGCCCGACGGCGTCCGGCAAGCTCGTCTGGGCGACGCTGCGGCCCTCCGGGCGGTAGCCGGTCGTCGCCGAGGAGACCCGACCGTCAGGCCGGGGGCTCGACCTTTGCGAAGCCGGACGGCGGCGTCGCGGGCTCGCAGCGGTGGTCGGAGTCGATGCGGAAGAGCTCGAGCGCCCCGCACACCTCCAGCACGAACAGGTCGCGGTCGTCGCAGCCGCGCAGCACCGTGGCGCCGCCGCGCTTGCGCCCCGAGTCCGCGAGGGAGATGAGGAACGCGGCACCGGTGGAGTCCATGAACGTCACGCGGCACATGTCGATCACGAGGAGCTGGCGGCGCAGCCCGACGACGCGGGCCGCGATCTCCGGGAACTGGTCGCGCTCGGCGAGATCGAGGTCTCCGGCGATGACGAGAGTCGTCGTCGCGGGGGAGGTGGCGATCTCGATCATGTCGTCGACTCTAATCGTCGCTCGGGTGGGTCGCGCGCCCACCGCCCCTGCACGGCGGTCGCGCGACCCGGGCCGTCAGCGCAGCGCGCGGACCTCGTCGGCCGACGTGCCGGAGTCGCGCAGGAACTGCTCGCAGCGCTCGGCCTCCTCGACCTCGCCGATGTACGCCGCGCACTCCGCGAGCGCGAGCAGCGCCCGCAGGAAGCCCTGGTTCGGGACGTGGTCGGCGGGGATCGGTCCCTGACCCCGCCAGCCGGCCCGGCGCAGGGAGTCGAGGCCCCGGTGGTACCCGGTGCGCGCGAACGCGTAGGCCGTCACGGCGCCGCGGGACCCGTTCTCGTGGAGGAAGTCCTCGGCGAGGTACGCCCACGCGAGCGAGCTCGCCGGGGTGCGGGCCGCGATCTCGTACGGGTCGCCGTCGGCGGCGATGGCGTCGCGGACGTGCGCGAAGTCGTCGGGGAGGCGGACCGGCGCGGGGCCGTCGAGGAGGTTCGCGTGCGTGTCGCTCATGGAGCCATTCTGCCCGCCCGGGATGCGCCCGGCACCGGAACGTGCCGAACCCGGGGTCGCTCCCCACGCGGGCCGCACGATGAGGAGCGATCACGGGGTCGGCGGACGCGCCGTGGACGACGGACGCCCGAAAGGTCAATGGCCGGTAAACTCGGCGCCGGTCCCCGGGTGACTGCCGCCCGGGTGACGCCTCGGGCCCGCGGGCCCAGCGCCGTCGGGCACGACCTGCCCGCTCCGCTCCGGACGCCGGTGCGCCCACGACCATGACCGGCCCGAGGAACAGGCAGTGCGAAAGTGGGGATTCCATGCCAGGCGTGGTGCTCGTCGGTGCCCAGTGGGGCGATGAGGGCAAGGGCAAGGCGACCGACCTCCTCGGCTCCCGGGTCGACTACGTGGTCAAGTTCAACGGCGGCAACAACGCCGGCCACACGGTCGTCATCGGGGACGAGAAGTACGCGCTCCACCTGCTGCCGTCGGGCATCCTGTCCCCGGGTGTCACGCCGGTCATCGCGAACGGCGTCGTCGTGGACATCGAGGTGTTGTTCCAGGAGCTCGACGACCTGATCTCGCGCGGCGTGGACGTCTCGCGCCTGCTCGTCTCGGGCTCGGCGCACGTCATCGCGGGCTACCACCGCACGATCGACAAGGTGAGCGAGCGGTTCCTCGGCAAGCGCCGCATCGGCACGACCGGCCGCGGGATCGGCCCGGCGTACGCGGACAAGATCAACCGCGTCGGCATCCGCATCTGGGACCTGTTCGACGAGAAGATCCTCGCGGAGAAGATCGAGGGCTCGCTCGACCAGAAGAACCACCTGCTGGTGAAGGTCTACAACCGCCGCGCGATCACGGTCGACGAGACCGTGGCGGAGCTGCTGCAGTACGCCGACCGCCTCAAGCCGATGGTCGCGGACACGGCGCTCGAGCTGAACAAGGCGCTCGACGCGGGCAAGAACGTCCTCTTCGAGGGCGGGCAGGCGACGATGCTCGACGTCGACCACGGGACGTACCCGTTCGTCACGTCGTCCAACGCGACCGCGGGCGGCGCGCTCACGGGCTCCGGCGTCGGGCCGACGCGCATCAGCTCCGTGATCGGCGTCATCAAGGCGTACACGACGCGCGTGGGCGAGGGCCCGTTCCCCACCGAGCTGTTCGACGCGAACGGCGAGTACCTGCTCAAGCAGGGCGGCGAGTACGGCGTGACCACGGGCCGCGCGCGCCGCTGCGGCTGGTACGACTCGGTGATCGCGCGCTACGCGACCCGCGTCAACGGCATCACCGACATGGTGCTCACCAAGCTCGACATCCTCACCGGCTTCGAGAAGGTGCCGGTGTGCGTCGCGTACGACGTGGACGGCGTCCGGTACGACGAGATGCCGCTCGACCAGACCGCGTTCCACCACGCGAAGCCGATCTACGAGGAGCTCGACGGCTGGTGGGAGGACATCTCCGGCGCCCGCACGTTCGAGGACCTGCCGACGAACGCGCAGCGCTACGTGCTCGCGCTCGAGGAGATGTCCGGCACCCGGATCTCCGCGATCGGCGTCGGCCCGAGCCGCGACGCGATCATCCCGCGCCACGACCTCATCCACTGACGCCTCGTCGCCGAGCCGACGACGGACGCCGACCACGGCCCGGACGCCCCGCGGGGTGTCCGGGCCGTCTCGGTAGACTCGGCGCCCGTGAAGATCCTCGTCGTCGGGACCGGTGCCCGCGAGCACGCCATCGTCCACGCCCTCGCGCACGAGGCCGACCGCCCGGGCGCCGAGCCGCACGAGCTGCACGCCGCCCCCGGGAACCCCGGCATCGGGGACCTCGCGACGCTGCACGCGGTCGACCAGAACGACGGCGCCGCGGTGGCCGCGCTCGCGACCGGCCTGGGCGTCGACCTCGTCGTCGTCGGCCCGGAGGCGCCGCTCGTCGCGGGCGTCGGGGACGCGGTGCGCGAGGCGGGGATCCCGGTGTTCGGGCCCAGCGCCGAGGCGGCGCGGCTCGAGGGCTCCAAGGCGTTCGCCAAGGACGTCATGGCGGCGGCGTCCGTCCCGACGGCGCTCGCGCACGTCTGCACCGACGTCGACCAGGTCGCGGCCGCGGTCGACGCGTTCGGCGCCCCCTACGTCATCAAGGACGACGGCCTCGCCGCGGGCAAGGGCGTCGTCGTCACGGAGGACCGGCAGGCCGCGCTCGAGCACGCCGCGGCGTGCTTCGCGACCCCGCGCCGCGCCGCCGACGGCACGCCCGAGGACCCGCGCGTGGTCGTCGAGGAGTACCTCGACGGCCCGGAGGTCTCGCTCTTCTGCGTGAGCGACGGCGCGACCGTCGTCCCGCTCGCGCCGGCCCAGGACTTCAAGCGCGCGTTCGACGCCGACGCCGGTCCCAACACGGGCGGCATGGGCGCCTACAGCCCGCTCCCCTGGGCGCCGGAGGGCCTCGTCGACGAGGTCGTCACGCGCGTCGCGCAGCCGACGATCGACGAGATGGCGCGCCGCGGCACCCCGTTCGTCGGCGTCCTGTACGTGGGGCTCGCGCTGACGAGCCGCGGCACGCGCGTCGTCGAGTTCAACGCGCGGTTCGGAGACCCGGAGACGCAGTCCGTGCTCACGCGCCTCGCGACGCCGCTGTCCGCCGTGATGCTCGCGGCGGCGCAGGGACGCCTCGCCGAGATCGGTGCGCTGCGCTGGCACGACGACGCGTCGGTCACCGTCGTCGTCGCGGCGCACGGCTACCCGGGCGCCGTGCGCGGAGGCGACCCGATCACGGGCATCGACGCGGCGGAGGCCGTCGAGGGCGTGCACGTGCTCCACGCGGGGACGTCGCGCGGGGACGACGGCGGCCTGGTCGCCGCGGGCGGCCGCGTGCTGTCGGTCGTGGCGCGCGGCGCCGACCTGGCCGAGGCGCGCCGTCGGGCGTACGCCGCGGTCGACCGCATCGTGCTCCCGGGCTCGCACCACCGCACGGACATCGCGGCGAAGGCCGCCGCGGGCGAGGTCAACCTCGCGGGCTGACGCCCGCCGTCGGGCCGCCCGCCGACCCCGACGCGCCCGGGCGCCCGTCGAGCACGACCTCTCCCGCCGTTGAACACGACATGGCGGTCGCTTTCACGCTGATAACGACCGCCATGTCGTGTTCGGCGCCCTGGGGGGTGGGTCCTGTCAGGCTCGGTGCCACTTCTGGGCCGCGGTGCCGTTGCACGTCCAGATCTGGAGCTTCGTCCCGTCGGTGCTGTTGCTGCTCGGGACGTCCACGCACTTGTTCGCGAGGACGGACACGAGGTCGCCCGCGCCGCTCAGGACGAACTGCTGAGCGGGGTTGCCGCTGCAGTTCGCGAGCTGCACGGCGGTCCCGTCGGCCGTGGCGGCCCAGGCCACGTCCATGCACTTGCCACCCGCGCGGACCGTGCCGTCGGGCTCGAACGTCCAGCGCTGCGCGCTCGTCCCGTTGCAGGTCCAGAGCTGGAGCCGCTTGCCGTCGCTGAAGTCCGAGCTCGGCACGTCGATGCACTTGCCCGCGAGCCCGACGAGCGCGCTGCCCGAGCCGCCGCCCGTGGTGACGAGGGACAGCCCGTACGCCGAGAGGATCGGGTTCACGGGCTGGTAGATGAACTTGCCGCCGTTCGAGCAGTCGTTGATGCGGCCCGACGTGACGCCCTGCGCCTGGTTGCCCGAGATCACGGAGCCGCCGGAGTCGCCGCCCTCGGCGCACGCGGAGCCGCGCACGAGCCCGGGGATGTCGCCGTTGCCGTAGTTCACGGTGATGTTCTTCTGCTCGATGACGCCGCAGCGCCAGCCCGTCGTCGCGCCGGACCGGCAGACGGACGCGCCCACGGGCGCCTCGGCGGACCCGGCGACGTCGACCGTGCCGCCCGCGTAGTTGTTCACGCGGGGGACGGGGGTGAACCCGGCGTCGACGCGCACCCAGGCGTAGTCGTGGCCGGGGAACGACGCCGCCTGGACCGTGCCCATGCGCGCCCAGCTCGCCGTGAGCACCTCCTTGCCGGCGGCGCCGCAGTGCCCGGCCGTGACGAAGCCGCCCTGGACGGCGAAGCCGATCGAGCATGCCGAGCCCGACGACGCCCCGGGGTCCCGCGTGATGTACCGGTCGCCGCCGCGCACGTCGGCCGCGAGCTCGTACGGTGCGTCGACGACCTCGGTCCGTACGGCCGACGGGTCGACCCCCGACGCGGCGACGAACGCCTCGGCCGCGCCGGCGTCGAGCGACTCGACCACGACCTCGTTCGTCGTCACGTCCACGTACCAGGCCTGGACGGCGTCGGGCGTCGCCGCGTGGTCGAGGTCCGCGGCGAGCGCGTCCAGGTCGGCGAGGCTGTGCTCGACGACGACGGCCTCGGCGCCGGCCGCCTCGACCTCCGGGACGGCGGAGGGGTCCGTGACGGCGACGACGGGCGTCGCGGCGTCGGCGTCGACCCACGTGCCGGCGTACGCCGCGCCCAGACCGCCGCTCAGCGACTGCTCGACGGCGCCTGTCGCGGCGTCGAGCGCGAGCCGGTCGGCGACGCCGGCCGCGTCGAGGCCCAGGTCGCGCTCGAGCGCGTGGAGCTGGCCGGGGGACAGGTCGTCCGGACTCGGGACGGGCCCGGCGAGCAGCGCGGGCGCCGCGCTCCCGGCGGACGTCGGGGTGCCGGCGGGTGCGCTCGCGCTCGCGGCCGTCGCGAGCCCGACGCTCGCGACGACCACCCCGATCCCGGTTGCTAGCGCTGTCAGGCGATGGTGCATCGTGCCGTGGTGCATCGTTGCCTCCTCGGTGCGGATGTCGCCCTGCCGTCGTCGGCAGGGCCGGGACGGCGGTGCAGGCGCCCCCGAGGGGGTCGCTCCGATGCGTGCCCCCGACGGTGAGGGAGCGCTCCCACGACCGTCCTGAGGGCACAGTAGCGACTTCCGCGACGTTCGTCGCGTCCGGGCTCGGCGGCGGTCCTCGTCCCGTGCTGTCGGGTGCGGTCGGCCCGGCGCCCGACGGGACGCCGGGCCGGGCCGCCTCTCGGTGGTGGGCGGGGAGGGCGACCTGTCGTCGGACACGGTGCCGCGCCGGTGGAGGGCGGTGCGAGACTAGGGGCCGTGACCGACACCCCTCAGGATCCTGCCTCGGCCCTCTCGCTCGGCGAGGTGGACGCCCTCGACACCGCGGCGCTCGACCTGCCCGGCTGGACGCACGTGTACTCCGGCAAGGTGCGGGACCTCTACGCACCGGACCTGCCCGCCGTCGGCGGCGTGCACCCGCTCGGCGACGTCGTCCTCGTCGTCGCGAGCGACCGGGTCAGCGCGTACGACCACGTGCTGTCGCCCGGGATCCCCGACAAGGGCGTCGTGCTCACGCAGCTCAGCCTGTGGTGGTTCGAGCAGCTCGCCGACCTCGTGCCGAACCACGTGGTGTCGACCGAGGTGTCGTCGGAGCCGGGCGACGGCCTCGTGCCCGACGTCGTCGCCGGCCGCGCGATGATCTGTCGCCGCCTCGACATGTTCCCCGTCGAGTGCGTGGCGCGCGGCTACCTCACCGGCTCCGGGCTCGTCGAGTACCGCGCCGGGGGAGAGGTCTGCGGCGTGCCGCTGCCCGCCGGGCTGGTCGACGGCTCGCGCCTGCCCGAGCCGATCTTCACGCCCGCGACCAAGGCTGCCGTGGGCGAGCACGACGAGAACGTTTCCTTCGACGTCGTCGCGGAGCAGATCGGCCTCGACGACGCCACGCGCCTGCGGGAGCTCACGCTCGCCGTCTACGCGCGCGCCGAGCAGGTCGCGCGCGAGCGCGGCGTGATCCTCGCGGACACCAAGCTCGAGTTCGGCGTGGACCCGACCACCGGCCGGACCGTCC
Organism: Cellulosimicrobium sp. 22598; assembly: GCF_052044445.1. NCBI lineage: Bacteria > Bacillati > Actinomycetota > Actinomycetes > Micrococcales > Promicromonosporaceae > Cellulosimicrobium > Cellulosimicrobium sp. 22598. The sequence goes on from NZ_JBQEMZ010000010.1 coordinate 32,244, forward strand.
TCGGCGACGAGGTGCTCACGCCCGACTCGTCGCGGTTCTGGCCCGCGGACCAGTGGGAGCCGGGGCGCGCGCAGCCGAGCTACGACAAGCAGTTCGTCCGCGACTGGCTCGTGTCGCCCGCATCCGGGTGGGACCGCGCGTCCGACACCCCGCCGCCCTCGATCCCCGCAGAGGTCGTCACGCGCACCCGCGCCCGGTACCTCGAGGCGTACGAGCGGCTCACGGGCTCGACGCTCGGCTGAGTCGTCGGGCGGTCCGGGCGGCGCCCGGGCGCACGTAGGTGTGCCCGCTCGGCGCGGTCCACCGGACCGAGCCGTCGGCGAGCAGGGCGGGCCGCCAGCCGTCGCGGGCACGGACGACGCGGTGGTGCCGGCAGAGCGCGACGAGGTTGTCGGCCTCCTGCGCGGCGGCCGCGGCGGCGTCGTCCGCGCCCGGCCGCGGTGCCACGACGTGGTCGAGGTCGCAACGGAACGCCGGGACGCGGCAGCCAGGGAAGACGCAGGTCTCGTCGCGCGCGAGGACGCGCGCGACGGTCCGCGGCGACGGTCGTGCCCTGCCGCGCTCCATGGCCGGGGCGAGTGCGAGCGGTGCTGCCACGCGGACCTCCCTGCGTCGTCGAGCCGTGGTTCGTGCGAGGGCGGGGAAGGGGCAGGACCCCGCCCTCGCACCGTGCCCGAGCGTGCGTCTCGAACACGTGTTCGACTCTAGCGGCACCCTCCGACACGCGTCGAGGGTTGGCTCTATGGGTCGTCATCCGATATATATCGTTCATGGCACCGAGCCCTCCCGCGTTCCGCATGACCGAGCAGGCGTACCTCGTGCTGCTCTCCCTCAGCGCGGAGCCGCGGCACGGGTACGCGGTGATCCAGGCCGTGCGCGAGCTGTCCGACGGCCGCACCCGGCTCGGGGCCGGCACCCTCTACGGCAACCTCGACCGGCTCGTGGCGGCCGGGCTCGTCGAGCCGACCGGCGAAGAGGTCGTCGACGGCCGCCTCCGGCGCTACTACCGCGCCACCGACGACGGGCGCCGCGCGGCCCGGACGGAGACCCTCCGCCTCGCCGAGCTCGCCGAGCGCGCGCGGCGGTCCCTGGAACGCCACGGCCCGGCGGGTGCCGCCGACGGCCTCGCGGGGAGCGGCGCGTGAGCGCGGGCGGCGCGGACCGGTACGAGCGGTCCGCCCGGTTCTGGCTCCGCGCCTACCCGCCGCGCTGGCGTCGCCTCCACGGCGACGAGGCGCTCGCGGTCCTGTTCGACCTCGCGCCCGCACCCGACGACGCCGGGGCGCCGCACGGCATCGGCGCGCGCGAGGCGTGGGGGCTGGTGCGTGCGGGCTGGGCGCTGCGCCGGCGGGAGCACCCGCCGCTCGGGCGCTGGTTGCTGTACCGGCTGTTCGACGCCCGGCCGCCCGCGCGCTACTGGTGGTGGGTGGCCGACGACATCCACGGCGTGCTCTACCCCTGGCGCGTGACCATGACGGGGCTCGGGACCGCTCTCGCGATCTTCTACGGCTGGCCGGTGCTGGCGCAGCTCCTGTTCTCCGACGACGTCACCAGGCCCGACCTCTGGCTGATCCTCCTGTGGTGCGGGACGTTCCTCGGCGGAGGGCTCCTCTTCCGCCGTTCGCACGTCGCGCGAGCGTGGCGCAAGCACGTGCTCGACGGCAACATCCCCGTGGACGTCCCGGCAGACCCGCCGCGGGCAGCCGGGGCCTGAGCCCGGCAGCGCCGTCGTGCCACGGTGCGGACGGCCGCCGGACGTCGCCCGGGCGCCCGGTAGACTGGGCGCGGAATCCCGCCGTCGGCTCCCGCTCGTCCCGTCCCACCGACCGTCCTCGACGGCCGTGACGTGGTCGGGATCCCGGAGCCCCGGCCCTCCCGAACTCTCTCGCCAAGGAGCCCCCGTGGGACGCGTCGTCGTCGAGGTCATGCCCAAGCCCGAGATCCTGGACCCGCAGGGCAAGGCCGTCGTCGGGGCGCTGCCGCGCCTCGGCTTCACCCAGTTCACGTCCGTCCGCCAGGGCAAGCGGTTCGAGCTCGAGGTCGACGGCCCGGTGACGCCGGAGATCCTCGCCGCCGCCGAGGAGGCCGCGGTCAAGGTGCTGTCGAACCCGGTGATCGAGGACGTCGTGCGTGTCGCCGACATCGAGGCCGACGCCGCCGCGACGATCACGTCCGAGGGGCTCGCCTGATGAGCGGCGCGACGCTCGCGACGGCGCGGATCGGCGTCGTCACCTTCCCCGGCACGCTCGACGACCGCGACGCGGCGCGCGCGGTGCGCCTCGCGGGCGGCGAGGCCGTGTCGCTGTGGCACGCGGACGCCGACCTGCACGGCGTCGACGCGGTCGTCCTGCCCGGTGGCTTCTCCTACGGGGACTACCTGCGCGCGGGCGCGATCAGCCGCTTCGCGCCCGTCATGGAGTCGATCGTCGACGCGGCGGCGGGCGGCATGCCGGTCCTGGGCATCTGCAACGGCTTCCAGGTCCTCACCGAGGCCCACCTGCTGCCCGGCTCGATGGTCAAGAACGACCACCTGCACTTCATCTGCCGCGAGCAGGTCCTCGTGGTCGAGAACGCCGAGACGGCCTGGACGCGCGACTACACGGTCGGCCAGCGCATCACGGTCCCGCTGAAGAACCAGGACGGGCAGTTCGTCGCGGACGACCGCACGCTCGACGAGCTCGAGGCCGAGGGTCGCGTCGTCTTCCGCTACGACGGCTGGAACCCGAACGGCTCGCGCCGCGGCATCGCCGGCATCACCAACGCCGCGGGCAACGTCGTCGGCCTCATGCCGCACCCCGAGCACGCCGTCGAGGCGGGCTTCGGGCCCGCGAACGAGGCCGGCCCCCGTGCCGGCACCGACGGGCTCGGCTTCTTCACGTCGGTCCTGGGCGCGCTCGTCCACGCATGACCGGGTCGGCGTGACCGGCGCGCGCTCGCGCGTCCTGCCCGACGGCGTCGGGGGCCCGGGCACGCGCGTCACCGTCGAGGCGGTCCCCGGGGACGACGCCGCGGCCGAGCTCCTGCGCACGCGTCAGCAGGCGGAGCTCGCCGCGCGGTACGGCGAGCCCGACGCGGGCGCGTTCGAGCCCGAGGCGTCGGTCGCGAACGTCGTGGTCCGGGCGGGCGGCGAGCCGGTCGCGTTCGTCGCGCTGCGCGACGTGTCGGGCACGCCCGACGGCCGCGGCGGGACGCACCCCGCGCGCACCGGGGAGGTGAAGCGCCTCTGGGTCGAGCCCGACCACCGCGGCCGCGGTCACGCGCGCACCGCGATGCGGGCCGTGCACCGGCACGCGGTCGTCGCCGGGCTCGAACGCGTGGTCCTGGAGACCGGGACGCTCCAGCCCGAGTCGATCGACCTCTACCTCGCGCTCGGGTACGTCCCGATCGAGTCGTACGGCCACTACGCCGGGCACCCGCTCTCGCGCTGCTTCGCGCTCGACCTGAGGGCCGCGTGCGGTCCGGGCGTCGGCACCGGCACCGCGGACGAGACGTCGGCGACGAGCGGCCGGCTCGGGGCGAGCATCCCGCGGGCGACCGTGGGCCCGAGCGAGCCCGCGAGCGTCGCTGCCCGTGAGGTCGTGGAGGTCCGCCCCGTCCCGTGGGACGACCCGGACGCGGCAGCACTGCGCCGGGAGATGCACGAGACGTCGTCCGCCGTCCTCTACCCCGAGCTGTTCGGCGGGCTCGACGCCGCGGGCGGGTTCGACGCGGTCGACGCGCGCCTGGGCGACGACGTGGTGACGACCCTCGTCGCCTACCGGGACGGGGAGGCCGTCGGGTGTGCGTCGCTGCGTCGCCCCGCACCCGGGGCGCCCACCGACGCGCTCGAGGTGAAGAAGGTCTACGTGCGCCCACGGGCACGCAGGACCGGGACGGCCCGCAGGCTCCTCGACGGGCTCGAGGCCGTCGCGCGCGAGCGCGGGGCGGCCCGGCTCCTGCTCGAGACGGGGATCCGCCAACCGGGCGCGATCGCGCTCTACCGCTCGCTCGGGTACCGCGCCGTCCTCGCTTTCCCGCCGTACGTCGGCGACAACCACGTCGCGCTCTGCTTCGCGAAGCCGCTGGTCTGAGGGTCGCACCAGGGGATTCTCGGGGTCGTGCCGGATATGCCCGCGGTGTCCGCCTCCGCTAGGGTGTCCCCGTGATCCCCCTCGCGACCGGTGCCTACTCCGTGGCCTCCGTCGTCATCGAGCTCCTCGGCTGGGTCGCCGCGGTCGCGTCGCGGGTGCCGGGCCGGGTCGGGGTCCTCGCGGGCGAGCTGCGCGAGACCGCCGTCGAGTGGGGGCTCCCGGTCGGCGACGTGTCCGACCTCTACGCCGCCTTCCCCGTGCGCCTCGCGCTCGCCGTCGGGGCGGTCGCGCTCGTGTGCGCGGTCGTCGCGCTCGTGCACGGCCTCCGGGAGCGTCAGCGCGCCGGCGGGTCCACCGACGCGTCGCGCGTCAGCGGGCGCTGAGCAGCGGCGCGACCTCCCGCCCGAGGAAGCGGACGAACCCCTCCACGTCCGGCTCGTCCGCGGTCGGCTGGACCGCGACGGCCGTCGCGCCCGCGTCCGCCAGGGCCAGGACGGCTGCGGCGATCGTCGCGGCGTCGCCGCCCGCGCCGATGCCCTGACCCGCCTCCTTCCCCCACAGCGGCACCTCGCGGTCGACGCGCTCCTGCGCGCCGGGCCCGGTCGCCGCGATGAGCGTCGCGTGGACGTCGAAGCCGTCGACGGCTCCGCCCGCGCGTGCCGCGTCCGTCGCGACGCGCACGTCGTCCGGGGTGAGCGCGTTCGCGAGGATCAGTCCGTCGCCCAGCTCTCCCGCCAGCGCGAGCGAGCGGGGACCCACGCCCCCGAGCCACAGGGGGACGGGCTGCGTGGGAGGCCAGTCGAGCCGCACGTCGTCGAGCGTGACGTACCGCCCCGCCGTCGTGACCTCCTCGCCCGCGAGCAGGCTCCGCAGCGTCGTGGCGTGCTCGCGCAGCAACGTCAGCGGTGACGCGACACGGACCCCCGCCTGCCCCATCCACTCCTGCACGCCGTGGCCGACGCCCGCGACGAGCCGTCCGGGGAACATCCGGGCGAGCGTCGCGACCTCCATCGCGGTGATCGTCGTGCTGCGCAGCGGGGCCGGCATGAGCCCGATGCCGACGCGCACGTGCTCGGTCCAGGCCAGCGCGGCGGCAGCCGACGCGAGGCCCGACTGCTTGAAGCAGTCCTCCCACACCCAGAGGTCGTCGAGGCCGGCCTCCTCCGCGGTCGCGGCGAGCCGCCGCAGGCTCTCCGGGGCGTGGGTGGGCACGAACGCGATACCGAGCCGTGGTGTCGTCATGCTCGTCATCGTGCCGGACGCCACCGACACCCGGCCGTCCGCTCAGCCGTCGTCGCGGCGAGCGCGTGACCTGCCGCGGGCGGACCGTCGTGCGAGCTCGTCGGCCCGCGCCAGGAAGGCGAGCTGCGCCGCGACGGACTGGCGTGCCGCGGCGAGGACGGACGGGTCGACGTCGGCGTAGACGCGCGCGACGACCCGCTCCACGGCGTCGTCCGCACCCGCGGTCAGGCCGAGCGCGGCGAGCGTCGCCCGGACCTGGGACAGGCGCTCGAGCCGGTGCGCGCGGTACGCACGCACCCGTTCCGCGAGGTCGTCGACCACCGGCCCGTGGCCGGGGAGCCCCGTCGTCCGGCCCGGCCCCGCGGCGGCGACGGCCTCGATCGCGTCGAGGCTCGCGAGGTACGCGCCGAGGGAGCCGTCGGGTGCGGCGATCACCGTCGTGCCGGTCCCGAGCACGGTGTCCCCGGTGAGGACCGTCGTGCCCGACGGCGGCCCCGCGTCGCCGGCGGCGGTGTCACCCGACCGGGTGCCGCCGGGCGGCACGTCGCCGAGGGTCGCGTCGCCGAGATGCTGGTCGGCGGGTGCCTCGCCGTCCGGGCGTGCGCCGCCCCGGGCGAGGTCGCCGGGCGTGGTGAGCGGACCGTCGTCGGGCAGGACGAGGCAGACCGAGTCGGCGGTGTGGCCCGGGGTGGCGCGCACGACGACGCGCAGCCCGGCGGCCTCGATGACCTCGCCGTCGCGCAGGGGCGAGCCACCGTGGCAGTGCGCCGGGTCCGCGGCGCGCACCGGCGCCGCGGTCCGCTCCCGCAGCCCGGGAGCCCCGGCCGTGTGGTCGGCGTGGCGGTGCGTGACGAGCACGAGCTCGACAGGCCCGGCCGCGGCCAGCGCGTCGAGGTGCACCGCGTCGTCGGGCCCCGGGTCCACGACGACGCACGTCGCCGACCCGGGCGCGCGCAGCACGTACGAGCACGTGCCGTCGAGCGTCATCGGGCCCGGGTTGTCGGCGCGCAGCACCGCGGCGAGCCGGGTCACGGGCGTGGGCGCGGTCATCTCGGGCCGTCTCAGGCGCGGTGCCGCAGGACCGACGGGCGCCCCTCGTCGTCCCACTGGGAGAAGCGCGCGTCGATGAGGGGGCCGACGAGGTCGTACGTCTCCCACGTGTCCGGCACGCGGTACACGTCCTCGGGCTCGCCGTCGCCGGGGCTCACCGCGTCGACGTAGTCCTCCAGGTAGAGGCCGCCGTCGTCCTCGTCCTCCTCGTCGCCGGCGTAGTACGCGCTCGCGAAGGCCGCGCCGACGGCGTCGAGGTCCTCGTCGACGAGCCTGCCGTCGCACACGTCGAGCACGAACGCGCCGGGCGTCGTCCTCCGGTCGCGCAGCGCGGCGAGCTCGTCCGCGGCGTCGTCGGCGAGCTCCTCGGAGACGTGCCCGCCGAGCACCGCCCACGCGAGGAACATGCCGATGTGCGTCGCGCCCGCCTCGGGGCCGGCCTCCGGCGGGTACCCCTCGCCGTCGGAGTGCCAGGCCGCGTCGTCGTACGTCGTCGTCATGCGGTGACGCTACAGCCTCCCGCCGACCACGACATGAGGGTCGATATCCCGCGGATCACGACCCTCATGTCGTGTTCGACCGCGTGCCAGGTCGTGTTCGGCAGCGAGGCGGGTGGATGGCCCGACGGGCGGTCGGCGGGTCAGGCCGCCGGGTCGCCGGCGAGGGCGGCCGCGAGGAGCTCGAGCGTGCGGGTGCGGCCCGGGGTGGAGTCCAGCGCTTCGTCGGCGCGCGACGCCGCGACCGGCACGATCATCACCTCGTCGACGCCGTGGCGCTCGGCGAGCCGGCGGACCTCGGCCGCGGCGTCGTCGGGCGTCCCGACGGCCCAGCGGCGCAGGCTGTCCTCGACCATCTGCCCGGCCGCACCGTCGAGGGGCGCCGCCAGGGCCTCCTCCACGGTCTCCAGCGCGGTGAGCGGCTGACCGGTGCGCAGCCGCGACATCATGCGCGCCTGCGGGAGCGCGCGGGCGCGCGCCTCGTCCTCCGTCTCCGCCACGACGGCGTTGAGCGTGAGGAACGTGCGCGGCTCGGGGAACGCCTCGCTCGGGCGGTAGCCCTCGCGGTAGAGCGCGAGGATCTCGTCGACGCCCTGCCCGGAGAAGTGGTTGGCGAACACGTAGGGCAGCCCGAGCTCGGCCGCGAGGCGCGCGGAGTAGTCGCTCGACCCGAGCAGCCAGACGGTCGGTGCGCCGTCGGCGGCGGGGGTCGCGTGCACGTCGTACACCTGGCCGCTCGTGAGGCGCAGGGTCGCGCCCTGCGGGCTCATGAGCGCGAGGATGTCGGTCACGTGCTGGGGGAACCGGTCGACGTCGGCCGTCGGGCCGGTGATGCGCAGGAGCTGCGTGACGACGGGGTCGGAGCCCGGCGCGCGGCCGATGCCGAGGTCGACCCGGCCGGGGGCGATCGCCTCGAGCGCCGCGAACTGCTCCGCGACGACGAGCGGCGCGTGGTTGGGGAGCATGACCCCACCCGAGCCGACCCGGATGCGGTCGGTGACCGACGCCGCCGCGGCGATCATGACGGGCGGCGTCGACGCCGCGACCGCGGGCATGTTGTGGTGCTCGGCGAACCAGTAGCGCTCGTACCCGAGCCGGTCCGCGAGGCGGACCAGGTCGAGCGACGCCCGCACCGCCTGGGTGCTGGACTGGCCCGAGCGGACGGGCACGAGGTCGAGGACGGACAGGCGGGGGGTCTGGGTGCTCACCCTCGTGCCAACCGGCGACCCCCGAGCCTCATTCCCCGTGAGTGCCGCGGCACGTCTGCCAGGATGGTCGCCATGGACGTCCCCTCGATGATCATGGGCGCCGCGATCGCGTCCGTCGCCTGGATCGTGCTCGTGCCGTGGGGCCGGCTGAAGGAGCTGCGCGAGCGGGATCAGGCGGAGCGCGCGGAGGACTGACCGCCCGGAAGCGGCGTCCGCAGCCCGCTCGCCCGGTGGACCGGGCTCGTGACCGCCGTGCGGACCGCGTCCTCGGAGCCGACGACACGCACGAACGACTGCGCGCGCGTCACCGCCGTGTAGAGCAGCTCGCGCGTGAGCAGCGGCGACGTCGCGGGCGGCAGCACGAGCGTCACGCGCTCGAACTGGCTGCCCTGCGCGCGGTGGACCGTCATGGCGTGCACGGTCTCCACCGGCGGGAGGCGGTGCGTCCGCACGCGCAGCGGCGCACGCGGGTCGCCGAACACGGCGACGACGCCGACGCCCCCGGGCTCGGCGACGAGCACGCCGGTGTCGCCGTTGTAGAGACCCACCTCGGCGTCGTTCGTCGTGACCAGCAGCGGTCGGCCCGCGACCCACGGGGAGTCGGTCGCGTGGTGGCCCGTGGCCTCCTCGACCCAGGCCTCGACCTGCGCCGCCCACCGGCCCCGACCGGCGGGGCCGCGCCGGTGCGCGACCATGACGCGGTGCCGGGCGAGGGCGTCGAGCGCGGCCCGCGCGTCACCCGCCCGAGCCGCCTCGACGAGCAGCGTGCCCGCGGCCACGGCGTCCGCGCGGACGGTGGCCAGCACGGCCTCGTCGGGCACGTCGTCGGGGGTCTCGAGGAACTGGACGGTCCCGTGGCCCGCGCGCAGGAGCGCGAGCGTCGCCTCCGCGTCCCCGGCCCGGATCGCCGCCGCGAGCGGCAGGATCTCGGAGTCGCGGTCCTGGCGGTGGACGGTGCGCAGCCGCACGACGCCGTTGCCCAGGACCGCGCGGTCGTCCACCTCGCCGACGGCGGGCGGCGGGGAGCCGGCGAGCGCGACGTCGGCCGTCGCGACCACGACGCCCGCCGTCGCGGGCGGGGCGACCGGCGCCCGGTGCACGAGGTCCCCGAGCACGGCCCCGGCCTCGACGGACGCGAGCTGGTCGGGGTCGCCGACGAGCACGAGCCGCGCGTCGGGCCGCAGCGCCTCGAGCAGCCGCGCCATGAGCGGCAGGGCGACCATCGAGGTCTCGTCGACGACCACCACGTCGTGCGGCAGATGGTGGTGCGCGTCGTGCCGGAACCGGGTGCTGCTGCCCGGCCGGAAGCCGAGCAGGCGGTGCAGCGTCGTCGCGACGGGGGCGCCGACGCGCTCGCGGTCGGCGGCGTCCGGGAACCCGGCGACGACCTCGCGCACCGCCTCCTGCAGGCGCGCGGCCGCCTTGCCCGTGGGCGCGGCGAGCGCCACGCGCAGCGCGGCGCCGGACGTGGTGCCGGCGGACGACGAGGTCGGGAGCGCGGCGTCGTGCAGGACGGCGAGCAGGCGCGCGACCGTCGTCGTCTTGCCCGTCCCCGGACCGCCCGTGAGCACCGTGAGCCGGCGCGTCGCGGCGTGCGCGGCGGCGAGGCGCTGCCGGGTGTCGTCCGCCGCGGGAAAGAGGCGGGCGAGGGCGGCGTCGAGGCGGTCGCCGTCCACGGGCAGGTCGTCCGCGGCGAGCCGACCGTCGACGTCGTGCCGCACCGCGAGCTCGTCGCGCCAGTACCGGTCGAGGTACAGGGCGCCGCCCACCCAGCGCGCGGGACGGTCCGCCGGCCCGTCGACGCCCGCCGCGACGAGGGGGCTGCGCGCGACCGCTGACGCCCACGCGGTCCGGTCCGGCCAGGGCAGGTCCGTGGCGTCGGTGCGCGCCGCCTCCTCGTCCTCGGGCAGCTCCAGCGACCCCAGGTCGTCGAGGCGCACGCACACCGACCCGCTGCGCACCGCGCGCACGGCGAGCGCGACCGCGAGCAGCACCTGGTCGTCCTGCTCGCCCGTGAGGTGGCCGAGCCGCAGCGCGACGCGCAGGTCGGCCGCGGAGACCACGCGCGCGGCGTTGAACGCGGCGAGCCACGCGCGCACCCCGACGGCGAGGCGCGGGTCGCCCTCGTCCACCGGAGGGGCCGGGGGCGCGGCGGGCACCGTCGCGCCGAGAGGGGCCGTGGTCATGCGCGACCTCCGTCGAGCAGGGCGGACAGGGCGACGACGAGCCCCGGCGGGGGCGTCCAGGCGACGACGCCGTACGGCGCGCCGTCGGGACCGGTCGGGGTGTCGGGGCCGGCCATGCCGCGCACGAACAGGTACGCGCCGCCCGCGAGGTCGCGGTCGGGGTCGTAGTCGCGCACGCGCCAGCGCAGGTAGCGGTGCAGCGCGACGAGGTAGAGCACGAGCTGGAGGGGGTAGTGCGAGGCGAGCATCGCGTCGCGCGTCGCGTCCGGGTGGTAGTCGCCGACGGCGAGCGGCACCCCGGGCGGACCGACCCGGTTCGTCTTGTAGTCGACGACGAGGTAGCGCCGGCGGCCCGCGGGGTCGGGACGACCGTCCGGCCTCGCGACGGGAACCCGCAGCACCGCGTCGATCGAACCTGTGAGGTACCCCCGCAGCGGGACGCCGCCGCCCGCCGCTCCGGTCGCCCCGGAGCCGTCCGCCGCCTCGTCGGCCAGCGCGGCGAGCAGGTCGGGGTAGCGGGCGAACGCGTCGTCGGCGGGCAGGTGGGCGCGCAGGACGTCGGCGAGGTCGCGCAGCGTCGAGGGCGTGACGCCCTCGGTCTCGTCCCCGCCCGCGAGCGGGAGCTCGAACTCGAGCTCGGGCAGGCGGTCGCGCGGGTCGACGTCGGCGAGCGTGAGCCCGCCCGCGATCGGTCCGAGCGGGGTGCGCAGCGACAGGCCCAGCGCCGCCGCGAGCGACACGGGCTCCACCCCGGGCACGCGGACCGTCGCCGCCTGCGCGCACCGGGCGCGGACCTCGGCATCGAGGTCGTCCGCCGCGGTGTCGACGTACTCGAGGATCTCGTGCACCAGCGTGCCGAACGCCGTGCCCCCCGGCTGCCCCTCGTAGGGCGAGGGGACGTCGGCGCCCGGACGGGTCGTGGGCGCTCCGCCCGGCACCTCGGCCGGCACAGCGCCCGTCCCGTCGTCGTCCGGCGTCTCCTCCGGCTCGTCCTGGACACCCGGGTCCTCGGGCTCGCTCTCGATCCCGCCGACCGGACCGTGGTGCGCCGCCGCGGTGAGCGCCGAGTACGACGCGCGCCGCCACTCGCGGTCGGGCAGGTGCGTCGCGGCGGCGAGGGCGAGGTCGGACCCGGCGCGGGCTCCGGGCGACCAGCGCTCGCCCTTCGGCCGGGCATCGACCTGCTCGACGACGACCGTCCCGCCCGAGCGCGCGGCGACCGCCTCGAACGCGGACCGGACGGCGTCGTCGCGCATCGCGTCGGGGCGGGCGTGGCGGCCCGGCTCGCCGCCGAGCATCCGGTCCGCGAGCAGCAGGCGCGTGAGCGGGCCGGACCCGGTGCTGCGCTTGGTCGGCGTCCAGTGCACGACGACCTGGTGCCGGGCGCGCGTGAGGGCGACGTACAGCAGCCGCAGGTCCTCGCCCAGCTCCTCGTCGCGCCAGCGCGCCTTGGCGTCCACGAACCCGGGGGAGCCGACACCGCCCAGGTGCAGGACGCGCTGCCCGTGGTCGTCGTGGAACGCGAACAGCTCCTGGTCGTCCGACTCGAACCGCTCCCAGCCGAACGGGACGTACACGACGCCGAACTCCAGGCCCTTCGCGGCGTGGACGGTGACGACCTGCACGGCGGCGGCGTCGGTCTCGAGGCGCCGGGTGCGCTCGTCGGTGAAGACGGTGCCGACCTCGGCGATCCGGGCGCGCAGCCACGCCGTGAGGGCGGCCGTGCCCAGCCCGTCGGTGACGGCGGCCTCGTGGAGCGCCTGCGTGACGTGGCGCAGGTCGGTGAGGTAGCGCTCGCCGTCGACCCGGGCCATGACCCGCGCGGTCGTACCTCCCCGGGCCGCGACCTCCGCGACCGCGGCCACGCCGCGGTCCGCGAGCAGACGCGCCCAGGTCCGGACGGTGTCCCCGAGCTCGTCGTGGTCGGCGTCGCCGGCGGTCGCGAGCCGCTGCGCGTCCCAGCCGACGAAGGGGGTGAGGGCGAGCGCCGTCGCGCGGCGGTGCAGACCGGGCTGCTCCAGCGCGGCGAGCAGGGTGAGCCAGTCCTGGGCCGCCGCCGAGCCGAACACGCTCGACGGCCCCGACACGACCGCGGGCACGCCGAGCGCGACGAGCGCGGAGCGCACCGCCTCGGCCTGCGCGTTCGTCCGGGTGAGCACCGCGACGTCGCGCGGCTCCAGCGGCCGCCACCGCCCCGTGCCGGTGCCCACGCCGTCGTCGCCCGTCGCGCCGAGGGCGTCGTCGCGCACGCGGTCGCCGCCGCCGTCGGCGGTCCCCAGCCGCCCCGCGACGTCCGCCGCGACGTCCCGGGCCAGCAGGCTGCGGGCGTCCGGGGCCGACGGCGCCGACGACCCGCCGAGGCGGTAGGCACGCCGCGTGACCTGCCGCAGCCGCACCGGCGCGCCGCCGGAGAAGCGCGGCTCGGGGTGCGCCGCGTCGACCGGGCGCACGACGATGCGCGGGTCGCCGAGCGCCGTCTCGCCCAGCAGCGCGTGCAGGCCCGCGAGGAGCGGTCCGTCGCTGCGCCAGCTCGTGCTGAGCGTCGCGGTGTCCGTCGCGTCCTCGACCGCGCGCAGGTACGTCACGACGTCCGCGCCGCGGAACGCGTAGATCGCCTGCTTGGGGTCGCCGATGAGCACCAGCGTGCGGCACTCCTCGGGGTGCCCGTGGAACGCCGTCCGCAGGATCTCCCACTGCTCGGGGTCGGTGTCCTGGAACTCGTCCACCATGACGACGCGGAACCGCGACCGGACCCGTCGCGCCGCGGTCGCGCCGTGCTCGGGGTCGGTCAGCGCGCGGCGCAGCAGCACGAGCAGGTCGTCGTAGTCGAGCAGGTGCATCGCGCGCTTGCGCGCCTCCACCTCGCGACGGGCCGCGACCGCGACCTCGTACCGCGCCGCCGCCACCGACCCCTCGGCCGCGTCCGCCGGCGCGACCACCGCCCCGTGGTCGCTCACCGCCGCCCGGGCGACGTCGCGCACGTCGCGCGGCGAGAGGATCGGCTCCGGCTCGTCGGCGAACCGCCGCACGTACAGGTCGTCGGTGACCTCCTCGACGAGGTCCGCGACGTCCGGCAGGAAGCTCGTCGCGAGGTCGACGTCGGCCGCCGTCCCCAGCGCGGTGAGCATCTGCTGGCAGAAGCCGTGCGTCGTGGTGATGGTCGCGGCGTCGAGCTGGGACAGCGCGACGCGCAAGCGCTCGCGGCGGCGGTCGAGCTCGTCGTCGTCGACCGCGGCGAGGAACGCGACGAGGTCGTCCCGGCTGGACGCCGGCGCGGGCCCGCGCAGCGCGCGCTCGGTCGCGACGAGGCGCTCGCGGACGCGGTCGCGCAGCTCCGAGGTCGCGGCGCGGCCGAAGGTCACGAGCATGATCTCCGGCAGGGCGGCCACGCCCTCGGCGACGTAGCGCGTCGTGAGGGTCGCGATCGTGTGGGTCTTGCCCGTGCCGGCGCTCGCCTCGAGCACGACCGTCCCGCTCGGCAGCGCGCCGAACGGGTCGAAGCGCCGGGGTGCGCTGCTCGTCCCCGCCGTGCCCCCGTGCGCGGGGGCGCCGTCGGTCGCGGTCCGGGACGTCGCGCCGTTCACCGGGCACCTCGCAGCTCGTTCTCCAGCAGGGGCTCCCACACGCGGCGCGCGAGCGCACCGAGGCGGGTCGGGTCGTCGGGGAAGCGGCCCAGGTCGGCCGTGGTGGCGAGCCCCGCGACGTCGGGGAGGGCCGGGTCCTGGCCCCACGCGAGGACGACGTACGGGTCCTTGCACTCGAAGCCCTTGTTCCACGCCCAGCCCGCGCGCATCAGGGCGTCGCGCGCGTCGCTCGTGCGCCGCTCCTCCGTGTAGCGCAGCGACACGTCGGGCAGCAGCGGCAACGGCTCGCGCGCCGCCTCGTCGCGCAGCGCCACGAGGTCCGCGAGGACCCGGGACGCCGTCTCGCGGTCCGGCGGGGTGAGGGTGGACCACGCGACGCCCGGGCCCCGGGACGAGCGACCGATCGCGACGGCGTCCCACGGGCGGCCCGGGTCGCTCGCCGTGAGCGCGAGCGCCTGGACCCAGGCGCGCAGCCGGTGCTTGGGACCGAGCCGCGAGTACTCGGTGCGCACGACCCGCGCCCCGTGCACGCCCGGCACGCTCCCGACGAGGGTGCGGCCGTCGGGCAGCACGGCGCGGACGTCGACCGTCTCCGCGGAGCTCAGCACGTCCTGGCTCACCGGGCGGCCCGCGGCGAGGTCGGCCTCGCGCGCGGCCTCCACGGCGGCGACGCGCAGCGGGCCGACGGCGCGGACCACCTCCTGCAACGCCGAGCGGCCCAGCTCGCGCGGCGGGACCTGGCCCCGGCGCCACTCGGCCTGCATCGCCCGGTTCGGGTCGACGCCGGCGAGCGCGGCGCGGAGCACGCGGTCGCCCACGCCCCATCCCGCGAGGCCGGTGAGCGCGAGCGGGAGGCGGTCCTCGACGTCGTCCTCCTCCAGCACGAGCCCGACGTCGAGCGTGTGCTGCGCGAACCAGCGCGGCGCGTTCTCCAGCAGGCGGACCAGGTCGTCGAGCTCGACGTCGGCGCGGGCGTCCGCCCCGGCGTCCGGGACCTCGCCGGCCTGCGGGCCGCTCTCGGCCACGGCCGGGAGCGAGAGCGGCGCGCCTACCAGCGCCCCGACCGGCTGACGCGTCTCGCGCGCCTGGCGGGCGCCGTCGAACGCCGCGCCGTCGTGGCTGAACGGACCCGGCACGCCCAGAGCGCCCGGGATGAAGTTGCGCTCGTCCACGGTCTGCAGCGGGTGCTGCACGACGACGTGCTCGCGCGCCGGGCGCCCGTCGGGAGTCCGCGCCACGCGGTCGAGCGCGTCGAGCAGCTCCGCGACGGGGACCGCCGGCGGGCGGGCGGCGCCGGTGCGCTCGTCGGCGCCCGTGTGCACGACGACGAGGTGGTCGCCCGCCGCCGCGACGGCGTCGAGGAAGATCTGCCGGTCCTCGCTGCGCGCGTCGCGCTCGCCGATCTCCGGGTGCCGCGCGAGCAGGTCGTCGCCCGCGGGAGCGGCGGTGCGGGGGAAGACGCCGTCGTCGAGGCCCAGGAGGCACACGACCCGGTGCGGCACCGAGCGCATCGGCTCGAGCGAGCACACGGTCAGCGCGCCCGTGCGGAACCCGGCACGGGTCGGGCGCCCCGCGAGACGGTCGTCGAGCAGCGCGCGCACGTCCGCGAGCCGCAGCGCGACCCCGCCGTGCGCGGCGCCCGCCGCGCGCACGTCGCCCAGCACGCGGCGCGCGGAGCCGATCTGCCACCCCTCCGTGGGCGGCGCCTCGGCGAGCAGCGTGAGCGCGCGGTCGAGCGCGTCGAGCCAGTGCGCCAGCGGGTGCACCCCGTCGAGCGCGCGCAGCGTCTCCGTCAGCCGTGCGACGAGCTCTGCGAGGCGGCCCGCGAGGTCCACGTCGGTCGAGCCGACGTCGTCCAGCGGCAGCGCCGGCCCGACGAACCGCGCGTCCTCGTCCGCCATCGCCGCGCCGAGCAGGAGCCGGTCGAGCGCCGCGTCCCACGTGCCCTGCCGCACGTGCCCGTCGATCCCGAACCGGGCCCGGCGCGCGCCGTCCTCGCCCCAGTGCACGCCCGCCTCGACGGCCCACTGGCGCAGGCGGTCCACGTCGTCGTCGGAGAACCGGAACCGGCGCCGGACCGGCGCGCTCGCCGCGAGGTCGAGCACCTCCGACGCCGTGACGCGGCCGTCTGCGAGGCGCAGCAGGGTGGCGAGCAGCGCGAGCACGGGGTTGGTCGTCCCGGCGCCGCGGTCGGCGAGGCTGACCCGCAGGCGCTGACCGGGGTGCGCGTCCTCGCCGAGCTCGGGGACCGCGCCGAACGTCGCCGTGACGAGGGGCGCGAACGTCTCGACGTCGGGGCACAGCACGATCACGTCGCGCGCCTGGAGCGTCGGGTCGGCGGAGAACAGGCCGACCAGCGTCTCGCGCAGGACCTCGACCTGGCGCGCGCGGCCGTGGCAGGCGAGCACCTGCACGGACCGGTCCGCCGGGTCGAGCAGGTGCGCGCCGTCGGGCTCGTCCGCCCGCAGCGCGGACTGCAGCGCGCCGAGCAGCGTCGGGGGGGTCGGCGCGGCTGCGTGGTGCGTCTCGACCGACCCGCCGGCTGAGAGCCGGAGCTGCAGCTCGACCGCGTCACGGCCGGTCGACGCGAGGAACGGGTGTCGGGCGAGCGTGGGCAGGTCTGCGCGACGCCGCGTGCCTGCGTGGTCCGGGGCGGTGTCCTCGGTGAGGTCGTCGCTCGTGGCGGGGGCGCCGTCGTAAGCCGCGACCTTCTCCCATAGCGCGGGCGACGGGTGCACGAGCCACAGGTGGACGTCGCGGTGCTCGGCGAGCACGTGCAGCACGCGCAGCTCGTCCTCCGGGAGCCGCGTCGGGCCGAACACGGACAGCCGCGGCGGGAGGTCGACGGCCGCGGGGTCGGCGCGGAGCGCGGCGACCGCGTCCTCGACACGACGTGCGGGGTCCGTGGCCGGGACGCGGTCGACCAGGCGGCGCCAGAGCTCGGGCTGCCAGGCGAGGTCGTCCGGGGTGTCGCCGGTCTTCGGCGATGGGGCCGACCACGCGAGCACCACCTCGGGCCGCTGCCGCGCGTAGTCGACGAGCAGGTCCGCGAGCCGACGCGCGAGCGTCAGGCGCCGGCCCCGGCGCACCTCGTCGCCCGGGTCGCCGACGTACCGCGCGAGCGGTGCCGCCCAGGGCTCGGCGAGGTGCGCGTCGAGCACCTCGAGCACCGACCAGGCGAGCCGCTCGGGGCGCCACGGGTCGTGGTCGGGGTCGAGGTCGGTGAGGTCCGCGACGACCTGCTCCACGAGCCGGCGCGGGCCGCGGAAGTCCACGTTCGCGCAGATCCCCGACGTCTCGCCCGCGCCCAGGTGGTGCGAGAGCCGCTGCGCGAGCCACCGCTCGACCCCGCGCGTCGGGACGGCCACGACGTCCGGCGTGAACGGGTCCTCCGGCGCCTCGGCGAGCACGGCGGCGAGCGGCGCCACGAGCGCCTCGGCACGCTCGGAGCGGTGCACGTGCAGCAAGGGGACCCCTGTCGGTGGTGGCGGACCGGTCGTCGCGCCCGCCGGTCGGCCGGGCGCTACGAGGAATCTACGAGGTGCGTCCCACACCGTCGAACCGCCGTCCACATCGTCGGGAACGACGGTGCCGTCCTGGGCGGACGTGCCGGCTGACGCACGCCCGACCGAGAGGCGCACGCCGGAGCGCGTCGCTCGCTCGGACGTGCGTCACTCGACCTCCGGCTCAGCGCGCCGTGCGACGAACACCCACTCGCGGCCCGGGCGGTCGGGCGCGTCGCGGACGTCCACGACCTCGAAGCCGCACGCCACCAGCGACGCCTCGACCTCGTCGCGCTCGCGGAAGCGCAGCGTCGAGTCGGAGTGCAGCTCGGTGCCGTCGGGCAGCACGGTCGTGTCGTGGAAGGACACGAACGGGAGCGACACGTCGGTGAGGTCGGTCCAGGACTCGACCCGCCCGACGTCGGGCACGTCCACGCGCACGGTCGTCGCCTCGCGGACCCAGCCCTCCCAGGCCCGGCGCGCGGGGTCGCGCGTCTCGAAGACCAGCCACCCGTCCGGGACCAGCGCGGAACGGATGCCGCGCAGCGTCGCGGTCCACGCGTCGTCGGTGAGGAACACCTGCGCGACGTTCGCCGTCATCGTCGCGAGGTCGACCCGGAGCGGCGGGAGCGTCGTCGCGTCGCCGTGCAGCCAGCGCACGCGGTCGGCGCCCGGCTTGGTGCGCGCGACGTCGAGCGACGCGCCCGCCGGGTCGACGCCGACCACCTCGATCCCACGCCCCGCCAGGAGGCACGCGAACGTCCCGGTGCCGCACCCGACGTCGAGCACGCGCCGCGCGCCGAGCTCGTCGACGATCGCGACGTACGCGTCGAGGTCGCTGCGGTCCGGGTCGAGCGGGTCGTAGAGCGCGGCGAGGCGAGGGTCGTCGAAGATCGCGTCGGGCATCCCCCGACGCTACGAAGGCCCGCACGGCCGGTCCACACCATTCCGGAGCACCGCGCCGACCATGCGCCTGTTGCCCGCCGACCATGTGGTCGGCGCGAGGGTCGTCAGGCGTCGAGCGCCTGCTCCACGTCCTCGATGACGTCGAGCGGGTCTTCCAGACCCACCGACAGGCGCACGGTCGTCTCCGCGATCCCGACGGCGGCGCGGCCCTCGGGGCCGAGCTTGCGGTGCGTCGTCGTGGCGGGGTGCGTGATCAGTGACTTCGCGTCGCCGAGGTTGTTGGAGATGTCGACGACCTGGAGCGCGTCGAGGAACGTGAACGCGCGCTTCTTCGCCGTCTCGGGGTCGGTGCCCTCGGGGACGGCGAGGTCGAACGTCACGACCGTGCCGCCGCCGCTCTGCTGCGACCGCGCGAGCTCGCGCTGCGGGTGCGACGCGAGGAACGGGTAGCGCACGCGGCCGATCCCGGGGAGCTGCTCGAGCGCCTCGGCGACCTGCGCGGCCGCCGCGTTCTGCGCCGCGACGCGCACCGGGAGCGTCTCGAGGCCCTTGAGCAGCACCCACGCGTTGAAGGCCGAGAGCGACGGCCCCGTGTTGCGGAGGAACGTCTGCACGGGCCCGTTGACGTACTCCTCGGTCCCGAGGATCGCGCCGCCGAGCACGCGGCCCTGCCCGTCGATGTGCTTGGTCGCCGAGTACACGACGACGTCCGCGCCGAGCTCGAGCGGCTTCTGCAGCAGCGGCGTCGCGAAGACGTTGTCGAGCACCACCACCGCGCCCGCGGCGTGCGCGAGCTCGCTCACGCGCCGCGCGTCGACGATGTCCTGCATGGGGTTGGACGGGGTCTCGAAGAACACGACGTCCGCGGGCGTCGAGAGCGCCTCCTCCCACTGGGAGAGCACGTGCCCGTCGACGTAGTCCGTCCGGACGCCCCACTTCGCGAAGATCTCGTCGAAGATGACGATGCTCGACCCGAACAGCGCGCGCGCCGCGACGATCCGCGACCCGGAACCGACGAGCGCGGCGAGCGACGTGAACACCGCGGACATGCCGGACGCCGTCGCGTAGCAGGCCTCGGCACCCTCCAGCAGGCGCAGGCGCTCCTCGAACGCGTGCACGGTCGGGTTGCCGTAGCGCGAGTAGACGAACCGGTCGAGCTCGCCCTTGAACGCCGCCTCGGCGTCGGCGGCGCGGTCGTACGTGTACCCCTGCGTGAGGAACAGCGCCTCGGAGGTCTCCTGGAACTCCGTGCGGTGGTGGCCGCCGCGCACGGCGAGCGTCGCGGGGCGCGCGCTCGCGGGCAGGGGCTTGCGGCCGGAGCCGCCGGGGACGCTCCCGGGCTGCGCGGCGCTCACCGGGCGGCCTCGTCGTAGGTCGTGGTGGGCAGGCCGCGCACCTTCCAGCCCTCGACGTCGCGCAGGCCCGAGAGCCCCTGGGCGCCCTCGAAGCCCTCGAGCACGTTGTACGACGGCCCGAGACCGGCGGCCGTGGCCGCGCGCGCGGCGCCGATCGACCGCTGGCCCGAGCGGCACAGGAACACGACGGGGCGCTCGTCGCCGGGGGTGAGCCCGGCCTCGACGAGCTGGTCCAGGAAGCGCGGGTTGGGGCCGGCCGGGGTCACCCACTCGTCGAACACGACGTCGCGGGCGAGGTCCGTGGCGTCGGGCACGCCGATCGTGCGCCACTCGCCCTCGGTGCGGACGTCGACGAGCACCGCGCGCTCGTCGCTCGTCAGCAGGTCCCACGCCTGCTGCGGGGTGAGGTCGCCGGCGTAGCCGACGGCGGGCCGCGCGTCGGGTACGGCCGACTTCTGCTGGGACTGGTCGCTCATGAGTCCTCCTCCATCGATCGTGGCAGTAGCACCCTGCGCCCGGCCGCCTCGCGACGGACCGGGGGGTTGCTGCGGCGTCGACGTGCCACGTCACTCGGCCGCTCCGGATGGTTGCTCGGGATCGTACGCCACCCGTCCGACGCGTGGAACGCCCGTCTCGGGGAGCGGCCTCCGGGAGGGGGTGCCCGACGTCGGACGGTCGCGCTAGCGTGATCGCGCGCCGGGGCGGGGTCCCGGGAGCGAAGGGGGGAGACGGTGGCCAGCGTGCGACGACGGGCGGTGGGCGCGGCCGTGGTGGCGGGCGTGGTCGGGACGGGCGTCGTCCTGCTGTGGACGGCGCCCGGAGGCGGGGACGCCCCGCAGACGGTGGTGCACGTCGTCGGGGACGCGGTCCCCGGGCTGCCCACCGAGCGGCCGCGGGTCGTCCAGGTCGAACCCGACGAGGACCTCGTCTCGCCCTTCCCCTCCCGAGAGGCGCTCGACGGCGACGCGCACACGGGGGAGCCGATCGACCTGGCCGAGCACACCGTCGGCGGGTACGAGGGCTGGTGGACCTCGGACGGCGACGGCGAGGCGTGCGACGCCTCCGCCGACGCGCACCCGGAGGTCGTGCTGGTCAGCACGCGCACCGGTGAGGTCGTCGAGGCGCACACGAACGGCGTACGGCTCCAGCGTCCTCCGCAGACGCCACCGGGGGACCCGGCCGAGTGGCCGCCCGACTCCGTCGTCGTGCTCGACGCGCGGACCGGCGCGGTGCTCGACGCGTTCGAGGTCGACGAGTCCGGGTGGCGCCTCGACCTGCCCATGGACTGCGTCCCGCCATCCGAGACACCGTGACCACCGGTTGACACGCTCCGTCCCGCGCGCACATCCTGGACGCAGGTCATGAGTGCCAGCGTGAAACCCCGGTTTGCTGGCCGGCAACCCTCCTCTCGCGGCGGGGTGCCCCGGGTGACGACCAGGCCGTACGCCGACCGGCGCGCGGCAAGCGCGGGGATCACCGTCCCCGGACTGCCCTCGGAGGACTGTGTCATGACTGCTCTCGCCCACGTCTCGTGTCCGACCGAGGTCTCGGAGGCGCCCGACCTCGCAGCGGTCGCCGGCGCGCCCGCCCTCCTGCCCGTCGTCGGCGCGGACACGCTCGTCCCGCTCGTCGACGGCCGGAGCGTCCCGTACGCGAACCTCGACGTGGCGGCGTCGGCGCCGGCGCTCCGCTCGGTCGCGGACCGCGTGACCGAGGTGCTGCCGCTCTACGCGAGCGTGCACCGGGGCGCCGGGTACCTGTCGCAGGTCTCGACCGCGCTCTACGAGGCCTCGCGCCGCACGATCGGCGCGTTCGTCGGCGCGCGCGAGGACGACGTCACGGTCGTCACGCGCAACACGACCGACTCGCTCAACCTGCTCGCGGGCTGCGTCCCGGCGAACGCGGACGGGACGCCCGGGCGCGTGCTCGTCCTCGACGTCGAGCACCACGCGAACCTCCTGCCGTGGCAGCGCACGGGCGGCGCGACGGTCCTCGCGGGCGGCGCGTCCGTCGCGGAGACGCTGTCCGGCCTGCGCACCGAGCTCGCACGCTTCCCGTACGCCCTGGTCGCCGTGACCGGGGCGTCGAACGTCACGGGCGAGTCGCTCCCCGTCGCGGACGTCGTGCGGGCCGCCCACGACGCCGGCGCGCGCGTCGTGCTCGACGGCGCCCAGCTCGTCCCGCACCGCGGGTTCTCCCTCGCGGGCTCCGGGGTCGACTACGTCGCGTTCTCCGGCCACAAGACGTACGCGCCGTTCGGCGCGGGCGCGCTCGTGGGTCGCCGCGACTGGCTCGACGCGGGGACCCCGTACCTCGCCGGAGGTGGGGCGGTGCGGCAGGTCGCCCTCACCGGCACGCAGTGGCAGACGGCGCCCGCGCGCCACGAGGCAGGGTCGCCGAACGTCGTGGGCGCCGCGGCGCTCGCGGCCGCGTGCGACGCGCTCGCGGCGCTCGACCCGGCCGACCTCCACGCCCACGAGGCGACCCTGCGCGCGGCGCTCGTCGCCGGGCTGGAGGCGGTCCCGGGCGTGCGCGTCGTGCGGGTCTGGGAGGACGCCGTCGACCCGGTCGGCGTCGTGACGTTCTCCGTCGAGGGCCACGACCCGGGCCTCGTCGCCGCGTACCTCTCCGCCGAGCACGGCATCGGCGTGCGCGACGGTCGCTTCTGCGCCCACCCGCTGCTCGCGCGCCTCGGGTACGACGCGGGCGCCATCCGGGCGTCCGTCGGCGTCGGGACGACGGGTGCCGACGTCGTCCGCCTCGTCGAGGCCGTGCGGTCGTACGTGGAACAGGGGCCGACGACGCGGTACGAGGTCGTCGACGGCTGCTGGGCCGTCGCCGACGACCCGCGCCCGGTGCCGGCGGGCTCGGGCCTGGAGGGCCTCTTCGCGACCGCCGCGGCGGGCTTCCTCGCCGACGCCGCGGGGTGCGGCCCCGCCGCATGACCACGAGATAGCGACCTCCCGCTGAGGGAGCGACGTGCAGCCCCGTCGAGGCACCGGACGTCGCTACCTCGGACGGGCGTCGCTCTCTCGCGGCCGCTCGGGCAGCTGTTCACCCGAGCGTCGACGAGCGTTGTCCACCGTGTCGCCGGAGCCTCTTGGCGGCGTCGTCCGCGTGTGCTCTGATATGCGCTGTGCTGCACGACGTCGTCCTCTCGGGGCACGGCTTCCGCCTGGAGCCGTTGGCCCTGGAGCACGCTGAGACACTGGCCGGCCTCGTCGACGAGGCGATGTGGTCAGGCATGAGCATCCCCATGCCCTTCGGGGTCGCGGGGATGGCCGAGCTGGTGGCCGCGACGCGCGCCGCGCCCGACCTGACGGGCTTCGTCGTGCGCGCCACCGGCCCCGACGGGGCCCCGGGCGACGTGCTCGGCAGCACGGCGTTCCGCGACCTGTCGCTCGTCGACCGCCGGGTCGAGGTCGGCCGGACGTTCTACGCCCGCTCCACGTGGGGGAGCCTCGTCAACCCCGTGACCAAGTGGCTGTTGCTGCGGCACGCGTTCGAGACGTGGGACGTGCACCGTGTCGGCTTCCGCGTCGACACGCGCAACACGCGCTCGCTCGGGGCCATGCGGCGGCTCGGCGCCTACGAGGAGGGCGTCATGCGCGGCCACCGCACCGCGCCCGACGGGACGCGCGCCGACTCCGTGATGTTCTCGATCCTCGCGCCCGAGTGGCCGACCGTCGAGGTCGGCCTCCTGGAGCGCATCAACGCGCCGCGCGTCGTGCCCGTGCTCGCCCCGGCGCACCCGGTGACCTCGCTGCCGCTCGCCGCGTCGTAGGCCGTCGCCCTGGCCGGCAGGCTCGACGGCGGTGCCGCGGACGCGGGACACCGCGAGGGCCCCGCCGGAGCGGAGCCCTCGCGAGCAGATCAGGGGCAGGGACTAGCGGTCGAACGCGTCCTTGACGTCGTCGCCCGCCTGCTTGACGTCAGCCTTCGCCTGGTCCTTCTTGCCCTCGGCCTCGAGCCGCTCGTTGTCCGTGAGCTTGCCCGCGCCCTCCTTGAGCTTGCCACCCGCCTCCTCGGCGGCGTGCTTGGCCTTGTCTCCGAGTCCCATGAGTGCTCCTCTCGTCGGTACCGCTCGACCGTAGGCACGGTCCCGGTCGCTCGCACGCGGTCGGGCACCCCGGGTGTGGTGGGATGTGCGGGTGCTGCACGACACCACCCTCGAAGGCTTCGGAGTCCGCCTCGTCCCGCTCGACGAGAGCCATGCGCCCGCGCTCGGCGCGCTCGTCGACGACGGCATCTGGGCCGGCATGTCCAGCCGCGTTCCGAGCGGGACCGACGCGATGGCCGGGTACGTCCGGGACGCCGTCGCCGCCCCCGGGAGGCTCGCGTTCGCCGTCGTCGGCCCCGGGGCCGATGCCGCGACCGACGGCGCCGACGTCGTCCGCGGGTCGACGTCCCTCTACGAGTGGGTGCCCTCCCAGGGCCGGATCGAGCTCGGCTCGACGTTCTACGCGCGCGAGTGGTGGGGCGGAGTGACCAACCCGGCGTGCAAGTACCTGCTGCTGCGGCACGCGTTCGAGGACCTGGGCGTCGCGCGCGTCGCGCTGCGGGCCGACGCGCGCAACAGCCGGTCCATCGGCGCGATCCGGCGTCTGGGCGCCGTGCCCGAGGGCGTGCTCCGAAGCCACCGCGTCGCGCCCGACGGGTCGCGCCAGGACACCGCCTACTTCTCGGTCCTGCTCGACGAGTGGCCGACCGTCCGCGACGGCCTGCTGGCCCGTCTGGCCTGATCGGCGGGCTCGCCGAGCACGAGCCTCCGTGGTGTCGAGGACGGGTTGGTGTCGCTATCCGCTCGACAGCGACACCAACCCCGTGTTCGGCAGCGGGGCGTCAGAGGCGGGGGGTGACCCGGCCTGCGAGGTGGAGGCGGCCCTTGCCGTCCCACGCCTGGTAGACGACGCCCGTCGTCGGGTCGCCCGCGCCGTCCGGTACGGCGGACGGGACCTGCCCGACGGCGTCCCGCACCGCGGCGGGCACGTCGCCCGCCGGGCGCAGCGCCACGTCGACGGTGCTCGGCAGGAGGACCGGCTTGGCGAACGAGACCGTCCAGTCGTAGGCGTCACCGCGGCGGGTCCCCGACTCGGCGAGCGCCCGCGCGGCGGTGTACATGCCGTGCGCGATGGCGCGCGGGAACCCGAACGCCTTGGCGCCGAGCCCCGACGTGTGGATCGGGTTCCGGTCGCCGGAGACGGCCGCGTACGCGCGGCCCGTCCCGGCGCCGAGCGCCCAGCGCGCCGTCGGGAGCGGCGCGACGAAGGCGTCGACGCCCGAGGTGGCCTCGGCGTCCTCGTCCGCCGGGTCGCCCGGGAGCGTGACGCCCTTCGCGAGGTACGTCGAGACGCCGCGGTACGCGAGCGTCGTCGCCGGCAGGCCGCTGCCCGCCGCGCGCTCGTCGTCGGTGCGCTCGACGGAGACCTCGGTGACGAGGTCCACCTGGACCCCGCGCCGGTGCGGCCGCAGCCGCTCGGCCCAGGCGCGCACCTCGAGCGTGTCCCCGAGCCGCACCGGACGCAGCACGGACACCGCGTTCGCGAGGTGCACCATGCCGAGCAGCGGCAGCGGGAAGTCCGTCCGGACCATGACGGCCGTCGCGAGGGGGAAGCCGAGCACGTGCAGGTACCCGGCGGGCAGCACCTCCGACGGGGCCTCGCCCACGAGGCGCGCGTACCGCGCGAGGTGCGCGGCGCTGCCCACGTGGCCGGGCGCAGCGTCGTCGCCCGTCGGCACGCCCGCGACGCGGTACGTGACGTCGGGCAGCGCGAGGTCGCGTCGGCCGCCGCCCCCGGGGAGACGGTGCGCCGCCGCGATCCGGCCCGACGCCGCGACCCCGCGCACGTACAGCCCGCCGAGCCCCGGGATCGCGGGCAGCGTCTCGACGCGCGCGGGGGCGGTCCCGGCGGGAGCGGCAGCGGCGCCGTCGGGCGACCTGGGTGCGGCGGTCACCGGCCCACCACGTTCTGCCCGCACACGCGCAGCACCTGCCCGTTGACGCCCGCGGCCCCGGGCGACGCGAGGAACGCGATCGCCTCGGCGACGTCCACGGGCTGGCCGCCCTGCTGGAGCGACGCGACGCGACGCGCGACCTCGCGCTGGACGAACGGGATCGACGCCGTCATGTCCGTCTCGATGAACCCCGGCGCGACGGCGTTCGCCGTGCCCCCGACCTCGGCGAGACGACGCGCGAACGCCCGCGTGTGGCCGATGACGCCCGCCTTCGAGAACGCGTAGTTCGCCTGGCCGCGGTTGCCCGCGATGCCGCTCGTCGACGCGAGCGACACGACGCGCGGCGCGGACGAGAACCCGTTCGCGCCGAGCAGGTACTCCGTGATGCGGAGCTGCGCGGCGAGGTTCACCGCGATCACGGCGTCCCACTTGTCCGCGGACATGTTGGCGAGCAGCTTGTCGCGCAGGATCCCCGCGTTGTGCACCAGGACGTCGAGCCCGCCGTGCCGCGCGCGGGCGTGCTCGAGGATGCGCGCGCCCGCGTCGTCGGCGGTCACGTCGAGCTGCAGCGCCGTGCCCCTGATCTCGTTCGCGACCTTGGCGAGCGCCTCGCCCGCCGCGGGCACGTCCACCACGACCACCTTCGCGCCGTCGCGCGCGAGCGTCCGGGCGACCTGCGCGCCGATGCCGCGCGCCGCGCCGGTCACGACGGCGACCTTGCCGGCGAGCGGCTGGTCGGCTCCGGCGGCCGTCCCACCCGCCGAGGGAGAGCCCTGGTCCGCCGAGGGAGAGCCTTGGTCTGGCGAGGGAGAGCCCTGGTCCGCGGGCGTGGCGGCGCCGACCCGGAGGAGCTGGCCGTCGACGAACGCGGACCTGGCGGACAGGAAGAAGCGGAGGGTCGCGAGGACGCTCGGGCTGTCGACGGGGGCGTCGTCGGTCACCTGGATGCCGTTGCCGGTCGCGCCGTAGCGCAGCTCCTTCGCGACGGAGCGCAGGAACCCGTCGACGCCCTCGCGGGCGGCGGCGAGCTCGGGAGAGTCGGTGTCGGCGGGGGCGCGCGAGATCGTCACGACGCGGCCGTTCGGCGCGAGGCGGCGCAGCGTCGCGGAGAGCGCCATGACGGGCGCCGACGCGTCCTCGGGGCGCTCGATCTCGCTGAGCACGACGACGACCGCGCCCCAGCGGGTCGTGTCGTCCGGGGTCTGGCGGACGTCGAGGTCCCAGGCGAGCAGGGCCTCGGCGACGCGGTCGGCGTCGTCGCGCACGCCGGGCGTGCCGCCGAGGACGAGCACGGGCCCGACGGTGAGCGGGTCGCCCGCGCGGAAGCGGCGCAGGACCGCGGGGCGCGGGAGGCCCAGCTTCTTGGCGAGCGTCTTCGTGAAGCCGGAGTTGACGGCCTGGACGTAGGAGTCGGTCACGGTGGTTCCTCTCGGGTCGTCGGGAGCCGTCAGGCGGGGGCGTCGGTCGCGGGGACGGACTCGAGGATCGCGGCGACGCCGAGGCCGCCCGCGGCGCACACGGAGATCAGCGCCCGTGCGGGCGCCCCGGTCTCGGCGGTGCGCTGCGCCAGGAGCTTGGCCGCCGTCGCGACGATGCGGCCGCCGGTCGCGGCGAAGGGGTGGCCCGCGGCGAGCGAGGACCCGTTGACGTTGAGGCGAGCGCGGTCGATCGACCCGAGCGCGCCGTCGAGACCCAGCTCGGTGCGGCAGTACTCGTCGTCCTCCCAGGCCTTGAGCGTCGTGAGGACCGTGGAGGCGAACGCCTCGTGGATCTCGTACAGGTCGAAGTCGCCGAGCGCGAGGCCGTTGCGCGCGAGCAGGCGCGGGACGGCGTGCGCGGGGGCCATCAGGAGGCCCTCGTGGCCGTGCACGAAGTCGACCGCGGCGGTCTCGGCGTCGACGACGCGCGCGAGGAGCGGCAGGTCCCGCTCGCGCGCCCAGTCGGCCGACGCGAGCAGGACGGTCGACGCGCCGTCGGTCAGCGGCGTCGAGTTGCCCGCGGTCATGGTCGGGGTGACGCCCTCGAGGCGCTTGCCGTACACGGGCTTGAGCGCGGCGAGCTTCTCGAGCGACGAGTCGGTGCGCAGGTTGTCGTCGCGCAGGAGCCCGCGGAAGGGGGTGACGAGGTCGTCGAAGAACCCGGCGTCCCACGCGGCCGCGAGGTGCTCGTGGCTCGCGAGCGCGAGCTCGTCCTGCGCCTCGCGCTCGATGCCCCAGCGTGCCGTCGTGATCGCCTGGTGCTCGCCCATCGACAGTCCGGTGCGCGGCTCGTCCGTCGCGGGGGTCAGGGGCGCGAGGTCGGCGGGGCGGACCTTGGCGAACGCCTTGACGCGCTGGCCGAACGTCTTGGCGTGGCTCGCCTCCAGCAGCGCGCGACGCAGGCCCTCGCTCACGGCGATCGGGGCGTCGGACACGGTGTCGGAGCCTCCCGCGACGCCCGACTCGACCTGGCCGAGCCGGATCTTGTTCGCGACGGCGATCGTCGCCTCGAGGCCGGTCGCGCAGGCCTGCTGGAGGTCGTAGGCGGGGGTCTCGGGGGAGAGGGACGAGCCGAGGACGGACTCGCGGACGAGGTTGAAGTCGCGCGAGTGCTTGAGCACGGCGCCGCCGACGACCTCCCCGAGCCGCTCGCCCTGGAGGCCGAAGCGCGCGACGAGCCCGTCGAGCGCGGCCGTGAACATCTCCTGGTTGCTCGCGGACGAGTACTTCTTGCCGGCACGGGCGAACGGGATGCGGTTCCCGCCGACGACCCAGGCGTCGCGGGGGGCGCCCGGGGTGCTGGTCGCCGGGACGTGCTCGGGGGCCTGCTCGGGGGTCTGGCGGGGGCTGGTGCGGTTGGCCACTGTGCCTCACTTCCTGTCCGTGCTCGCTGCGCTGCGTCGGTCCGGCCCGGGGAGGGGCCCCTGTGCGAGGTCGACGGCGATGCCGCAGTCGACGCCGCGCGGAGGCGAGGGGAGAGGGCCGGCTGGTGTCCAATACCAAGAGTACCTGATACTCTCGGTTTCGTGAGTCGGGTCACAGGGCCGTGCCCTGCCCGACGCGGTGCCGCGGAACAGGCACCGACGACATCGAGGTCGGGCGCAACGGAGGGCGACGTGAACACAGGTGCCGACGCGCGAGCGGCCACCCGAGGACGGGTGCAGCCGGGCGCGGCGGTGGACGGCCGGTCGACCCGCTGGGACGAGCACCGGGCGGCGCGCCGCGCGGAGCTCATCCGGGCGGCGAGCAAGGCCGTGCACCGCGGGGGCCCCGGGGTCTCCATGGACGAGATCGCGGCGGCGTCAGGAACGTCGAAGTCGATCATCTACCGCTACTTCGACGACAAGACGGGACTGCAGGTCGCGCTCGGCTCCGCCGTCGTGGGGCAGATGCACGACGCGCTGACCCAGGCCGCCGAGTCGGCCGAGACCCCCAAGCGCGCGCTGCGCGCGATGGTCGGCGTCTACCTCGAGATGATCGAGAGCTCGCCGAACGTGTACTACTTCGTCACCCGGACGAGCGCCGTCGCGGGGACGGAGGAGCCCGCCGCGCAGCTCGCCGCGAGCGGGCTCACGAACGGGACGACCGGCGCGAGCCGCGCACCCCTCGCGGCGTTCCTCGACTCGGTGATCGAGCTCGTCGCCGAGCCGTTCGCGCGCGTCACCGACGTCTCTCCCGCCGACGCCGCGGCCTGGGCCGCGGGCGCCGTCGGGTTCGTGCGGGGCGCCGGGGAGTGGTGGCTCGGCCACCGCGACCGGGCCGACGTCCCGGACCGCGAGCAGCTCACCGAGCGAGTCGCCGCCTGGCTCTGGGCCGGGCCGGTCGGCGTCCTCTCCCACAACCCGGGCACCCCCCGCTCCCACGGCGACCGGCGCACGTCGCCCGCGACCCGTCGCGACGGCGTCCGCCCCGCCACCGACCGCCCTGAGCACCCGGCGACCGCCTCAGAACTCAAGGAGATCCCATGACCGCCACGTCCGACCGTCCCGCCCTCGCGCAGCGCGCGTCGACCACGGGTGACGCGAGCGCGACGCCGCACGGCGAGGCCCGCGTCGACGTCGCCTCCCTCGAGAAGCTCCTGCTCGGCCGGTGGGCGGACCTGCGCGCGACGGCGCGCGCCACCGCGGGCGAGGAGGCGTTCCAGCGCATCGAGGGCCTGACCCTGCGCGAGCACCGCGAGCGCGTGCTGGAGCAGATGCGCCTGCTCGTCGGCAAGGGGCAGGTCTGGCGCGGGTACCCCGAGCGCCTCGGCGGCGCGGACGACGCGGGCGGCAACCTCGCCGGGTTCGAGGAGCTCGTCGCGGCCGACCCGTCGCTCCAGATCAAGGCGGGCGTCCAGTGGGGCCTGTTCGGTGCGGCGATCCTGCACCTCGGCACGCCCGAGCAGCAGGACCGCCTCCTCCCGGGTGCGATGGACCTCTCGGTGCCCGGCGCGTTCGCGATGACGGAGATCGGTCACGGGTCCGACGTCGCGAGCATCGGCACCACCGCGACCTACGACCCGGAGACCGAGGAGTTCGTCATCCACACCCCGTTCCGCGGGGCGTGGAAGGAGTTCCTCGGCAACGCGGGCGTGCACGGCGTCGCGGCGGTCGTGTTCGCGCAGCTGATCACGAAGAACGTCAACCACGGCGTGCACGCGTTCTACGTGCCGATCCGCGACGTCGAGGGGGAGCGCGACGAGCTCGGGCGCCTGCCGTTCCTGCCGGGCGTGGGTGGCGAGGACGACGGCCAGAAGGGCGGGCTCAACGGCATCGACAACGGCCGCCTGCACTTCGACCACGTGCGGATCCCGCGCACCGACCTGCTCGCCCGCTACGGCTCGGTCGACGCCGACGGCACGTACTCGAGCCCGATCGAGAGCCCGGGACGCCGGTTCTTCACGATGCTCGGGTCGCTCGTGCAGGGGCGCGTGTCCCTCGACGGCGCCGCCGTGACGGCCTCGAAGCTCGGCCTCGCGATCGCGGTGCGGTACGCGAACGAGCGCCGCCAGTTCACGGGGGCGACCGCGACCGAGGAGGTCGTGCTCCTCGACTACGGCACGCACAAGCGCCGCCTGATCGTGCCGATCGCGGAGACGTACGCCGCGCACTTCGCGCACGACCGCCTGCTCGACCTGTTCCACTCCGTGTTCTCCGGCGAGGAGGACACCCCGGAGCAGCGCGAGGACCTCGAGACGACGGCCGCCGCGCTCAAGGCGACGAGCACGCGGTTCGCGCTCGACGTGCTCCAGGAGACGCGCGAGGCGTGCGGCGGGGCCGGGTTCATCACGGCCAACCGCATCACGAGCCTGCGCGCCGACCTCGACGTCTACGCGACGTTCGAGGGCGACAACACCGTGCTGCTCCAGCTCGTCGCCAAGCGCCTGCTCGCCGACTACGGCAAGCAGTTCAAGGGCATCACCCCGGGCCAGATGGCGCGCGTCGTCGTCGAGCGCGCGGGCGACATGGCCCTGCACCGCACGCCGCTCAAGCGCGCCGCGCAGGCGCTCGCCGACGTCGGCGACCCGCGCCGCGCCGCCGGCCACCTGCGCGACCCCGAGACGCAGCGCGCGCTGCTCACCGACCGGGTCGAGACGATGGTCGCCGACGTGGCCCAGGCGCTGCGTCCCGCCCAGAAGGCCGACCCGGAGACGGCGACGAACCTCTTCAACGCCCACCAGGTCGAGCTCGTCGAGGCGGCGCGGGCCCACGCGGAGCTGCTGCGCTGGGAGGCCTTCACGCAGGCGCTGGAGACGATCGAGGACGCGGGCACGCGCGAGGTCCTCACGACCGTGCGCGACCTGTTCGGCCTGAGCCTCGTCGAGCGCCACCTCGCGTGGTACCTGCTCAACGGTCGTCTCTCGACGCAGCGCGCCCGGACGGTCACGAGCTACCTGGACCGCCTCATCGACCGCCTGCGCCCGCACGCGCAGGACCTCGTCGACGCGTGGGGGTACGGCCCCGAGCACCTGCGCGCGACGATCGCGACCGGCATCGAGAAGGAGCGCCAGGACGAGGCGCGCGACTACTACCGGCGCCTGCGCGCGAGCGGCGACGAGCCGCGGAGCGAGAAGTCGCTGCGCAAGGCCGCGAAGGGCGGCCCGCAGGCCCGCTGACCTGATGGCGGCCGGCCCCTGACCGGCCCGTCCCCGGAACGTCCTCGGCGCAGCAGGCGGAGCGGTACCGCCGCCGAGGTCAGGCCCGGGCGGCACGACGTCCACCAGCCGTCGTGCCGCCCGGGCCGTTGCCGTCCCCGGCCCGTCCGGTCCCCGATCCCGCCGAACACGACATGGGGGTCGTTCTGGACCCGAGAACGACCCCCATGTCGTGCTCGACCGCGTGCGACGTCGTGCTCGGCGCGGCACGGGCGCCGCCGGTCAGGTCGGGTTGCAGCGCGCGGCCATCGTGGCGAGCAGCCCGACGTCGGGCCGCCACGGCTCGAGGTTCCACGTCGCCTTGTCCGGGGCGCCCACCGCGTGGCACACGAGCTGGTCGTGCATCGTCGGCGTGTCGGCCTCCGGCTCGGCGGCGACGACCTGCGCCCAGACGAGCTCCTGGCCCGCCTGGCCTGCGGCGCGCGCCCACGCGGTCGGGTCGACGGCGAGCGACCGCCCGCCCTCGCGCTCGCCCCAGTCGGTGCTCCGCACCGCCTGCGTGCCCAGCGTCACGACGACGTCCCAGGCCGCGGGCGGGCCGGTGTCGGTCCCGCTCGTCTCGTCGGCACCGGACGAGGCGTCCGGCGTGGTGCCCGACGGCGTCCCGGTCGCGGGCGCGAGCGTCACCTCCGCGCGGTGGGCATCCAGGAGCGCGACCCGCACGCCGGGGGTGTCGGGTGCGGGCGGACCGGCGACGCGCGGGGCGTCGAGCCCGCCAACGGGTGTGCCGGCGTCGTCCAGGACGGTCAGGGTGCCGTCCGCGTGACGCACGAGCGAGCCGCCCTCGACGGAGACCAGAGCCGGGGCGTCGGCGAGCACGAGCGAGACGTCCGACGCGCCCTCCTCGCCCGGGGAGACGGTCGCGGCCGGAGCACCCTCGCCCTCCGCGGTCGACGCGAGCGCGGGCGCCGCGACCTCGACGGTCGCCGAGCCGACGGGCACCCGCACGACCGTGGGGTCCGCGGTCGTGTCGCCACCTGCCTCTGCTGTGCCGTCGTCGCCGGGCTCGCCGGGCTCGCCGGACGTGCCGTCCGCCCGGGTCGTCGGGACCGGGCCGTGGCTCGGTGAGGACGTGCCGTCGTCGGGCGTGCACCCGGCGAGGACGACGAGCGCGAGGACGCCGGTGGCGAGCGCCCGCGTCGTCGCACGGGGGTGGCGCCGCGCACCGGCACGGCAGGGCCGGGTCACGACGGCACGGGGAGCAGGCCCGCCCAGCGCCGGCCGAGGTCGACGAGCCCCACGCGCCGGAGCGCGTCGACCTCGTCGGGCGTGAACCAGCCGACGTCGTCGGTCGACTCGTCCTCCTCGACGCGCAGCCCGCCGCCCACCACGTGGGCGCGGTAGACGATCCGGATCGCGTGGAGCGACCGGTCGCGGTCCTCGGCGCGCAGCCGGTCCTCGGCGTCGATCACGATGCTGTCGACGCCGAGCAGGCCGTCGAGCTCGACGTCGTAGCCGGTCTCCTCGCGAACCTCGCGGACGGCCGCGGCCTCCGGGTGCTCGCCGGGGTCGATGCCGCCGCCGGGCAGGGTCCACCCGTCGCGGCCTCCCTCGCTCCAGTGGGGGAGGAGCATCCTCCCGTCCTCACGGACGATCACGGCGTAGGCGGCGACGCGGATCTGCATGGACCCATCATGCGCGACGACCGTCGTCGAGCCCTGCGTCGGCGGCGACCAGGCGGGTCCGCCGCGCCGAGCATGCGAGCCGCCCGCCCCGACGCCCGGACGGCTGGCGACCGGCACGGTCGACCGGGGGGGAAGGGGACTCTTGCGCGAACAACCGATATCGAATACTCTGACTCAAGTATTCGGAGGTGAGCAATGTCCCGTCGTCCCGTGTCCAACCCGCTCGCGCTCGCCGTGCTCGCGAGCCTCGCCGAGCGACCGATGTACCCGTACGAGATCACGACGACCCTGCGCGAGCGGGGCAAGGACGACAGCATCCGGCTCAACTTCGGCTCGCTGTACTCCGTCATCAAGTCGCTCGAGAAGCACGGCTTCATCACGCCGTCGCACTCGGAGCGCGAGGGCAACCGGCCCGAGCGCGTCGTCTACGAGATCACGGAGGCGGGCAAGGTCGAGGCGGCCGCGTGGCTGCGCGAGCTGCTCGCCGTGCCGTCCAAGGAGTACCCGGACGTCGAGGCGGGGCTGTCGCTCATCGCGATGCTCTCGCCCGAGGAGGTCGCGGCGCTCCTGCGCGCGCGCCTCGCGTCGCTCGACAACGAGATCCGCACGCGCGACGCCGGGCTCGCCGGCGCTGCGGCGGCGGGACTGCCCGAGATCTTCCTCGTCGAGGCCGACTACCGGCTCGCCATGCTGCGCGCGGAGCGCACGTGGATCGACCGGTTCGCCGCACGCCTGGAGGCGGGCGAGGTCGGTGGCCAGGACGGCTGGGCCGAGATGGCGCGCCTGCGCGCCGCGGGTGCCTCGCCCGAGGAGATCGAGGAGGTCGTGCGCCGCCACCTGCCCGCCGACCTCACCCCCTGAACCACCGGCGCGCGCCCGACGAGGGCGCGCGCCGGACGGAGAAAGAGTGGTGGCCCGGATGCGCCAACATCCGGACCACCGAGCCCGAGTCGTCCCGCCGGAACCGACGGAACTGCTGCGTCAACAGTCACCCAGGGCCCTCCCATGCTAGCCGCGCGGGAGGGGCCACCCCCGGCGAGACGGCTCCCGACACAAGGAGCCTCATCGTGCCCTCCACCACCCGCGCGCGGGAGACGGCGATCGACGCCGTCGACCTGCGCAAGACCTACCCGGGCGGCCGCGGCCGCCCGCCCGTGCACGCGCTCGACGGCCTGTCGTTCGCCGTGCCCGCGGGGACCGTGTTCGCCCTGCTCGGCCCCAACGGCGCGGGCAAGTCGACGACGGCCAAGATCCTCACGACGCTCAGCCGCGCGGACTCGGGCACGGCGACCGTCGCCGGCATCGACGTCGCGCGCCAGCCCGAGCGCGTGCGGCGCGCGATCGGCTACGTCGCGCAGAAGCCCGTGACCGACCCCATGGACACCGGGCGCGAGAACCTCGTCCTCGCGGGCCGGCTCCAGGGCCTCGGCGCGCGCGCCGCCCGCACCCGGGCGACCGAGCTGCTCGACCGGTTCTCCCTCGCGGACGCGGCCGACCGCCTCGTGAAGACGTACAGCGGCGGCATGGCGCGCAAGCTCGACGTCGCGATGGGGATCGTGCACCGGCCGCAGGTCCTGTTCCTCGACGAGCCGACGACCGGGCTCGACCCCGAGGCGCGCGCCGAGATGTGGGCGGAGATCGAGCGCATGACCGCGCGCGAGAGCATGACGATCCTCCTCACCACGCACTACCTGGAGGAGGCCGACCGCCTCGCCGCGAACCTCGCGATCGTCGACCACGGACGCGTCGCCGTCGCGGGGACCCCCGACGCGCTGAAGGACGAGCTGCGCGGCGACGGCATCGTCGTCGAGCTCGCGCCCGCGGCGCTCGGAGCGGGGAGCGGCGGGCCCGACGGCGGCGCCGCGCTCGCGAGCCGCGTCACTGCCGCGGCGCGCGGGTGCGCGGGAGTCCGCGACGTGCACGTCGAGGGCCGCACCCTGCGCGCCCGGGCCGACTCGGGCGCCGTCGCGCTGCCCGCCGTCCTCACCGCGCTCGACGCCGCGGGGCTCCCCGTCGCGTCGGCGACGCTCGCGCGCCCGAGCCTCGACGACGTGTACCTGCGGCACACGGGCCGCACGTTCACGGCCGCGCAGTCCTCCGCGGACGCGCCGGCCGGGGGCCGCCCGGGAGCCGATGCCGGCGCGACCGTCGAGGGGGTGGCGGCATGACCGCCGTCGTGCACACCGGGCTCCTCACCGCGCGGGCGCTGCGCCAGGGCGCGCGCATCCCCGTGTTCATGGTCATGAACCTCGTGCAGCCCATGATCTGGCTGCTGCTGTTCGGCCAGCTCTTCCAGGCGGTCGTCGAGATCCCCGGGTTCTCCACGGGCGGGACGTACCTCGAGTTCATCACGCCCGGCGTCGTCATGATGACGGCGATGTTCGGGGCGGCGTGGGCCGGGACGTCGTACGTGCAGGACATGGACCGCGGCGTCATGGACCGCTTCCTCACGTCGCCGGCGTCGCGCGGCGCGCTCATGGCGTCGACGATGATCTACCAGGCCGTCATCGCGGTCGGGCAGGCGCTCGTCGTGCTCGCGGTCGCGTGGCTGTGCGGCGCGCGGTTCGGCAGCACGCCCGGCGAGACGACGCTCGGCGTCCTCGCGCTGCTGCTCGCCGTCGTGCTGCTCACGGCCCTCTTCTCGGCCCTGAGCAACGCCATGGCCCTGCTCACCGGGCAGCAGGAGGCGCTCATCGGCATCTCGCAGCTCATCACGCTGCCGCTCATGTTCCTGTCGTCCGCCGTGATGGACACGCGGCTGTCCGCGGACTGGGTGGCCGACGTCGCGCGGTACAACCCGTTCGACTGGGCCGTCGTCGCGGGGCGCGAGGCGCTCGCCGCCTCGCCGGACTGGGGCGTGGTGTGGGGTCGGCTCGGGCTGCTCGCGCTCGCGGCGGTCGTCATGGGCTGGCTCGCGACGCAGGCCTTCCGCACCCGCCAGCGCTCGGCCTGACGCCGCGCACGACGTCCGCCCGAGGCCCACGGCCCCGGGCGGACGTCGTCGCTCACCGGGAGCCGTCGTCGTCGGACTCGTCCGGGACCTCGTCCTCCAGGCGCGACACGTCGGAGAACGCGATCTGGCGGTGCCGCACCGAGCGGTTGTACAGCCACGTGACGAACGAGAGCAGGACCCCCAGGCCGACGAGCGCGCCCGCGATGACGTACTGCTCCTGCTGCTCGGCGCTGCGCGCCCACGGGCCGGCGAGGTACGCGCACGTGAGCGCGCCGAGGACCGCGAGCCACGTGCGGGTGCGGAAGTGCTGGTGGTCGACGCGGTCGCGGCGCAGCACGAGGAGCGCGACGTTGACGATCGTGAACACGACGAGCAGGAGCAGCGACGTCGTGCCGCCGAGCAGCGCGATCGCGTTGGTGCCCGCCTCGGTCCCCGACTGCCGCACGACGTACACGATGAGCGCGAACGCGATGGCCGTCGTCACGAGGATCGACACCCACGGCGTCCGGCGGAACGGGTGCACCTGGCCGAACGCGCGCGGCAGCACGCCCTGGTTCGCCATGCCGTAGAGCAGGCGCGACGCCATGAGCATGTTGATGAGCGCCGAGTTCGCGACTGCGAACATGCCGATGAACGGGAAGATCGTGTCGAACGGCAGGTTCGGCGCCCCGGCCGCGACGACCTGCGTGAGCGCGGACCCCTTCGAGTCGTCCACGAGGTCGCCGACGGGCACGAGCGCGACCGCCGTGATCGCGACGAGCACGTAGATCGCGCCCGTGATCGACAGCCCGGTGAGCATCATGCGCGGGAAGTCGCGCACGGGATTCTTGCACTCCTCGGCCATGTTCACCGAGTCCTCGAAACCCACCATGGCGAAGAACGCGAGCGTCGTCGCGGCCGTCACGGCGAGGAACACGCTCTTGTCGTCCGCGCTCTCGAACACCACGACGCGGGAGAAGTCGGCGCGGCCCTGCGTCGTCGCCCACAGCCCGACGAAGATCACGAGCAGCAGGCCGGACAACTCGACGAGCGACAGCACGACGTTCGCCCGGACGCTCTCGCCGACGCCCCGGAAGTTGACGAGCGCGACGAGGGCCATGAAGCCGAGCGCGATGAGGAGCCTGCCGTCGCCGCCCGTCGGGAGGGCCAGCCCGAAGCCGTCGGAGACGAACCCGGCGAACGCGTTGGACGCCGTCGATGCCGACGTGATGCCCGAGCTCATGACCATGAACGCGACCACGAACGTCAGCAGGTGGATGCCGAACGCCTTGTGCGTGTAGAGCGCCGCGCCGGCGGCGCTCGGGTACTTGGTGACGAGCTCGAGGTAGGAGAACGCGGTGATCGTCGCGACGACGAACGCGAGCAGGAACGGCAGCCACGCCGCCCCGCCGACCTCGCCCGCGACCTGGCCCGTGAGCGCGTACACCCCCGTGCCGAGGATGTCCCCGACGATGAACAGGAGCAGGAGCCTGGGCCCCATGACCCGCTTGAGCTCCGGCTGCTGCCGTTCCTCCGTGCGACCCGCGGTCTGGCTCATGAGAGGCTCCCTCGCGTCTCGACGTCCCGAACCTCCATGGAACCCCCGGCCGCGGCCTCGTGTCAGCGCGAACGCGCGCGTGTCGCCTCCGGCCCGCCGAACCCGGGGTCGCTCCCCAGGTCGGCCGGCGGGTGGGGAGTGATCCCGGGCTCGGCGGACGTCGGGCGTGCGCTGGTGGCGTGACGCGGACGTCGGCGCAGGACGCCCGTCGTCGTCGCGACGCCCAGCAGGAGCACGACGCCGCCCAGCAGCTCGGCCGCGTTCGGCACCTCGTCGAGCACGACCCACGCCGCGAGCATCCCCACGGGCGGCACGAGCATCGTGAACGGCACCACTGCCGACGCCGGGTACCGGGCGAGCAGCGTGTTCCAGATCCCGTAGCCCACGAGGCTCGCGAGCCACGCGGTGTACAGGGTCGACAGGACCGGGGCGAGCGTGAGGTGCGTGAGCGCGTGCCCGACGACGTCCGGCCCGTCGAGCGCGAGCGACAGCCCGAGCATGGGGACCGGGACGACGAGCGCCGACCACACCGTCATCGACAACCCGTCCAGCCCGGGCCGCGAGGGAACGCCCCGGCCCGCCGAGGTAGAGCCCTGGTCGGCCGAGGTAGAGCCCTGGTCGCGTCGGCCCGCCCGGCGCGCGACGACGTTGCCCACCGCCCACGACGCCGCGGCGGCGAGGGTCACGACGAACGCGAGCGCCGGCGTCGACGCGCTGCGCCCCGCGCCGACGACGACGAGCCCGGCGGCACCCACCAGGACGCCGACGAGCTGCGAGCGCGTCGGCACCTCGCGCAGCGCGGCGGCGGCGAACAGGACGGTGAGCCCGACCTGCGCCTGGAGCACGAGCGACGCGAGCCCGGCGGGCATGCCGAGCGCGAGCGCGGTGTAGAGCAGGCCGAACTGGCCGAGGCTCATGAACGTGCCGACGAGCAGCACGTCCCGCCAGCGCGCGCGGGGCCGGGGGACGAGGAAGATCGCCGGGACGAGCACGACGAGGAAGCGCAGGGCGACGAACAGCGTGGGCGGCACGTCGCCCAGGCCGAGGTCGATGACGACGAAGTTCACGCCCCACAGGACGGCGACGAGGACGGCGAGAAGGGACGAGCGCAGGGGCATGGGTACGAGGGTGCGCCCTGGC
Organism: Cellulosimicrobium sp. 22598; assembly: GCF_052044445.1. Taxonomy (NCBI): domain Bacteria; kingdom Bacillati; phylum Actinomycetota; class Actinomycetes; order Micrococcales; family Promicromonosporaceae; genus Cellulosimicrobium; species Cellulosimicrobium sp. 22598. The sequence goes on from NZ_JBQEMZ010000010.1 coordinate 71,169, forward strand.
CATCGTGCACGTCCAGCGCACGATCGTGCACAGTTCTCGGAAGCACTGCTTTCCGATAGCCTGGGGTCATGATCGACCTCGCCGCCGTGGACGCGCTGCTCGCCGTCGAACGCACCGGGACCGTGCACGCCGCGGCGCGCGACCTCGGGTACACGCCGTCCGCCGTCTCGCAGCAGGTCAAGCGCCTGGAGCGCGACCTCGGCGCGCGCCTGCTCGACCGCGAGGGGCGCGGCGTCGTCCTCACGGCCGCCGGCCGGCGCGTGGTCGAGGAGGGACGCGCCCTGCGCGAGCAGGTCGAGTCGCTCCGCGCGCGTCTGCACGACGCCGGCGCCCGCCCCACGGGGACCGTGCGCCTCGGGTCGTTCTCGACGGCGGTGCGCGGCGTCGTCGCGCCGCTCGTCGCGCGCGTGCGGGACGACGTCCCGGACCTGCGGCTCGTCGTCGAGGAGACCGAGCCGTGGGACGCGGTCGCGGCCGTCGCGGCGGGGACCCTGGACCTCGCGCTCGTGCACCACTGGGAGGGCGTCGGCCTCGCGCTCCCGCCGAGCCTGCGCGCCGAGGAGCTGTTCCGCGACGAGGCCGACGTGCTCGTGCACGCGTCGAGCCCGCTCGCGGGGCGGGCCGCGCTCACGCCGTCGGACCTGCTCGACGAGACGTGGGTCTGCACGCCCGACGGCACCATCTGCTACGAGTGGTTCTGCCACATGTTCGCGCGCGAGCCGCGCGTCCCGCGCATCGACTTCCGGTGCCTCGAGTTCGCGTCGCAGGTCGAGGTCGTCGCGCACGACCTCGCCGTCGCGCTCGTCCCGCGACTGGGCCGGGGCCCCCTGCCGTCCGACGTCGTCGCGGTCCCCGTGCGCGAGCCCGTCCCGACCCGCCCGGTGACGGTCGTGTGGCGCGCGACCATGACCGACGCCCCCGCGGTCCGCTACCTCCGCGAGCGCCTGCGCGCCGTCGCGCCCTGACCAGGCGCCGAGCCCGGGATCGCTCCTCACCCTCGGCCGTGCGTGGGGAGAGAACCCGGGTTCGGCGGCGCCAAGGGCGGGGGGTCCGCCGCCGGAACTTCGTGGGCGCGTGGTCCGTTGAGGTCGGCGAGCGCGTCAGCGCCGCACCCGTCCGACGAAGGGGCCCGATGACCGAGCACGAGCCGACCCGGCGGTCCGCCGACCCGCGCGCCGTGGCGATCGCGGGCCTGATGACCGTCGCCTGGTACGCCGTGCCCGACGTCGTCCGGCCGCGCTGGGCCCGTGCGCTCGCCAAGACCGCGGTCGCGACGGCGGGTGCCGTGCTCACGGTGACCTCGACCGCGGAGGGTCGCGACGCGCGCGAGGGCGTCCGGTCGCTGCGCGACGCCGTCCGGTCGCCCGACGACGCCGGCGACCACGTCGCGGCGGCGAGCACCGGGACGACCGGCGGCCCCGGGGCCGAGCCGGCGGACGGCGCCGCGCGCGAGGACAACACGAACGTGCCGGAACGCGAGGAGCCGACACCGGTCCCGCCCGGCGTCGTCGCGGCCGGAGCGATCGGGGGAGTCGCGCTCGCGACGACGCTCGCCGTCGCCGGGGAGAAGTGGGTCTACCGCCGCGGGGAGCGGCTGCGCGCACGGGGCGTCCGGCTCCCGCACACGCGCGTCGGGCTCGTGCTCGGCGCGCTGGCCGTGGCGCTCGCGGCGGCGGAGCCGCTCCTGTGGAACGCTGAGGACCGCTGAGGCAGCGACCCGGGCCGGCACGCCGGCGGGAGGTCGTGCACCGTGCGGCCTCGCGGACCGGGAGGGGCCGAGGATGATCGGGTTCGGGCTGGCGCTCGCGGGGGTCGCCGCGGCGATCCACGGGTACATCTTCGTCATGGAGTCGCTCACGTGGACGAGCGCGCGCACGCGCGCGACCTTCGGCACGTCGCGCGAGGAGGCCGCGGCGACGAAGGAGCTCGCGTTCAACCAGGGCTTCTACAACCTGTTCCTCGCGGTGCTCGTCGTTCTCGGGATCGTCCTGTACGCGACGGGCCGGCACGACGTGGGCCTCACGCTCGTCCTCGCGGGCGCCGGGTCGATGGTCGCCGCCGGGCTCGTGCTGATCCTCTCGTCGCCGTCCAAGGCGCGCGCCGCGCTGGTGCAGCTCGTCCCGCCGCTGCTGGGCGTCGTGGGGGTCGTCGTCGGCCTCGTCTCCTGACACCCGCCTGCTGGGGCCGCCGCGTGGTGCCCCGGACGGGACCGGGACGCGGGACGACGGGGACGCCGACCGGAGGGCGGACGGGACCACGAGGCCCGGCGACCCGCCGGTAGACTGGGCCCCGCGCCGTCGTGCGCTCCCCGCATCAGCGCCCACCCGAGGGAAACGATGACCGCCCCCGCACCCCAGGCTTCCGCACGCTCCGACGCTCGTCCCGCCGCAGGACCGACGCTGGACACCGTCGAGCACGCCGCCGCCACTCCCGACGAGGTCCAGCCGTTCGCCGAGCTCGGCCTCAAGCCCGACGAGTACCAGCGCATCCGCGACATCCTGGGGCGCCGCCCCACGGCCGCGGAGCTCGCGATGTACTCGGTCATGTGGTCCGAGCACTGCTCGTACAAGTCGTCCAAGGTCCACCTGTCGAAGTTCGGCGCGGCCACCACGGACGAGATGAAGAAGCACCTGCTCGTCGGCATCGGCGAGAACGCAGGCGTCGTCGACATCGGCGACGGCTGGGCCGTGACGTTCAAGGTCGAGTCGCACAACCACCCGTCGTTCGTCGAGCCCTACCAGGGCGCCGCGACGGGTGTCGGCGGCATCGTGCGCGACATCATCTCGATGGGCGCGCGCCCCGTCGCCGTCATGGACCAGCTCCGCTTCGGCGCCGTCGACCACCCGGACACGGCGCGCGTCGTGCACGGCGTCGTGAGCGGCGTCGGCGGCTACGGCAACAGCCTCGGCCTGCCGAACATCGGCGGCGAGCTCGTCTTCGACTCCTCGTACCAGGGCAACCCCCTCGTCAACGCGCTGTGCCTCGGCGTGCTGCGCCACGAGGACATCCACCTCGCCAACGCCTCGGGCGTGGGCAACAAGGTCGTGCTGTTCGGCGCCCGCACGGGCGGCGACGGCATCGGCGGCGCCTCGATCCTCGCCTCGGAGACGTTCGAGGACGGCGTGCCCGCCAAGCGCCCGAGCGTCCAGGTGGGCGACCCCTTCATGGAGAAGGTCCTCATCGAGTGCTGCCTCGAGCTGTACGCGGCGCAGGTCGTGGAGGGCATCCAGGACCTCGGCGCCGCCGGCATCTCGTGCGCGACGTCGGAGCTCGCCTCGAACGGCGACGGCGGCATGCACGTGTGGCTCGACGACGTCCTGCTGCGCGACCCGACGCTCAACGCGGGCGAGATCCTCATGTCCGAGTCGCAGGAGCGCATGATGGCGGTCGTCGCGCCCGACAAGCTCGACGAGTTCCTCGCGATCACCCGCAAGTGGGACGTCGAGACTGCCGTGATCGGCGAGGTCAACGACTCCGGGCGCCTGACGATCGACCACCACGGCGAGCGCATCGTCGACGTCGACCCGCGGACCGTCGCGCACGAGGGCCCGGTCTACCACCGCCCGTACGCGCGCCCGTCGTGGCAGGACGGGCTCAACGCCCGCACCGTCGATGCCGACGCGCTCGCCCGCCCCGAGAGCGGGGACGAGCTCCGCGCGACGGCCCTGCGCCTCCTCGCGTCGCCCAACCTCGCGTCCAAGGAGTGGGTGACGAACCAGTACGACCGGTTCGTCCAGGGCAACACCGCGCTCGCGCAGCCCGACGACTCGGGCGTGGTCCGCGTCGACGAGTCCACCGGCCTCGGCGTCGCGCTCGCGACGGACGCGAACGGCCGCTACGGCAAGCTCGACCCGCGCACGGGCGCACGCCTCGCGCTCGCCGAGGCGTACCGCAACGTCGCGACGACGGGCGCCCGCCCGCTCGCCGTGACCGACTGCCTCAACTTCGGCTCGCCCGAGGACCCCGACTCGATGTGGCAGCTCGTCGAGGCGATCGAGGGCCTCGCGGATGCGTGCCGCGAGCTCGGCGTGCCGGTGACGGGCGGCAACGTGTCGCTCTACAACGGGACCGGCGAGCCGGGCCAGATCGACTCCTCCATCCACCCGACCCCGGTCGTGGGCGTGCTCGGCGTGCTCGACGACGTCGCGCACGCGACGCCGTCGGGCTGGCGCGAGACGGGGGAGAGCATCTACCTCCTCGGCACCACGCGTGCGGAGCTCGACGGGTCGGCGTGGGCCGACGTCGAGCACGGCCACCTGGGCGGCGTGCCCCCGCGGGTCGACCTCGCGGCGGAGAAGGCCCTGGCCGGCGTGCTCGTCAACGCGAGCCGCGACGACCTCGTGTCCGCCGCGCACGACCTCTCCGAGGGCGGGCTCGCTCAGGCGCTCCTCGAGGCGTCGCTGCGCTTCGGCGTCGGGGCCACCGTGTCGCTCGACGCGCTGACCGAGCGCGACGGCGTCACCCCGTTCGAGGCGCTGTTCTCCGAGTCGACGGCCCGCGCGCTCGTCGCGGTGCCCCGCGGCGAGGAGTCCAAGCTCGTCGACGCGTGCGTCGCGCGCGGCGTCCCCGTGCTGAAGATCGGCGAGACGGGCACCGAGCCCGGCGCCGTCGCCGAGTCGGGCGAGGCGCTCGACGTCGCGGGCCTGTTCACCGTCCCGCTCAGCGAGGCGGACGCGGCCTTCCGCGGCACGCTGCCGTCCATCTTCGGCTGACACCCGCACCACCGCCCCGGTCACCGCCCAGGTGACCGGGGCGTCGTCGTCCGTGGACCCTGGCCGACCACGACCCAGCCCGCTGTCGAGCACGACATGAGGGTCGTTCTCCGCCCGAGAACGACCCTCATGTCGTGCTCGGCGGACCGGGGGCGCCATGCTGGGCGGGTTTCGTGGAGGTCGGCGGGCGAGGCGGCGCGGGGGGTCGCCGCGTGCGCCGCGACGGTGTCAGAGTCCGGGCATGACCTCGGCGACCACGCGCCTTCCGTCCGCGCGCGTCACGGCCCGACGGCGGTCGGGCGGTCCGGTCCTCACCGTCCTGCTGGCGGCGGGGACGGTCGTGGTCGTCCTGCTGACGCTCGTGCGGGCGGTGCCGTACGACGCGGTGACGCCGCTCGCGCAGGTCGTCGGATTCACGCCGTTCGTCGCGGCGGCGGCCGTCGGCGGCCTCGTGGTCACGCTCGTCGCGCGCCGGTGGGTCCTCGCGGCGCTGCTCGCGGTCTGCGTCGCCGCCCAGGCGGTGTGGCTCGTGCCCGCGTTCGTGCCCGGCCCGGCGCCGCCCGACGACGCGGCGTCGCTGCGCGTGATGGGCGCCAACGCGTGGCTCGGGTCGGCGGACGCGGACGCGCTGGTCCGCCTCGTCCGCGAGCAGGACGTCCAGGTGCTCGCGGTGCTGGAGCTGACGACCGACCTGCGCGAGCGGCTCGTCGCGGCGGGCATCGAGGACGTGCTCCCGTACGGCGCCGACGCCAAGGTCGGGTCCGGGGCGCTCGGCAGCGGGCTGTGGAGCGCGCTGCCGCTCGACGACGTCGACCTCGAGCCGTTCTCCAACGACGCGATGCCGTCCGCGACCGTGGAGGTCGACGGCGTGCCCGTGCGGGTCACCGCCGTGCACCCGATCCCGCCGATCCCGGAGTACGTGCGGGTCTGGGGCGAGGAGACGGCCGCGCTCGCCGAGCGCGCGGCCGCGAACCCGCTCCCGCAGGTGCTCGTCGGCGACTTCAACGCGACCCACGACCACGCGACGTTCCGGCGACTGCTGGGCGAGCGGTTCCACGACGCGAGCCGCGCGTCGGGAAGCGGTCTGGACCTGTCGTGGTCGCCGCGCCCGGGCACGGTGCCGCCGGTCCTGAACCTCGACCACGTGGTGACGGACCGGGAGAACGTCGTGACCGACGTCGCCTCCCTGCCCGTGCCCGGCAGCGACCACCGCGCGATCGTCGCGACCGTCCACGTGCCCCGCCCCTGACGCCGAACCCGGGGTTGCTCCCCGGTTCGGTGCCGAACCCGGGAGCAACCCCGGGTTCGGCGCACGGGGGTGGTGTGCGGTCAGTTGCGTGCGGGCTCCGGGGAATCGACGGGGGTCTCGTGGTGCGGGTGGCGGCGCTCCAGGGCGGCGCCCTCGACGTCGACGTCGGGCAGGACGCGGTCGAGCCAGCGGGGGAGCCACCACGCCTTGTCGCCCACGAGGTGCATGAGCGCCGGGACGAGCAGCATCCGCACGACGAACGCGTCGACCAGCACGCCGAACGCGAGCGCGAACCCGATGGGCCGGATCATCGCGCTGTGCGAGAACACGAACCCGCCGAAGACGGAGATCATGATGATCGCCGCGGCCGTCACCACGGCCCGGCCCGCGCGCACGCCCTGGACGATCGCGACGCGCGCCGGGGCGCCGTGCGCGTACGCCTCGCGCATCCCCGAGCCGAGGAAGAGCTGGTAGTCCATCGCGAGGCCGAACAGGATGCCGACGAGGATCGTGGGCAGGAAGTTGAGGATCGGGCCCGGCGTCTCGACGCCGAACACCCCCGAGAGCCAGCCCCACTGGTAGATCGCGACGACCCCGCCGAGCGCGGCGAAGTAGGACAGGATGAACCCGAGCGTCGCGACGACCGGCACGAAGATCGACCGGAACACCAGCACGAGGATGACGAGCGACAGCCCGACGACGACCGCGAGGTAGATCGGCAGCGCCTGCGCGAGCTTGTCGGAGATGTCGATGTTGCCGCTGGCCGAGCCGGCGACGCCCAGCGACGCCGTGCCGTCGGGGGCCTCGACGTCACGCAGCGCGTGCACGAGCTCCTCCGTCGACGCGCTCGTGGGCCCCTCGGCGGGAATCACCTGGAACGCGGCGACGGTGCGGTCCGCGGAGGTCCCGATCGGGGCGACCGCGACGACGTCGTCGAGCGCGAAGAGCGAGCGGGCGACCTGCACCTGGTACTCCAGCGCCTCCGCCTCGGTGGGCTCGCCCGGGAGGTCGGCGACGACGAGCAGCGGGCCGTTGGTGCCCTCGCCGAACTGCTCGGCGATCGTCGAGTACGCGCGGTACTGCGTGGAGTCGTGCGCCTCCGACGACCCGTCGGGCAGGTTGGTCCGCAGGTCGAGCGCGGGGAGCGCGATCACCCCGAGCGCCACGACGGCGAGGATCGCCGTGCCCACGGCGCGCAGCGTGGACATCGGGCGGACGGGCTTCGTCCCGTCCAGATCGGTCGTGCCCGACGGCGCGGTGTCGGTCGCGGCGCCCGGCTCGCCCGGAGCCTGGGTCCCGGCGAGCGCGGCGCGCTCGCGGCGGCTGAGGATGCGCGTCCCGATCATGCTCAGCAGGGCGGGCGTGAGGGTGACGGCGATGAGCACGGCGATCGCGACGCAGAGCGCGCCGACGGTCCCCATGAGGCCGAGGAACGGGATGCCGGTGACGTTGAGCGCGAGGAGTGCGATGAGCACCGTGGCGCCGGCGAACACCACGGCGTTGCCCGACGTGCCGTTCGCGAGCGCGATCGACTCCTGGACGTCGTCGCCCTGCTTGAGCTGGCGGCGGTGCCGGTTGACGATGAACAGCGAGTAGTCGATCCCGACCGCGAGCCCGAGCATGAGGCCGAGCACGGGGGTCACCGACGACATCTCGACCACGCCGGAGAGCGACATCGCGGCGAGCGCACCGATGCCGACCCCGATGAGCGCGGTGAGGATCGGGAGCCCGGCGCCGACGAGCGTGCCGAGCATGACGACCAGCACGATCGCCGCGACGACGAGGCCGATCGCCTCGCCCACGCCGAAGACCTGGGGGACGCCCTGCGTGATGTCGGACGAGAAGTCCGTCTGGACGCCGTCCACGGGATCGTCGGTGAAGACCGCGACGAGGTCGTCCTTGGTCTGCTGCTCGATGCTCATGTTCGGCTCGGTGAACGCGACGCTCGCGACGGCGGCGCTCCCGTCCTCGGACACCATGCGGATCTCCGACGCCATCTCGAGCAGCGGCGCGGATGCCTCGAGCTGGGCGGACTGCTCCTCGAGCGTCGTGCTCTGGTCCTCCAGCGCGGTCACCTGCTTGTCGAGCGCCGCGGCCTGGGCGTCGAGCTCGGCGCGCCCGGCGTCGAGCTCGGCCTGCTGCGCGTCGAGCTGGGGCGCCACCTGGTCGAGCGCGCCCGCGGCCTCGGCCTGCGCGCGTGCCGCGTCGAGTTGGGCCTGGCCCTCGTCGAGCTGGGTCCGCGCGGCGTCGAGCTGCTCCTGGCCCGCGGCGAGCTGCGTGCGACCGTCCTCGAGCTGCGTGCGCCCGGCCTCGATCTGGGTGCGGCCGTCCTCGACCTGCTGACGCTGGTCCGCGAGCTCGGCCTGCGTGGCGAACGGGTCGACGGCCGTCTCGACGCCGTCGACCTCCTCGGCCGCGGCGAGGCGGTCGGAGATCGCCGCCTCCTGCTCGGGCGTGAACGCCGAGCCGTCCTCCGTGGCGAAGACGACGGTGCCGCTCCCGCCCGACGCCTCCGGGAGCGCCGTCTGCAGGCGCTCCGTCACCTCGGCGGTCGGGGTGCCCGGGATGGAGAAGCTGCTCGCGAGCGAGCCGCCGAACGCGACGAACGCCGCCCCGGCGAGCACGAGCACCGCGAGCCATGCGGCGAGGACGGTCCGCGCGCGGCGCGCGCTGGCACGCCCGAGGCGGTAGAGGAGTTCAGCCATGAGGGTCCTTCGGTGGGGAGTCCGGGGTGGTCCGGTGGGCGGTGCGGCGTGCGGTCCGGTGGCGGTCGGGGAGGTGAGGGCGGGAGGCGTCAGGCGGGGAGCTCCCAGCCTGAGCGCATGCGCGCGACGAGACGGTCGAGGAGGTCCGCCCACACGCGGCGCGAGGCGTCGTCGTCGGCGGCGCCGGTCGCGGCCCACCAGCGGCGCTGGATCACCAGGACCCCGGCCATGAGCGCGCCGACGAGCATCTCGATCTCGAGCGGGTCGACGGCGGGGTGCCGCCGCGTGGTCTCGGCGACCAGGCGCTCGGCGAGGTGGGTGAACGTGCGCACGACCATCGTCGTGACGCGGGGGGTGGGCTCGGTCGCGGTGCCGCCGAGGGCACGCGTGAGGTAGGCCATCGGGCCGACGAGGTCGGTGCCGCGGAGCGCGGCGGTGAGGTCGTCGAGCGGGGTCGTGCGGTCGGTGCCGGGGTCCGCGGCGCTCGCCCCGAGCGCGTCGACCACGGTGCCCAGCACGTCCTCGCACACCTCGACCACCACGTCGTCGAGCGACGCGAAGTGGTTGAAGATCGTGCGGCGCGCGACGTCGGCGCGTGCGGCCAGGTCGTCGACCGTGAACCGGGCGCCCCCGTTCTCCTCCATGAGCGACGCGGCGGCATCGACGATCGCGCGGCGGTGCCGCGCACGCAGCGCGGCGCGGCGATCGGTCGCGGGGCCGGTCGCGGGGCCGGTCGCGGGGTCGGTCGCCAGGTCGGGCGCGGGCACGCCCGACGGCTCGGTCGCGGAGGGGAGGGGCACGTCATGACACTAAGTGCATCGATGCACTCGGTGCAAACAGCGTCGTGGGCGCTCAAAGTTGACCGATCGAGTCCAGTATGTGGGAAGGTCTCCTCGGTGCGTTGACACCCCGCGGTGGCCGCTCGTAAGTTCCCGCGCAACCGAGGTCGACGTACCCCGGTCACAGGACATGGTCATGAGCTCCGACGCCAAGCCCCGGCTCGTCGGACGGCAACCCTCCCGCGCGGTGGGGTGCCCCGGGTGAGGACCAGGTCCCGCGTCGCGCGGACCACGCGCGGCGCGGGGCAACGACGCGGAGCCCGGCGACGGGCACGAAGGAGACGGACGATGGATCGGCGAATGTCGAGCACCGCGGTGAGCACCGCGCACGTGTCGACGTGCCCCTGTCCGTTCGCGGGCGCCCCCGGCGCCCCCGCCCTCGGGGCCACGGGTCCCGCGCGCGTCGCCTGTTGTCGCTGACGACGACCCGTCTCTGACACCCCGCGCCACCCGCGCGCGGTCCGGGTCTCTCCCGGCTTCCCCAGCCCGTCCTGCCGCCGCGCGGCCGGACCGCCCTGCCCACCCTCCGGCACCCCGCCGCGCCCTGAGCGCGCCGTCGGCTCAACTGAGAACGGATCCTCGCGATGTCCGACCCCCGCCCCGCCCGCACCCTCCACCTCGGCGTCGACCTCACCGACGCCGGCGCGCACCCCGCCGCCTGGCGGACCGTGGGCTCCCAGGCCCAGCGACTCTTCGACGCCAAGCGCCTCGTCGAGCTCGTGGCCACGGCCCAGCGCGGCCTGCTCGACCTCGTCACGCTCGACGACGCGTTCACGCTCCAGCCGAGCCGCAACGGGTCCGTGCGGGGCCGCCTCGACGCCGCGCTCGTCGCGTCCCGGCTCGCGCCCCGCAGCGCGGGTATCGGCCTCGTCCCGACCGTCACCACCACGCACACCGAGCCGTTCCACGTGTCCAAGGCGATCGCGACGATCGACCACGTGAGCTCCGGGCGCGCGGGGTGGCAGGTCGGGTGGTCCACGACCCCGGCCGAGGCCGCGGCCTTCGGGCGCAAGGGCGCCCAGGACGAGCCCGACGCCGTGGCCGAGGCGGACGAGGCGGTCGAGGTCGTCACGCGGCTCTGGGACTCGTGGGAGGACGACGCCGAGATCCGCGACGTCGCGACGGGCCGGTTCGTGGACCGCGAGAAGCTGCACTACGTCGACCACGAGGGCATCCGGTTCGCCGTCAAGGGGCCGTCGATCACGCCGCGCCCGCCGCAGGGCCAGCCGCCCGTCGTCGTCCGGGCGGACACGCCTGCGTCGCTCGACCTCGCGGCCCGCCGGGCCGACGTCGTCCGGGTCCGCGCCGCGACCCGCGACGAGGCCGTCGCGCTCCGGTCGCAGGTGCGCGACGCGGCCGCGGACGCCGGGCGCGACCCCGACGCGCTGCGGGTCCTCGTCGACGCCTACGTCGTCGTCGGCGACACGCGCGCGAGCGCGCAGGCCCGCCTCGACCTGCTCGAGGACCTCGAGGGCGTCTCGTGGGACACCGACTCGCTCACGCACGTCGGCACGGCGCGCGACCTCGCCGTCACGGTCGAGGAGTGGGTGCACGCCGGTGCCGCCGACGGCTTCCTGCTGCGGCCGTCGTCGCTGAGCACGGACCTCGACGCGATCGTCGACGGCGTGGTGCCGCTGCTCCAGGGCGCGGGCCTGTTCCGCACCGCCTACCCCGGGACGACGCTGCGCGACACGCTCGGCCTCCCGCTCCCCGCCAACCGCTACGCGGTGATCGCCTGACCCCGGACGGACCGACGACATGAGCACGCGCCCCCGCAAGCAGATCCACCTCGGCGCCCACTTCCCGGGCGTCAACAACACCACCGTCTGGAGCGACCCCCGCTCGCGCAGCCAGATCGACTTCGCCTCGTTCGAGCACCTCGCCCGCCGCGCCGAGGACGCCAAGCTCGACTTCTTCTTCCTCGCCGAGGGCCTGCGCCTGCGCGAGCACAAGGGCCGCATCCACGACCTCGACGTCGTGGGTCGCCCCGACACGCTGCCCGTGCTCGCCGCGCTCGCGGCGGTCACGGACCGCCTCGGCCTCGCGGGCACGATCAACACGACGTTCAACGAGCCGTGGGAGCTCGCGAAGCAGTTCGCGACGCTCGACCTGCTCTCCGAGGGCCGCGCGGCCTGGAACCTCGTGACGAGCCCCGACGCCTTCACGGGCGCCAACTTCCGCCGCGGCGGGTACCTGCCCTACCCCGAGCGCTACGCCCGGGCGGCCGAGGTCGTCGAGGTCGCGCGCGCCCTGTGGGACTCGTGGGACGACGACGCCGTGCTGGCCGACCGGATCGCGGGCGAGTTCCTGCGCCCCGGGTCGGTGCGGCCGGTCGCGCACCACGGGACGTACGCGGACGTCGTCGGGCTGTTCGAGACGCCGCGCGGACCGCAGGGGCACCCCGTCCTGTTCCAGGCCGGCGACTCCGCCGACGGGCGCGACTTCGCCGCCGCGACCGCCGACGTCGTGTTCTCCGCGCACTCGACGTTCGACGCCGGGCGCGCGTTCTACGAGGACGTCAAGGGACGGCTCGCGGCCCACGGGCGCGAGCGCGACTCCCTGAAGATCCTGCCCGCGACCGTCGTCGTGCTGGGCGACACGCCCGCCGAGGCCGAGGAGCGCGCTCGCGAGATCCGGCTCCAGCAGGTCTCCGGGCCGACGGCCATCGCGTTCCTCGAGCAGGTCTGGGGCCGCGACCTCGAGGCGTACGACCCCGAGGGACCGCTGCCCGACGTCGAGCCCGACACGGAGAACCTGTCGATCACGCGGGGCCGCGTGCGGCACGCGAAGGACCCGGCGGCGGTCGCCGCGGCGTGGCGCGAGCAGGCCGAGGCGAACGGCTGGTCGATCCGCGAGCTCGTCATCCAGGTGACGTCGCGCGGCGGCTTCGTCGGCACGCCGCAGCAGGTCGCGGACGACATCGACCGCCACGTCCAGGAGGACGCGTCCGATGGTTTCATCCTCGTCCCGCACCTCACGCCGGGCGGGCTCGACGACGTGTTCGACCAGGTCGTCCCGCTGCTCCAGGAGCGCGGCTCGTTCCGCACCGAGTACGAGGGCACGACCCTGCGCGAGCACCTCGGCCTCGCGCGGCCCGGCACCGCGCCGCGCGCCGCCGACCCCGAGCCCTCGGCGGCCTCCGCCGAGCTCGTCGGCCGACCGTAGCCGTCCCGCACGCACCCGCACCGCAGACCTGCACCGTACCGACCTCGGAGGACCCATGAGCCAGAGCACGCTGACCGCCACGGGCACCGTGGCCGACGACCCCGCCGCCCCCGGGACGGCCGACGAGGCGCACGACGCCGCCGCGTGGGCGGCATGGCACGCCGAGCGCGAGGAGGGGCTCCGGCCGCCGCACGGCTGGCTGAGCCTCGTCGCGTACCACTGGCTCCCGGCCGAGCCCGCCGCGCTGCCCGGCGTGCCCGGGCTCTGGTGGGCCGACGCCGACGGCGCGCACCACCGCGCGGACGAGGGCGGCGCCGTCCGGGCGACGACGGGCGACTCCGTCGGGACCGTGGTCGTCACGGAGGGTGGGTCCTCGGTCGCGGGCACGTTCCTGCCGGACGGCCGGGACGCGGGCGACCCGGCGGACGGGGGCGAGACGCGCGAGGTCGCGGTGGAGGTCGTGCGCCGCACGGGCCGGTACGCCGTCCGGCTGCGCGACCCGCTCGCTCCGGCCCGGACGGGGTTCGACGGCGTCCCGACGTTCGCCTACGACCCCGCCTGGGTCGTGGACGCGGCGGTGCGCTGGTACGACGCGCCGCGGCCCGTCGTCGTCGGCGCCGCGCGCCCCGGGCTGGTGCACCACGTGAGCACGGTCGGCGAGGTCGACCTCGTGGTCGAGCGTGACGGGGTCTCCCACCGCGCGACGCTCGTCCTCACGGGCAAGGCCGGCGGCGCGGTGACGCTGCTGTTCAGCGACGAGGCCCTGCACCTCGACGAGGCCGTCGCGCCCTGGCGCGTGCTGTGGGTGGACGCCGACGTGGCGCCCGGCGCCGAGGGGCGCGTGCGCCTCGACCTCAACCGGGCGATCAACCTCCCGTACGCGTTCAGCGACTTCGGGACCTGCCCGGCGCCGGTCGAGGGCAACCACGTGCCGTTCGCCGTCACCGCGGGCGAGAGGGCACCCCGGTGACCGCGGTCGCCGCGCGCCCCACCGGGCGGGGAACGCGCGAGGTCCGGTCCGTCGCGATGCACGACCCGCTCGTCCGTCCCCTCCTCGACGAGCTGTCCCACGAGTACTGGACCCGCTACCAGCGCGTGCTCACCGCGGACGAGCTCCGCGCCGAGATGGAGCACTACCCCGCGCAGGACTTCGCGGCGCCGCACGGCGAGCTCGTGCTGGTGCTGGAGGACGGCGAGCCGGTCGCGGGCGGCGCGTTCCGCCGTCGGACCGAGCCGGAGCTCGGCGACCCGGCACGCCTCGCCCGGCCGTCCGCGCGGCGCAGCGACGGGACGCCCGCCGTGCGGACCGCCGAGCTCAAGCGGATCTGGACGCACTCGGCGCACCGGCGCCAAGGCCTGGCGCGCGTCGTGCTGGCGGAGCTCGAGCGCCGCGCCGTCGAGCGCGGGTACCGGCGCCTCTACCTGACGACCGGTCCGCGGCAGCCCGAGGCCGCCGGCCTGTACCTCGCGACGGGCTACACGCCCCTGTTCGACACCGGGACCGATCCCGAGGAGATCGGCCCGCTCGCCTTCGAGAAGTGGTTGGAGGTCGCGTCATGAGCACCGTGTCGCTCCCGCAGGACGAGTCCCGGCACCTCGCGCCGCCGTCGGGCCGGCACCCTGCCGACCGGAGCGGCGGTGTCGAGGACGCGCTGCCGCTCGAGAGCCTGCGCATCGTCCCCGCGCGGCACCCGGGCCGCTGGGCCGCGACGGCCGGCGTCGCGGTGCTGCTCGCCATGGTCGTCAGCTCGCTCGTGACGAACGACCGCTGGGAGTGGGACGTCGTCGCGCAGTACCTCACGTGGCCGTCGATCCTCGAGGGCGCGTGGGCGACGATCCGCCTGACGCTCGTCGCGTCGGTCGTCGGGTTCGCGCTCGGCACGGTCCTCGCGCTCATGCGCCTCTCGCGCTCGCCGCTCCTCCAGTCGGTGTCGTGGACGTACACGTGGGTGTTCCGGTCGGTGCCGCTGCTGCTGCAGCTCCTGCTCTGGTACAACCTCGCGTACCTCTACCCGTACCTCAGCGTCGGCATCCCCTTCGGGCCCGAGTTCCTGTACTTCGACACGCTGTCCGTGATCGACAAGTTCTGGGCCGCGATCCTCGGGCTCGGGCTCTCGCAGGCCGCGTACTCGGCGGAGATCGTGCGGGCCGGGATCCTCTCGGTCGACCAGGGGCAGCAGGAGGCCGCCGCGTCGCTCGGCATCCCCAAGCGGCGCCAGGTGAGCCGCATCATCCTGCCGCAGGCGATGCGCTCCATCATCCCGACGGCCGTCAACGAGGTGATCGGGCTCCTCAAGGGCACGTCGATCGTCTACGTGCTGGCGTACGGCGAGCTGTTCTACATCGTCAGCGTCATCTACGGCCGCAACGGCCGCGTCGTGCCGCTGCTCATCGTCGCGTCGATCTGGTACCTCGTGCTCACCACGCTCATCACCGTCGTGCAGTACTACGTCGAGCGGCACTACGCGAAGGGCGCGGTGCGCACGCTGCCCCCGACGCCGCTGCAGAAGGCGCGCTGGACCGTCCTAGTCTGGGCGTCGCGGCTCTCCGGCCGGCCCGTGCCCGACTCCGTCCCGCCCGCGTACGCGGCCCGCGCCCGCGTGGGCGTGCTGACGCGCACCGCGCGCACGGCGGGAGGTGCGGCATGAGCGCCGTCGTCGCGACCACCGACGTCGCGACCGCCGGGCTCGTCGAGATCCACGGCGTCCACAAGAGCTTCGGCACGCTCGAGGTCCTGCGCGACGTGTCGCTCACCGTGCCGCCCGGGTCGGTGACGGTCGTGCTCGGCCCGTCCGGCTCCGGGAAGTCGACGCTGCTGCGCGCGATCAACCATCTGGAGAAGGTCGACAAGGGGTTCATCTCGCTCGACGGCGAGCTCATCGGGTACCGCCGCAAGGGCAACACCCTGCGCGAGCTCAAGGAGCGCGAGATCCTCGGCCAGCGCACCCAGATCGGGTTCGTCTTCCAGAGCTTCAACCTGTTCCCGCACCTCACCGCGCTCGAGAACGTCGTCGAGGCGCCGGTCTCGGCGCAGCGTCGCCGCCGCGAGGACGTCGAGCCGGAGGCCCGCGCGCTGCTCGAGCGCGTCGGGCTCGCCGACAAGGCCGACGCGCGGCCGCGCCAGCTCTCCGGCGGGCAGCAGCAGCGCGTCGCCATCGCCCGCGCGCTCGCGCTGCGGCCCAAGGTGCTGCTGTTCGACGAGCCGACCTCGGCGCTCGACCCCGAGCTCGTGGGGGAGGTGCTCGAGGTCATCAAGGACGTCGCGAGCACCGGCACGACGCTCGTCGTCGTCACGCACGAGATCGGCTTCGCCCGCGAGGTCGCCGACACCGTCGTGTTCATGGACGACGGCGTCGTCGTGGAGCAGGGCACGCCCGCCGAGGTGCTCGACCACCCGCGCCACGACCGCACCCGGGCCTTCCTCCAGAAGGTCCTCTGACCCGGGGCGAGCCGGGGTCCTCGACCCGCAGCCGCCCCGCGTACCGCGCCCACCACCGCTTCCCGACGTCGTCACCCGCGACCGGCCGCCCGGCCGTCCCGCACCGCACTCCCGCGTCACCCCGACGCACCACCCGAGAGGTAGGACACCCGTGACCGCAACGACCACCCGCGCCCGCGCCCCCCGCGCGCTCGCCGCCCTCGCCGTCGTGCCCCTGCTGGCGCTCGCGGCCTGCTCCGGGGTGAGCACCGAGGCCCCGGCCGCCGCGGACGAGGGCGCGGCCTCCTCCGACGGCACGACGGAGAGCACGACGTCCGTCTCGGACGCCCTCGACGTGAGCACGAGCCCGGACCAGGACCGCATCCGCACCACCGAGTCGGCCGAGGCCGTCGCGCTCCTCCCGGACGCCTGGAAGGACAAGGACGAGCTCGTCGTCGCGATCTCCGCGGGCGCGGCGCCGCCGCTCGGCTTCCTCGCCGACGACGACGAGACGCCCATCGGCAACGAGACCGACATCGCGCAGCTCGTCGCCGACGCGCTCGGCAAGGACCTGCGCCTGGAGGTCAAGGCATGGGCCGACTGGCCGCTCGCGCTCGGCTCGGGCGACGTCGACGCCGTGATCTCCAACGTCACGGTGACCGAGGAGCGCAAGGAGACCATCGACTTCTCCACGTACCGCAACGACGAGCTCGGCTGGCTCGTGGGCGCCGACTCCGACATCACGTCGATCACGAAGCGCGAGGACATCGCGGGCAAGGTCGTCGCCGTCGGCTCCGGGACGAACCAGGAGAAGATCGTGCTCGAGTGGGACCGCCTCAACCAGGAGGACGGCCTCGAGCCCATCCAGGGCCCCGAGTACTACGAGCAGTTCTCCGACGTCCTGCTCGCGCTCCAGTCCGGGCGCATCGAGACGTACGTCGGGCCCAACGCGTCGCTCGCGTACCAGGCGGCGATCTCCCCGCAGGACTTCAGGGTCGTCGGCACGCTCAACGGCGGCTGGCCCGACACCGCGCAGATCGCCGTCGCCACGAAGAAGGGCAACGAGGTGGCCCCGGCCATCACCGCCGCGATCAACCACGCCATCGAGGACGGCACGTACCTCCAGGTGCTGCAGCGGTGGGGCCTGGAGTCCGAGGCCGTCGAGGAGTCGCAGACCAACCCGCCCGGCCTCCCGAAGACGGAGTGACCCGCGCATGACCACCAGCACCCAGCACGTCGACCACCTCGTGGTCGGGGGCGGCGTCATGGGCTCGGCCGCCGCGTGGCAGCTCGCCCGGCGCGGGCGCGACGTCCTGCTGCTCGAGCGCTTCGCCCCCGGGCACGCGCACGGTGCCTCCCACGGGACGTCGCGCATCTACCGCACGACGTACGCCGAGCCCGAGTACCTCGACCTCGCGCAGGAGGCGCTCCGCCTGTGGCGCGAGGTCGAGGACGAGACCGGGACCGAGCTGCTCACGGTCACGGGCGGCGTCAGCCACGGGCGGCGCGACGGCGCGGCCGAGCGCCGCGCGGACGCGATCGGTGCGGCGTTCGCGGCCCGCGGGATCGAGCACGAGTGGCTCGACCCCGCGGCCGCGGCCGAGCGCTGGCCGGGGCTGCGGTTCGAGGGCCGGGTGCTGCACGAGGTCGCGACGGCCGGGCGGCTCCACGCCGACCGCGCCGTCGCGGCCCTCCAGGGCGCGGCCGCCGCGAGCGGCGCCGACGTCCGCCACGAGACCGCCGTCCGGCACGTCGAGCGCGTCCCGGAGGGCGTGCGCGTCGTCACCGACGGCGGCGACGTCGTCGCGCGGGTCGTCGTCGTGACCGTCGGGGCGTGGAGCGCCGGCCTCCTCGGCGGTCCCGCCGGCGGGCTGCTGGGGCAGGAGCTCCCGCTCGTCGTGACCCAGGAGCAGCCCGCGCACTTCGCGCTCGCCCCGGGCGCGTCCCCGCAGGGGTGGCCGGCGTTCACGCACGACGTCGGTCCCGGCACCGCGTGGCCGAGCGGCGTCTACGGGCTCGCGACCCCGGGCGAGGGCGTCAAGGTCGGCTTCCACGGGGTCGGGCCCGTCGTCGACCCCGACCGGCGCTCCTACCGGCCCGAGCCGGGTCAGCTCGCCGCGCTGCGCGACTACGTCCGCACGTGGCTGCCCGGCCTCGACCCCGACGCCTACGTCCCCGTGAGCTGCACCTACACGACGACGCCGGACCACGACTTCGTGCTCGACCGGCGCGGTCCGGTCGTCGTCGGCGCCGGGTTCTCCGGCCACGGCTTCAAGTTCGCCCCGGCGGTCGGCCGCGTGCTCGCCGACCTCGCCACCCGTCCCGACGACGCGCTCGCGGCCGAGCGGTTCGCGCTCGCCCGCCTCTCCGCACTCCCCGAGAGGACCGCCTCATGACGTCCACACCCGTCACCGTCCCGGCCGTCGTGCGTGCGGCGCGCGGCGACCGCCGCGACGGCGGCCCGCGCGACCTGGAGAGCGACCTGACCGACGTGCCCACCGGTGCCCGGCCCGACGCCGTCGTGCCCGACGGTGCGGTGCTCGACGGCGCGCGCGCCGCGGTCGGGGCGCGCTACGGCGTCGCGCCGGACGTCGCGGACGTCGCGGCGCCCGGTGCCGCCGTCGGGCTGGCACGCCGTGCCGCGGCCGGCCGGGCGCGCGACGCGGGCCGCCCCGCGGACGTGCTCGGCACCGTGCTCGGGCACCGCAGCGTGCGTCGCTACCGCACCGATCCGCTCGCCGACCACGTCGTCCCGACGCTCGTCGCCGCCGCGCAGTCCGCACCGACGTCGTCGAACCTCCAGCTCTGGAGCGTCGTCGCCGTCACCGACGCCGCGCGCAAGGACCGGCTCGCGGCGCTCGCGGGCGACCAGGAGCACGTCCGCACGGCGCCGCTGCTGCTCGTCTGGCTCGCCGACGTCGCCCGGGCGCGCGCCCTCGGCGAGCGCGAGGGCGTCCGGCTCGAGGCGACCGACTACCTCGAGACGACGATCGTGGCGTTCCTCGACGCCGCGCTCGCCGCGCAGAACGCGGTCGTCGCCGCCGAGTCGCTCGGGCTCGGCACCGTGTACATCGGCGCGCTGCGCAACCACCCGGCCCAGGTCGCGGCCGAGCTCGGCCTGCCCGAGGGCGTCGTCGCGGTCGTGGGGCTCGTCGTCGGGCACCCCGACCCTGCGGGCGGCGAGCGCGTCAAGCCCCGGCTGCCGCAGGCGGCGGTGCTGCACCCCGAGCGCTACCACGGCGACCAGGCGGAGCACGTCGCGGCGTACGAGCAGCGCATCGCGCCCTTCTACCGCGAGGAGGGGCTCGACGGCGGCTGGCGCGACCGCGTCGTCGACCGCCTGCGCGTCCCCGGCGCGCTGCGCGGGCGCGCCCACCTGCGACCCACGCTCGCTGCGCTCGGGTTCCCGTCCAAGTAGGAGCCCCGGTCCCGTCCCGCCGCCGGGAGCAGTCGGGACCCACCGCTCCACCGGCCGCTGCGCCGCCACCGGCCGCCGCACCACGACCAGTCGCACCACCGAAGGAAGCCATGTCCTCCCACCCGCACCCGACCGCCACCCCCGGCGGTCCGCGACCGGCGTCCGGCCGCGTCCCGCTGTCCGTCCTCGACCTCGCGATCGTTCCCGAGGGGGCGACGGGCCAGGACGCGGTGCGCCGCGCCGTCGGGCTCGCGCGCGACCTCGACCGGCTCGGCTACCACCGCGTCTGGTACGCCGAGCACCACCTGTCGCCCGGTGTCGGCTCCGCGTCGCCCGCCGTGCTCGCCGCGGCCGTCGCGGCCCGGACCGAGCGCATCCGCGTCGGCAGCGGCGCGGTGCTGCTGAGCACGACGAGCCCGCTCGTCGCCGCCGAGCAGTTCGGGACGATCGCCGCGCTGCACCCGGGCCGGGTCGACCTCGGGCTGGGCCGGGCCTTCACCCCGCCGAAGGACGCGACGGGTTCGCAGGGCAGCACGCAGGGCACGGACGGCCCGCTGCGCGCCGCGCGGTCCGGCGCGACCGGGCCGCGCGTCGTCGAGGGGCTCTACGTCCCCGGCGCGCCGCCGTCGAACCTCAACGACTCCGTGCTGCGCGAGCGGATCCTCGCGCAGAAGCGGATCGTCGGGGCGTCGCGCACGCCCGTCAGCTTCCGCGACGAGCTGGACCTCGTGCTCGGCCTGCGTGCCGGGACGTACCGCGACGAGCACGGGACGCCGTACGCGAGCCCGCCCGTCGAGGGTGCCGACTGGGACCTGTGGGTCCTCGCGTCGAGCCCCGGCGAGAGCGCGCGCGTCGCGGGCGAGCTCGGGCTGCCGATCGCCGCGAACTACCACGTGGCGCCGTCGGCGACGATCGACACCGTCGCCGCCTACCGCGCGGCGTTCCGGCCGGGCGTGCTCGACGAGCCGTACGTCGTCGTGTCCGCCGACGTGCTCGTCGCCGACACGATCGAGCGCGCCCGGGAGCTCGCGACACCGTTCGCGGACTGGGTGCTCTCCATCCGCCGCGGCGCCGACGGCGCGATCGCGTACCCCGAGCCGGGTACGTCGCCCGCGTGGGAGGACCGCCCGGAGGCCGAGCGCGCGCTCGTCGCGGACCGCGTCGACACGCGCATCGTCGGCGACCCGGAGACGGTCGTGCAGCGGCTCGACACGCTGCGCCGCGCGACGGGTGCCGACGAGCTGCTCGTCACCACCGCGACCCACGACGCCGACGACGCCCGTCGCTCGTTCGAGCTGCTCGCCGAGCACTGGTTCGCGGGAAGCCCCGCCCCCGCCACACCCGCACTCGTCACCACCCCCTAACGCGAGATCGACCCGCGCGTCGCCAGATCGACCTCCTGAGGGTCGATCTCGGACGTGCGGGTCGATCTCGCGACGATCCCTCGAAGGAGAAACCCATGACGACCACCCCACCCCTCCAGGCCGCGACCGACGCCGCGGCCAAGGTCGCCGACGGCGCGCTGCTCATCGACGTGCGCTCCGCCGGCGGCCGCGCCGCGCACGGCGAGATCCCCGGCGCCACGCTCGCCGACCGCCACGACCTCGACGCCCTGTTCGGTCCCGCCGAGAACCCGGCGATCTCGCTCGACACGCCCGTCGTCGTCGTGTGCGGGTCGCCGAACGGCTCCGGACCCGTCGCCGAGGCGCTCGCCGAGCGCGGGTACACGAACGTCTCGCACGTCGACGGCGGCTTCCCGGCCTGGAAGGACGCCGGCCTCCCGGCGTCGGAGCCGGTCGAGGCGTCGCCCGCGACGTCTCCGGAGTCGACGGCGTCCCCGGACCCGACGGCGCCCGCCCGGTCCTGAGCGGCCGACCGGGCCGCACCACGTCCGCCCGGTCCTGAGCGGCCGACCGGACCGCACCACGTCCGCCCGGCTCGCGCAGCACCGGCACCGCGAACCCGCACCCGCGCACCATCCACGACGACACCCACGGAGATCCTCATGCCCGTCGAGTTCCTCGGCATCGCCACGACCAACGACGCGTCGGAGACCACCGAGCGCACGACCGTCGCGTTCGACCCTGCCTACCTCGAGCGCCTCGTGCGTGCGCACGAGGACAACGGCTGGACGCGCGTCCTCTTCGCGTACGGCTCCTCCGGCCCGGAGCCCGCCGCGCTCGCCGCCTACACCGCCGCTCGCCTGCAGTCGATCGAGCTGCTGCTCGCGCACCGGCCCAACGTGTCCTACCCGACGTACGCCGCCAAGACGTTCGCGACGCTCGACCAGCTCTCCGGCGGGCGGCTCTCCGTCCACTTCATCACCGGCGGCAACGACCACGAGCAGGGCCGCGAGGGCGACACGCTGACCAAGGACGAGCGGTACGCGCGCACCCACGAGTACATCCAGATCGTCAAGCAGGCCTGGTCGAGCGCCGAGCCGTTCGACCACCACGGGCCGTTCTACGACTTCGACGACTTCGTGCTCGACGCCAAGCCGTTCGAGGGCCGCACCCCGACCATCTCGTTCGGCGGGTCGTCGGACGCCGCGTTCCGCGTCGGCGCGGCCGAGGCCGACATCTACGCCGTCTGGGGCGAGCCGCTCGACCGCACGGCCGAGCAGATCGCGCGCGTGCACGCCGAGGCCGCCGCCGCAGGCCGGGCCACCCCGCCGCGCATCCACGCCGCGTTCCGGCCGATCGTCGCGCCGACCGAGGAGCTCGCCTGGGAGAAGGCGCACCGCATCCTCGACCGGATCGAGGCGCGCAAGGCCGCCGCGGGGGGACAGCTCAGCCGTCGGCACCCGATCGACAAGCCCGAGAACGCGGGTTCCCAGCGCCTGCTCGAGATCGCCGCCCAGGGCGAGCGCTTCGACACCGCCCTGTGGACCGCGACCGCGAAGGCCACCGGCGGCGCCGGCAACTCCAACGCGCTCGTCGGCACGCCCGAGCAGGTCGCGGAGGCGCTCCTCGCGTACTACGACCTCGGCGTCCGCGTCATCTCCGCCCGCGGCTACGACCTGCTCGACGACGCGATCGACTTCGGCCGCTACGTCATCCCGATCGTCCGCGAGGAGGTCGCGAAGCGCGACGCCGAGGCCGCGGAGGCCGCCGCGGCCTGACGGTCCGCGACCGAGATCGGCAGAGAAGGACGAGGTCGGCAGCCCCGGCCGAGATCGGCGTGTGCACGTGCCGACCTCGACCGGCGCTGCCGATCTCGCTGGCGGGCCCGCCCGGCCCGACCACGGACGACGACAGCAAGGAGCAGGACCGTGCGGTTCCAGGTACTCGACATCGTGTTCAACCCGCCCCACCCCGTGACCGGGGAGGCGGTCGCGCCGTCCGACCGGTTGAACCGGGTGGTGGAGACGGCGGTGCTGGCGGAGGAGCTCGGCTTCGACTCGTTCGCGGTGGGGGAGCGGCACGCGGGGGAGGTGCTGTCGTCGGCGCCGACGGTGATCCTCGGTGCGGTCGCGGCGCGGACGTCGCGCATCCTGCTGAGCACGGGCGTCACCGTGCTGTCGCTGCTCGACCCGATCCGGGTCGCCGAGGACCTCGCGACGGTGGACCAGCTCAGCCGCGGGCGGCTGGAGATCGTCATCGGCAAGGGCAACGAGGTGCTCCAGTACCCGCTGCTGGGGCTCGACATCGACAAGCAGTACGAGTACCTCCAGGAGAACTACGAGCTGCTGCGCCTGCTGCTGTCGGAGGAGGACGTGAGCTGGAGCGGGCGGCACCGCCACGCGCTGGAGCACGCGACGACGCTGCCGCGTCCGTTCGCGGGGCCGTTCCGGATCTGGCACGGGTCGGCGACGTCGCGCTTCGCGGTGGACCTCGCGGCCCGGTACGGGGACCCGATCGTCAGCGCCAACGCGTTGCAGCCGCGCGAGAACTACCAGGTGCTCATCGACCGGTACCGCGAGCAGTACGCGGCGCACGGGCACGACCCGGCGTACGGGTTCGTGGGATCCGGCTCGGGCGGGCTGTTCCTCGCCGACACGACGGAGGAGGCGATCGAGCAGTACCGCCCGATCTACGAGGGCCAGGTCGCGGCGGCGGCGCGTCGGGGCTACGGGCCGGACGCCGTCGGGAAGGCGCCGAGCTTCCGGACGGTCGAGGACGCCGTCGAGCGCGGTCCGGCGCTGGTGGGCTCGCCGGAGCGCGTCGCGGAGAAGATCCTCGACTACCACGCGTCCTACGGGCACGACCTCCAGTCCGTCTCGGTCAACCACCTGATCCCCGCGGCGCAGCAGGAGGACGTGCTGCGCCGGTTCGCGGAGGAGGTCGTGCCCGTCGTGCAGGCCGAGGTGAAGACCGACCTGTGGAGCCCGGCCGACGCCCGCCGCGCGGCGGGGTTCACCGCGGCCTGAGCGATCCCGCCGGACCGGAGGGGAGGGCCCCGTCTCGCCCGGCGAGGTGGGCCCTCGCCGTGCTCGTGGCAGCCCCGCCGACGGGTCACGACGTCGCGGAGCAGGAAACAACCGTCCGCCTGGCGGGACGACCGTCTCGATACTTGACTCAACCGGTCGAGATTGTCTTTCCTGCTCCCAGGTGACGAGCGTCAGCACGCAGGCCCGGCTCGCTGACCAGCAACCCTTCGACGTGACGGGGTGCTCCGGGAACGACCTGACCGCGTGGCTCCCGCCGCGCGGTAAGCACGGCACCCCGGTGGGTTCCCCCGCCGCGCCGGCCCTCGGCCCGGCGCGGACGACCACCGGCGCCGGACGACCGCCGGTCCTCAGCCGGCACACGAGGAGAGCAGCACGACATGATCCCCACACCTCACCGACGCCGGTCCCTGACCGCCGCCGCGGCCGCCGCCGCGACGGGTCTCCTGCTCGCCGCGTGCGGTGGCGGCACCGGCACCTCCGACGACGACGGGTCGCCCAGCCCGTCCGGCGAGCCGGTCGCGGGCGGCGACCTGACCTTCGCGATCACCGTCGACTCGCACTGCATCGACCCGCAGCAGGTCGGCAACAACGACGCCATCGCGGCGGCCCGCCAGACCGTCGCCTCCCTCACCGCGCAGGACCCGGAGACGGGCGAGATCCTGCCGTGGCTCGCGGAGAGCTGGGAGGTGAACGAGGACGCGTCGAGCTACACGTTCCACCTGCGCGACGACGCGACCTACGCCGACGGCACGCCGATCGACGCCGAGTCGGTCAAGACGAACTTCGACGCGATCGTCGCGCTCGGCGCGACGGCGTCGCTCGGGTCGCAGTACCTCGTCGGCTACGAGGGCACGACGGTCACGGACCCGCAGACCCTCACGGTCGACTTCGCGGCGCCGAGCGCCCAGTTCCTCCAGGCGACCTCGACGTTCTCGCTCGGCCTCCTCGCGCCGTCGTCGGCCGACCTGAGCGTCGAGGACCGCTGCGCGGGCAAGTTCGTCGGCTCCGGCCCGTTCTCCGTCAAGTCCTACACGCAGGACCAGGAGATCGTGCTCGAGAAGGTCGCAGGCTACGCGTGGGGCTCGGAGGCCAACGACCACCAGGGCGAGGCCTACCTCGACACGGTGACGTTCAAGGTCATCCCCGAGGCGAGCGTGCGCAGCGGCAGCCTGCAGTCCGGGCAGATCGACGCCACGGCCGCGATCTCGACCGTCGACCTCCCGCAGTTCGACGGGAACGGGTTCTGGCTCGAGTACCGCGCCAACCCGGGCGTCGTGTTCAACCTCTTCCCCAACGAGTCGAGCCCGCTCGCGGGCGACGAGGCCGTGCGGACGGCGATCCTCAAGGGCATCGACCGCGAGCAGATCGCGGACACCGTGCTCAGCGCGCAGGACGAGCCGGCCACGAGCGTCCTGTCGCACTCGACCCCGCTCTACGAGAGCGTCGCGGACGAGCTCGCCTACGACCCGGAGGGCGCGAAGAAGATCCTCGACGACGCGGGCTGGGTCGAGGGCGCCGACGGCGTGCGAGAGAAGGACGGCCAGAAGCTCTCCACGACCGTGACGTTCTGGCAGGTGCCGGAGCCGCTCGAGCTAGTCCAGCAGCAGCTCGGGCAGATCGGCGTGGACCTCCAGCTCCAGCACGTGACCGTCGCGGAGTCGCAGGCGATCAAGGAGAGCGGCGACTTCGACTTCGACTACTACAACCTCACGCGCTCCGACCCGGACGTGCTGCGCACGATCTTCTCGGCGAATGCGCGCAACATCAACCAGCGCGACGCGGAGGAGGTCGACGACCTGCTCGACGCGTCGGCCGCGGCGACCGACCCGGCCGAGCGCCAGGAGCTCGTCACGGAGGCGTCGCGCCTGCTCGTGCAGAAGGGGCACGCGATCCCGGTCTACGAGCTCTCGACGACCATCGCGGCCGCCGACACGGTCCACGGCCTGACGTTCGAGGCGTCGTCGCGCCTCGACTTCTACGACGCCTGGGTCACCCAGGGCTGACCCGCCGGGCCCGCCTGCCCGACGTCGCGGCGTCGGGCAGGCGGGCATCCCCCACGGAAGGAGGCCGACCATGGGCCGGTACGTCCTGCGTCGCGCCGGGCAGGGCCTGTTCGTGCTCTGGGCGGCGTTCACCATCTCGTTCTTCGTCCTCTACCTGCTGCCCAGCGACCCGGCCGCGCTCATGGCGAGCGGCGGGGGCGAGGCGGACCAGGTGGACCCCGCGCTGCTCGACGCCCTGCGCGCGCAGTACGGCCTCGACCGGCCCGTGCTCGTGCAGTACGCCGACGCGCTGTGGCACGCGCTGCGCCTCGACTTCGGGACGTCGTACGCGTCCGGGGCGCCCGCGACGCAGCTCGTGCTCCAGGCGCTCCCGGAGACGCTCCGGCTCACGGCCGCGGCGCTCGTCCTCGCCGTCGTGGCGGGCGCGGGCATCGCGATCGCGAGCACGTTCCCGCGCGCGGCCTGGCTGCGCCACGCGCTCGCGTCGCTCCCCCCGCTCGGCGTCGCCCTGCCGCCGTTCTGGCTGGGCCTGCTCCTGCTGCAGTGGTTCTCCTTCCAGATCCCGCTGTTCCCCGCGATCGGCAACGAGGGCGCGATCAGCCTCGTGCTGCCGGCGATCACGCTCGCCGTCCCGGCGAGCGCCGCGCTCGCCCAGGTGCTCGCGCGGAGCCTGCGCGGGACGCTCGGTGAGCCGTACGTCGAGACGGCGCGCGCGAAGGGCGCGAGCCGGGCGCGCGTGCACTTCGGCCACGCGCTGCGCAACGCCGCGATCCCCGCGCTGACCGTCCTGGGGGTCGTCGTGGGCGGGCTGCTCGGCGGCACGGTCGTCACGGAGACGGTGTTCTCGCGCGCGGGCCTCGGGCGACTCACGGTCACGTCCGTGGACGCGCAGGACATCCCCGTCGTGCAAGCGGTCGTCGTGCTCTCCGCGCTCGTGTTCGTGGTCGTCACGCTCGTGGTCGACCTGCTCTACCCCCTGCTCGACCCCCGGATCGACGCACGACAGAAGGCGGTGGCCGCATGAGCACCAGGCCAGGGGTGCGCATCGTGCTCCGCGACGCGGTCGAGGTCCCGACGACCGCGAGCGACCGCGCGACCGCTCCGACGCGAGACGTCCCGCGGACGGACGTCCCGCCGTCGGGCGACGCGCGGCCGGGGAGCCCGGAGGTCCCCGAGCCGCGGGCGCCCGAGGAGATCGAGGTCGAGGACCGCGAGGACGCGCGCGCGATCCTCCGGCACGGCCGCGTGCGGACCCAGGGCACGGCGGGCCGGTGGCGGCGCGGGGTGCGGTACGCCGTGCGGCGTCCCGGGCTGGTCGTCGCCGTGCTCGTCGTCCTGCTCGTCACGGCGTGGGCGGTCGTCCCGCAGCTCTTCACGGCGTACGACCCGCTGACGGGCGTGCCCGCGGACCGGCTCCAGCCGCCGTCGGGCGCGCACCTGTTCGGCACCGACCACCTGGGTCGCGACGTGTACGCGCGCGTCGTCCACGGCGCGTCGGCGTCGCTCAGCGCGACCGTCATCGCGGTCGCGGTCGGGCTCGTCGCCGGGTCGCTGCTCGGCCTGCTCGCGGGGTTCGTGCGCGGGTGGGTGGACGACGTCGTCGGCCGGTTCGTCGACGTGCTGCTCGCGATCCCCAGCATCCTGCTCTCGCTCGCGATCATCACGGCGCTCGGGTTCGGGACGCTCAAGGTCGCGATCGCCGTCGGCATCACGAGCGTCGCGACGTTCGCGCGCGTCATGCGGGCCGAGGTCCTGCGCACCTCGACGTCGGTGTACGTCGAGGCGGCCCGTGCGTCGGGGGTGCGCTGGTACGGCGTGCTCGGGCGTCACGTGCTGCCCAACTCGACGGGACCGGTGCTCGCGCTCGTCGCGCTCGAGCTCGGGACGGCCGTGCTCGCCATCTCGGCGCTGAGCTTCCTCGGCTACGGGACGCCGCCGCCCGCGCCCGAGTGGGGGTCGCTCGTCTCGGGCGGGCGCGACTACCTGGCCACCGCGTGGTGGCTCACGACCATGCCGGGCCTCGTGATCGTCGCCGTCGTGCTGTCGGCGAACCGCATCGCGCGAGCCCTGGAACGGACCGGAGGGGACGCATGACCGCCACGACGCCGACCACCCAGGAGCGTCCCGGCCCGACGTCGGGCGAGGCGCCCGCGCTCGAGATCCGCGGTCTCGAGGTCGTCTACCGCACGCGCGACGGCGGCTCGTACGCCGCCGTCCGCGGCGTCGACCTCACGGTCGGGGCGGGCGAGGTCGTCGCGCTCGTGGGCGAGTCCGGGTCGGGCAAGAGCACGACGGCGCACGCGGCCCTGCACCTGCTCGCGCGCGGGGGAGCGGTGACGGGCGGGACCATCCGCCTCGGTGGGCGCGACGTCGGACGGCTCTCCGAGAAGGAGTGGCAGCAGGTGCGCGGCCGCGACGTCGGGCTCGTGCCGCAGGACCCGACGGTGTCCCTCAACCCCGTCACGCGCGTGGGCGACCAGGTCGCGGAGGTGCTCGTCATCCACGGGCTCGCGCGGCGCAAGGAGGCGCGCGAGCGCGCGGTCGAGCTGCTGCGCCAGGCCGGGATCGACGACCCGGAGGCCCGCGCACGGCAGTACCCGTCGCAGCTCTCCGGCGGGATGCGCCAGCGCGTGCTCATCGCGATCGCCGTCGCGGCCCGGCCGCGCCTCGTCGTCGCGGACGAGCCCACGAGCGCGCTCGACGTGACCGTCCAGCGCCGCATCCTCGACCACCTCGACGGCCTCGTGCGCGACCTGGGCACCGCGGTCCTGCTCATCACGCACGACCTCGGCGTCGCGGCGGACCGCGCCGACCGGATCGTCGTGCTCGAGCGCGGGGTCGTCGTCGAGGAGGGCACCGCGGACCAGGTGCTGCACGACCCGCGCCACCCCTACACCCAGCAGCTCATCGCCGCGGCGCCGAGCCTCGCGAGCTCGCGCCTCGTCGCGGGCGGCACGCCGGAGACGGCGCCGGACGACGGCGTCGTGCCGCGCGCCGACGCGAGCCGCGCCGCGGTCGCGAGCCGCGCCGACGGTCAGGGGACCGCGGTGCCCGACGGCGCCGGCCCGGACACCGCGAGCGTGCCTGTCCTCGCGGTGCGGGACCTGCGCAAGGAGTTCACGCTGCCGCGCGGGTCGGCGCACCGGACGCTCGTCGCCGTGGACGGCGTGAGCTTCGCCGTCGGGCGCGGCGAGACGTATGCGCTCGTGGGGGAGTCGGGGTCGGGCAAGAGCACGACGGCGCGCCTCGCCCTCCGGCTCGAGCGGCCCACCGCGGGCACGGTGGAGTTCGCGGGCGAGGACATCACGACGGCGCGCGGCGAGCGGCTGCGGTCGCTGCGTCGCGGCTTCCAGGTGGTCTACCAGTCCCCGTACGCGTCGCTCGACCCGCGGTTCACCGTCGAGCAGATCGTCACCGAGCCGCTCCGGGCGTACCGGGTCGGGTCGCCGTCCGAGCGGGCGGACCGGGCACGTGCGCTCGTCGAGGACGTCGCGCTCCCGCCCGACGTGCTCCGCCGGGGACCGCGCGAGCTCTCGGGCGGGCAGCGCCAGCGCGTCGCCATCGCGCGGGCGCTCGCCCTGAACCCGGCGCTCGTCGTCCTCGACGAGCCCGTCTCGGCGCTCGACGTGTCCGTGCAGGCACAGATCCTCGAGCTGCTCGTGCGGCTCCAGGCCGAGCACGGGCTCGCGTACCTGTTCATCTCGCACGACCTCGCGGTCGTGCGGCAGGTGTCCGACCACGTCGGCGTCATGCACCGCGGGCGCGTCGTCGAGCAGGGCCCGGCCGAGCAGATCCTGCTCGACCCGCAGGAGGAGTACACGCGCGAGCTCGTCGCGGCCATCCCCGGCCGCCGCGCGCTCCAGGACGCGCCCCGGGCGTCGTCCACGACAGCAGGGAGCGCACGATGACCGTCACCGCACGACCCACAGCGCCCGGCGCCCGGCCCGGGACCAGGGCGACGCCCGGGCCGCGCGTGCTCGCGGAGCCCGCCCCCGCGCCGTCGCGCACCGAGCTCGCGGGCCGCACCACCGAGCTGCTCCAGGCGATGATCCGCAACGCGTGCGTCAACGACGGCACCGTCGGCTCGGGGCAGGAAGTGCGCAACGCGCGCGCCGTCGCCGACGCGCTCGACGGCCTCGACCTCGAGGTCGAGTGGGTCGAGCCGCGCCCCGGCCGCACGTCGCTCGTCGCGCGCCTGCGCGGCACGGACCCGGAGGCGCCCTCGCTCGCGCTCGTCGGGCACACCGACGTCGTGCCCGTCGAGCCGGAGGGGTGGACGCGCGACCCGTTCGGCGGCGAGCTCGTCGACGGCTGGGTGTGGGGTCGTGGCACGATCGACATGCTCGGGCTCACGTCCGCGTTCGCGGTCGTCACGCGCGCGGTCGCGGAGAGCGGGCGACGGCTGCGCGGCGACCTCGTGCTCGCCGTCGTCGCCGACGAGGAGCACGGCAGCACGTGGGGCGTCGACTGGATCACCCAGCACCGGTACGACCTCGTGGACGTCGACGCGGTGCTCACGGAGTCGGGCGGGGTCCCGCTGGGGTCCCGCGGGAGCCGCACGATCGCGGTCGGGGAGAAGGGCGGCGCCGGGCGCCGGCTGCGCGTCGTCGGGCGTCCGGGGCACGGGTCGGGGCCGTACGGGTCGCTCAACGCGATCGTGCTCGCGGCCGAGGCCGTGCGGCGGATCACCGCGCACCGCGGGCCGGTCGTCATCGGCCACCTGTGGCGCCGCTACGTCGACGCGCTCGACCTCGCGCCCGACGTGCGGGCCGCGCTGCTCGACCCCGCCCGGATCGACGACGCGCTGCCCGCGCTCGGCGCGCTCGCGTCCGTCGCGCACGCCACGACGCACACGACCGTCGCGCCGACCGTGCTGCACGCCGGGTCGAAGCCCAACGTCATCCCCGGGCTCGCGGAGGTCACGCTCGACATCCGCGTCCTCCCGGGCGCGACCCCGCAGGACGTGGCCGACCTGCTCGACGACGCGCTCGGCGACCTGCGCGAGCACGTGCACGTCGAGGGTGACTGGTTCGGCGAGGCGTCGCAGTCGCCCACCGACGGCGCGGCGTACGCGGCGATCGAGCGCGCAGTGCGCGCGCACGCGGGCGCCGACGTCGTGCCGGTCCTCGGGACCGGCGGCACGGACGGGCGCTTCTTCCGTCGCCGCGGCGTGCCGGCCTACGGGTTCGGCCTGCTCAGCGAGCAGTGGGACCCGGGGGTGTTCCGTTCGCTGTTCCACGGGAACGACGAGCGCGTCGACGTCGAGTCGCTCGGGCTCACCGCCACCGCGCTGCACGACGTCGTCACGAGCTACCTCGGGTGAACGGTCATCCGGATGACGGCTTGCCGTGGCGGTGACGATGGACGGTCGGGCGTCGCGGGCCGTGCTGCGGGTCTGCCTCGCGACCGGGTTCGTCACGCTGCTGGACTCGGCGATCCTCACCGTCGCGGCACCGGCGCTGCGCAGCGAGCTCGGGGCGACGACCGCGCAGCTCCAGTGGATCCTCGCCGGGTACTCGCTGACGTTCGGGCTCGCGCTCGTCCCGGCGGGCCGCCTCGGCGACCGGCTCGGGCGCGGCCGACCCCTGGCCGTCGGGCTGGCCTTGTTCGCCGCGGGGAGCCTCGTCGGCGCGACGGCGTCCGACGCCGACGTGCTCGTCGCCGCGCGACTGCTCCAGGGCGTCGGCGCCGGGACCGCGAACCCGCAGGTCATCGGGCTGCTCCAGGACCACTACGCCGGGCCGGCCCGCGCACGTGCGCTCGGCGCGTACGCCTCGACGGGGGCGTTCGCCATGGTCCTGTCCCCGCTCGTCGGTGGCGGCATCCTGTCCGGGCTCGGACCGGCGGCGGGGTGGCGCGTCGCCGTCGGGCTCGCCGCGCCCCTGGGGCTCGCCGTGGCCGTCGTCGCCCTGCGCGTGCTGCGTCGCGGCTCGACGCGAGCGGGTGGCCTGACCCCGCGCGGCGCGCCCGGTCGCGACGGCGGTGCCGGGGAGGGCCGGGCAGCAGGCCGTCCGGCCGGCGAGGGCCTGTCCGCGAGCCGCGCCCGCGGTGGCCGCGTCGGCGGCGGGTTCGACGCCGTCGGGCTGGTGCTCGTCACGCTCGTGACGCTCGGGCTGCTCGTCCCGTTCGTCGCCGAGGGGCCGCGAGCCGTCGTGCTGCCGCTGTCGCTCGGGGTGCTCGTGGCCGCCGTCGGGGCGCTCGTCGTGTGGGAGCCGCGCTACGCACGGCGCGGTCGGACACCGGTTCTCGCACCCGTCCTCCTGCGTTCCCCGACCTACATGCTGGGCTGCGTCGTCGCGGCGTTCAGCTTCGGGGCCGCGCTCGGGTACTCCGCCGTCCTCATGCTCTTCCTCCAGGACGGCGCGGGCCTCAGCCCGGTCCAGGCAGGCCTGGTTACGACGCCGGGCGCGATCGCCTCGGTCGTGGCGGCGAACCTCTCGTGGCGGCTGTTCCGCCGGTTCGGCCGCCGCGGCGTGTCCGTGGCCGTCGGCGCGAAGGCGCTCGTCGCCGCCGGCACGGCGCTCGCGGTGGCGGTCGCGCCCACGGCCACGGTGGTCGCCGTGCTCGTCCTGTCGCAGGTGCTGACGGGCGTCGTCGGGGGGCTGACGATCTCGCCCAACCAGACGCTGACGCTCGAGGGTGCCCCCGGCACGGAGCGCGGCGTCGCCGGCGCGGCGCTCCAGCTCGTGCAGCGCGTCGCCGCGACGGTCTGCATCGCCGCGATGACGGGCACGTTCGTGGGCCGGACCGACGGCGCGGTCCCGGGCGTCCTCGACGCCCATCGCGACGGACTCGTCGTCGTGAGCGCCGCCGTCGCGGCACTGGCGCTCGTCGCGTGGGCGGCGTCCCTGCTCGACGAACGGCTCGCCCGCCCCGCCGCGAGGTAGAGCCGCAGGTCGCGAGGTAGAACACCAGGGGTTCTACCTCGCGACCTGCGGCTCTCCCTCGCGGGGCCGGGCCGGTCAGGCCTCGCGGTTCTCCGACGAGAGGAACCAGGCCTGCTTCTCCAGGTCGGCGATGATCTCGTGCAGGATGTCGGCGGTCGTCGGGTCCTCGGCGTCGACGGCGTCGTGCACCTCGCGCACGACCTCGACGGTCTGGGCGATGCGCTCGACGATCGCGTCGACCGTGTCGCCGACGGACACGAGGCCGGCCGGGTACGGGGAGAGGTCCGTCGTGGTCGCGACGGTCTCGGTGCGGCCGTCGGGCACGACCTGGAGCGCGCGCATGCGCTCGGCGACGGTGTCGCTGTGCTCGCGCGCGACGTCCACGACGTCGTCGAGCTGGAGGTGCAGGTCGCGGAACCCGCGGCCCGTGACGTTCCAGTGGGCCTGCTTGCCCTGGACGTGCAGGTCGACGAGCGCGACGAGCACGCGCTGGAGGTGCGAGCGGAGCGCCTCCGACGCCTCGAAGCGGGCGGTGGCGCGGTGGATGGTGGGTGCGGACATGGTGCTCCTCGCTCTCTCGGGGGTCTCCCGGAACGTGCGGCGGTCACCCGGCTTCCGTCGGTGCCGACTCGTGACTCGTTCTCTTGAACGATTCCAGACTAGGCACCATTCCGCGTCCCCGCCAGCAAGGACAGGCGTGCCTGACCTGCGGTGACACGTCGGCGTTACCCGCCGCGACGAGACCCGTCACGTTCGCTCGCCAGGTGAGAGGACCGGCCCTCGCTCTTGCCGCGGGGCGCTCGCGGTGGTCCGCTGGCGGCATGACCGACGACCGTCACCCCGCCGCTCCCGCCCCCGCACGCCCGACCGCACGCACGCTCGGTACGGGCGACGCCGCGCTCACCGTCTCCGCCCTCGGGTTCGGCGGCATGTCCGTCACGGACGCGTACGGACCCGCGGACGCCGTCGAGGCGGAGGCCGTGCTGCGCCGGGCCCTCGAGCTCGGCGTCACGCTCGTCGACACCGCCGACGTCTACGGCCACGGGCGCAACGAGGAGCTCATCGGTCGTGTGCTGGGCGCTCACCGGGACGAGATCGTCCTCGCGTCGAAGTTCGGGCTCCCGCCCGCGGGCGGCCACCCCGACGGCCGCCGGGTCGACGGGCGCCCCGAGTACGTGCGCTCGGCGGTCGACGCGAGCCTGCGCCGCCTCGGCACCGACCGGCTCGACCTGTACTACCTGCACCGCATCGACCCGCAGGTCCCGATCGAGGAGACCGTCGGGGCGCTCGCCGAGCTCGTCGTGGCGGGCAAGGTCCGGACGATCGGGCTCTCGGAGCCCTCGGCGGCCACCGTGAGCCGCGCGCACACGGTGCACCCGATCACCGCCGTGCAGAGCGAGTACTCCCTGTGGACGCGCGACCCGGAGGACGAGGTGCTGCCCGTGCTGCGCGAGCTCGGCATCGGGTTCGTGCCCTTCTCGCCCTTGGGCCGCGGCATCCTCACGGGCACCGTGGACGCGACCGACGGCTTCGCCGAGGACGACGTGCGCCGTTCCCACGCGCGCTACGCCGGCGAGGCGTTCGAGCACAACCGCGGCCTGGTCCGCTCGCTCGAGCAGCTCGCCGCCGAGCGTGGCGTCACGACGGCGCAGCTCGCGCTCGCGTGGCTCCTCGCCCAAGGTGACGACATCGTCCCGATCCCCGGCACCAAGCGCCTCGCGTACCTCGAGCAGAACGTCGCGGCCGCCTCGATCGAGCTCACCCCGGACGACGTCGCGGCGATCGGAGCGGCCATCCCGCGCGGGGCCGTGCAGGGCGTCCGCCACCCGCAGCCGGACCTGCTCGCGGGATGAGCGCCGACGCAGCGGCCGAGCCCGCGACACCCGCGTCCCCGCCCGACGAGGCGGCCGCCCGCCGCCCGCTCGCCGTGCACTGGTTCCTGCCGACGTCGGGCGACGCACGCGGGATCGTCGACGGCGCGCACGCGAAGGACACGCCCGGCCGGGCGACCGGGTTCCGCGCGCCGTCGCTCGACTACCTGGAGCAGGTCGCGGTCGCTGCCGACCGCCTCGGCTACGAGGGCGTGCTCACACCGACGGGGACGTGGTGCGAGGACGCGTGGCTCGTCACGTCCGCGCTGATCCGCAGCACGGAGCGGCTGAAGTTCCTCGTCGCGTTCCGCCCGGGCCTCGTCTCGCCGACGCTCGCGGCGCAGATGGCCGCGACCTTCCAGCGCCTGTCCGGTGGACGGCTGCTCCTCAACGTCGTCACGGGCGGCGACGAGAACGAGATGCGCAGGTTCGGCGACTGGCTCGAGCACGACGAGCGGTACGACCGCACGCGCGAGTTCCTCGAGGTCGTGCGCGGCGTGTGGGAGGAGGCGCCGCTCTCGTACGAGGGCACGCACTACCGGATCGCCGACGCCCGGACGTCCGCGCCGCCGGACCCGCGCCCCGAGATCTTCTTCGGCGGATCGTCGGAGGCCGCGCTGCCCGTCGCGGCGGCCCAGGCCGACGTCTACCTCACGTGGGGCGAGCCGCCCGCGCAGGCGCGCGAGAAGATCGAGCGCGTGCGCGAGCTCGCCGTCGCGCAGGGACGCACGATCCGCTTCGGGGTGCGCCTGCACGTCATCACGCGCGACCGGTCGGCCGACGCGTGGGACGTCGCGCAGCGGTTCCTCGACGACCTCACGCCCGAGCAGATCGCGGGCGCCCAGCGGCTCCTGGGCTCGTCCGGGTCGGTCGGGCAGCAGCGCATGGTCGCGCTCCACGGCGGCGGTGACCTCGCGGCCACCCGGCGCGCGCGGGACCTCGAGATCCACCCCGGGCTGTGGGCAGGCGTCGGGCTCGTGCGCGGCGGCGCCGGGACGGCGCTCGTCGGCAGCCACGAAGAGGTCGCCGACCTGATCGAGGAGTACCGCGCGGCCGGGTTCGACGAGCTCGTCCTCTCGGGCTACCCGCACCTCGAGGAGGCGTACTGGTTCGCGGAGGGCGTCCGCCCGCTGCTCGACGCGCGGGGTCTCACCGCTCCCGCCACGCGCACCGGCGGCACCGCGTCACGCACCCATGCCGTGCCGTTCTGAGCCGGTTGCCGGCCCCGTCGGCGAGGTCCGCGCGACGCTGTCGGGTGCGCCCGGACGGCGCGCCCGGACGCCGACGAGCGCCAGGACGAGCTGGGCGACCCAGAGCAGCAGGACCGCGGGGGCGACGACGGCGCTCGCGGCCTCCGCGGCGGCGTACCCCGCAGGCACGGGGACGTCCACCGGCACCGGCTGGGTGAAGGCCAGGAGGAACCCGACGGGGATCGCCACGATCCACAGCGCGACGGTCACGACGGCGTAGGGGAGCGGGACGTCGTCGGCGGACCGCATGCGCCCGACCCACGTCCCTAGCAGGGGAGCGAGCGCGAGCAGGCCGGCGACCGGGATCGCCGCGACCACGAACCCTGCCAGGAGCAGTCCGCCGCCCGCGGCGACGGCACCGGCCACGAGGCACAGCGGCAGCACGAGCGCTGCCCAGAGCTGGCCGCGGAACGCGGTCCTCCGCAGCCGTCGTGCTGTCGCCATCGGTCGCCCCCTCGTCGCCCTGACCCGCGTCGTCGCGCGCCGTCGTCGGCATCGTACGGCGGCGCGGTCGTCCAGGGGATGGTGCGCGCGACCCATGGCTCGCGGCGGCGTGCGGACCTAGACTGGAGGTGTCTTGTGGTCTCTCGCGCAGAGGTCGGCTCCGATGTCGTGGCTGCTGATGGTCTGGTGCGCGACGGCGTGCACGGTCGCCGCCGTGTGGTGGGTGCTGCGCCGCGCCGGCCGACCCCCGAGCCACCGGACGACCGGCCGACCGCACCTGCTGCGCCGCCGCCCGACGCCCCCCGACCCGCTCGCCACGCTCGCGCTCCAGGTGCGGCTGAGCGAGCTCGCGGCGGAGATGCGGCGCATCGAGGCGGACCCGGACGTCTACGCCCGTGCCCACCACTACCTCGCGGTCCAGGGCGCCTACGACGCCTTGCTCCGGGAGGCGTGCCGGCTCACGGGTCTCTCGGTCGAGGACGCTCCGCTGCGGGCCGGCTTCCGCACGGGCGACGACGAGCGGTTCCGCGAGGAGCTCGAGCTGAGCGCGCGCGGCTGGAGCTGGTGACCGGTCCGCCCGTGAGGGGCGGCACGGGACGGGCGAGGGGCTGCTGGGTTCGCTCTCAGAGCGCCGAGTGGTCCCCGATCCGGTGGTACGTGCGGTCGTGGTAGACGAGCGGCGACGGGGTGCCGGCCACCTCGTCGCGCCGGGGGCCCGCACCCGTGCCGACGCTCGACGCGAGCGCTCGCAGCGAGACGAGGTAGGAGTCGCCCACCGGCGTGCGCTGTACCACGCGGCCCCGGACCCACGAGAGGGCCCCGTCGATGACGGGTTCCCCGGTGTCGAGGCGGGACCAGCCGCCGTCGGCGAACCGGTCGATGCCGCTCGTGGCGAAGCGCGCCGAGACGTCGTCCTGGTGGTCGGCGAGGAAGCTCACCGCGAGCGTCCGTGCCGCCGACACGGCGGGCCACGACGACGACGTCGACGCGAGCGAGAACGCGAGCAGCGGCGGTGCGGCCGAGACGGAGATGACCGACGTCGCGGTGAACCCGACGAGGCGGCCGTCGTGCTCGAGCGCGATCACGGCGACGCCCGCGGGGTGGCCGCGGAACACGGCCTTGTACTCGTCGGGGGAGAGCTGCGGCTCGTCCTGCTCCGCCAGGAGGGCCTCCAGGTGGGTGAGCTCGGCGGTCATCGGGCCACCCCCGCGAACGCGTCGGCGACGGCGTGGTCGGCGGGCGCCGGGCCGTCCGCGGGGAGGGGCGTCGCGGAGCGACGGAGGGTGTCGCCCTCGCGGGCGAGCCACGCGTCCACGACCGGGCCCAGGTCCGCGAGCTGTGGCTCGGTGACCGTGAGGGAGCGGGTCGGGACGACGGCGCCGAGCTCGACGAGCACGGGCCGCAGGTGCACCTCGCCGACGAGCGCGTGGGCGGGGTTGCCCGACACGACGAGCGGCACGACGACGACGCCCGCGAGCCCGTCCGGGCCGTAGAGGTCGAGGAACGCCTTGAGGAGCCCGGTGTACGACGCCTTGTAGACCGGCGTCGCCACGACGGCGACGGTCGCCGTGGCCAGCCGGTCGCGCGCGGCGTCCGCCGCGGGGCGCTCGGGACCGAGGATCTCGGCGGCGAAGGCCGCGAGGTCGATCGTCGCGACGTCGGTCGTGCCGAGGAGGCTCGCGACACGGTGCGCCACGGTCTCGGCCGCGTCCAGCGTCCGTGAGCCGGGGCGCGGGTTGCCGGAGACGGCGAGGACCGTCGAGGAGGGGGAGCGGTGGGTCATGTGTACCTCGCAGTAGTCGTCGATCACGCTTGCCGCGCGGCCGTCCCGCGGGTGCGGGGCCGGTCGCGCGCGGCCTGGTCATCTCCCGGAGCACCCCGCCGTGACAGGGGGTTGCCGACCAGCGAGCCGGGGCTTGGCGCTGGTGCTCGTGACCTGGGGACGGGTATAGCAACGGCCCCGCGAAAACCGCACCGAAGTAGTCGGGTTTCTCAGTGGGTGGACGGTTGTGTCGTCCGGGGGTACCTGCGGCCGTGCCCACGACGGGCCCACGACGTGCCCGGGGAGCCGTGCCGGAGCCCGGGCACGACGGGTGCGAGGCCGGTGCGAGGCCCGTGCGAGGCCCGACGAGATGCGCAGGGAGTGAGACGGCGGTACGGGAACTTCTGGCACAGGCGTACCGTCAGCAGGAGTTTCCGTCCGCCCAGACGAGGAGAGCCCATGGACAGCCGACTGCAGTCCGTCTACGACGAGGTCCTGCGTCGCAACCCCGGCGAGGCCGAGTTCCACCAGGCCGTGCGCGAGGTCTTCGACTCGCTCGGCCCCGTGCTGCGCAAGCACCCGCGCTACGTCGAGGCGGCCGTCCTCGAGCGCGTGTGCGAGCCCGAGCGCCAGATCATCTTCCGGGTCCCGTGGGTGGACGACACGGGCCGCGTGCAGATCAACCGCGGCTTCCGCGTCGAGTTCAACTCCGCGCTCGGCCCGTACAAGGGCGGCCTGCGGTTCCACCCGTCGGTCTACCTCGGGATCGTGAAGTTCCTCGGCTTCGAGCAGATCTTCAAGAACTCGCTCACGGGCATGCCGATCGGCGGCGGCAAGGGCGGGTCGGACTTCGACCCCCGCGGCCGCTCCGACGGCGAGGTCATGCGGTTCTGCCAGTCGTTCATGACCGAGCTCTACCGGCACATCGGCGAGAACACCGACGTCCCGGCCGGCGACATCGGCGTGGGCGGTCGTGAGATCGGGTACCTGTTCGGGCAGTACAAGCGCATCACCAACCGCTACGAGTC
The DNA here is from genome assembly GCF_052044445.1 of Cellulosimicrobium sp. 22598. Lineage (NCBI taxonomy): Bacteria > Bacillati > Actinomycetota > Actinomycetes > Micrococcales > Promicromonosporaceae > Cellulosimicrobium > Cellulosimicrobium sp. 22598. The sequence goes on from NZ_JBQEMZ010000010.1 coordinate 110,310, forward strand.
CGGCGTCCTCACGGGCAAGGGCATCTCCTGGGGCGGTTCGCTCGTGCGCACCGAGGCGACGGGCTACGGCACCGTGCTCTTCGCGCAGAGCATGCTCGAGACGCGCGGGCAGGACCTCGACGGCCGGCGCGTCGTGGTCTCGGGCTCGGGCAACGTCGCGATCTACGCGACCGCCAAGGCGCAGCAGCTCGGCGCGAACGTCGTCGCCTTCTCCGACTCCTCCGGCTACGTCGTCGACGAGGCGGGTGTCGACCTCGACCTGCTGCGCCAGATCAAGGAGGTCGAGCGCGGCCGCGTCGCCGACTACGCGGCCCGTCGGCCCGGGGCGCGCGTCGTCACCGACGGCTCCATCTGGGACGTGCCGTGCGACGTCGCGCTGCCGTGCGCGACGCAGAACGAGCTCGACGAGGGTGCGGCCAAGCAGCTCGTCGCGAACGGCGTCGTTGCGGTCGCCGAGGGCGCCAACATGCCGACGACGCCCTCCGCCGTCGCGCTCCTCCAGGAGGCGGGCGTGCTGTTCGCGCCCGGCAAGGCCGCGAACGCGGGCGGTGTCGCGACCTCGGCGCTCGAGATGCAGCAGAACGCGTCGCGCGACGCGTGGTCGTTCGAGTACACGGAGGAGCGGCTCGCGCAGATCATGGCGGGCATCCACGACCGGTGCGTCGAGACGGCCGACGAGTACGGCGCGCCCGGCAACTACGTGCTCGGCGCCAACATCGCGGGCTTCACCAAGGTCGCCGACGCGATCCTCGCGCTCGGCGTCATCTGACCGTCGTCTACCCTGGCCGACGGCCGCCGTCGCGCACGCCGCGCGACGCGACGGCCGTCGGACCGGACGACGGGAGAACGCAGTGACGACCACCGACCCCGAGGGCCCCGCCGTGCGCGCGAGCCGTGACGTCGTGCTCGAGCTCGCGGTGCAGGATCCCGAGGGCGTGCGGGTGGCCGCGTCCGTGGGCGCTCGGCGGGTCGAGCTGTGCGTCGGACTGGGCGCGACCGGCGGGCTCACGCCGAGCGCCGGTCTCGTCGAGGCGGCCGTCGTGGCGGCCGCCGACGCCGCAGGACGTGCACCCGTGGAGGTGCACGTCCTCGTGCGTCCGCGCCCGGGAGGGTTCGTCCTCTCGGCAGCCGACCTCGACGTGCAGGTCCGCGACGTCCGGGCCGCGGTCGCGGCGGGTGCGGCGGGCGTCGTGGTGGGCGCCCTGACCCCGGACGGCGTCGTGGACGTCGCCGCCGTGCGCACCCTCGTCGAGGCCGCCGACGGCCGCGAGGTGACGTTCCACCGCGCGGTCGACGTCGTGGCCGACCCGCTCGCAGCGCTCGACGCGCTCGCGGGCGTCGGCGTGCGGCGCGTGCTCACGTCGGGCGGCGCCTCTCGCAGCATCGACGGCGTCGACCGCCTGCGCGCCATGTCGGTGCACGCCCGCGGACCCCTGGGCGGCCGCGTCGAGGTCATGGCGGGTGGGGGCGTGCGGCCCCAGGACGTCGGCGCGCTCGTGGCCGCCGGCGTGGACGCCGTGCACCTCTCCGCGAAGCGGGTCGTCGCGGACGACGCCGGGCCCGGTGGCGGCGGCGACGCCGGCTACGAGGTCACGGACCCGGAGGTCGCCGCGGCCGCGCGCGCGGCGCTCGACGCCACGCGCTGACGGCCCCGCTCGCCCCCGCGCTCCGGCGCGCGCGAGCCGTCCACGGTACGGCGTCTCGACGGCCGGCCCCCGCCACGCGGGGGTCGGCCGTCGTCGTCTCAGGTGCGCGTCGACGGCTCATGTCTCAGTTAGGTAACTTTCCTGTCGTATTAGGGGGCGGCGCGGAATCGATTAGTTAGTGTTCCTGCCACACGCCTCCGGGCGCCACGACGAACGACGCGACGACGCGTCGTCCACGCGAAAGGACCGATGATGATTCGAAGCACGGCGCGCAAGCGTCTGCTCACGGCGGTTGCGCTCGTGACCGGCGTGACCCTGATGGCGACGGGCTGCTCCGGCTCCGGGAACGGCGACGGCGACGAGACCGCCGACGGTGGGCGCACGCTCAACGTGTGGGCCGGTACGCAGACGCCGATCGTCGCGAACTTCAACCCGTACTCGCCGAACCCGCTGCACGCGGCCAACGGCGCGATCTACGAGCCGCTCTTCTACTACAACAAGGCGCAGGCCAGCGACCCCGAGCCCCGTCTCGGCGAGTCCTTCGAGTGGTCCGAGGACGGCACCGAGCTCACGGTGAAGCTCCGCGAGGGCGTCAAGTGGACCGACGGCGAGGACTTCGACGCCGACGACGTCGTGTTCTCGCACACCAACGAGGCCGCCAAGCGCGACTTCGTCGTCTCGGTCGAGGCCGTCGACCCGTACACCGTGAAGTGGACGTTCGACTCCCCGCAGTTCACGTCCGAGGTCCAGCTTCTCGGTACGTCGCTCGTCGTGCCGGAGCACATCTGGTCCGAGGTCGACGACCTCGTGACGTTCGCCAACGAGAACCCGGTCGGCACCGGTCCGTACAAGGCCGACGCGGTCACCGAGGCGGCCTACACGGTCGTCGCGAACGAGGACTACTGGGCCGGCGCGCCCAAGGTCAAGAAGGTCCGCTACCTCGGCATCGACCAGAACCAGAGCGCCGAGGACCTCATGACGACGGGCAAGGTCGACTGGACGGCCATGTTCGTGGCCGACCCCGACCGCATCACCGCGGACGGGCGCCTGAGCATGATCAACACGCCGCAGGACCCGACGACGATCTACACGTGCGTGTCGGTCGACCTCGGCTGCACCGGCCCGCAGACCGACGTCGCGGTGCGCCAGGCGATCAACCTCGCCATGGACCGCACCGAGATCAACGAGAAGGCGTTCGCCGGCCTCGCCGCGACCGCGTCCCCGACGTTCGCGCTGCTCGGCCGCGACGACCGCTGGATCTCGCCCGACGTCGAGGCGGAGAGCCCGCAGTCGGCCGACGCCGCGGCCGCGTCGAAGGTCCTCGAGGACGCCGGCTACACCAAGGGCGCGGACGGCATCTACGAGAAGGACGGCCAGAAGGTCGAGATGACCCTCATCACGGTCGACGGCTGGAACGACTACAACGCGGTCGGCGACCTGCTCGTCGAGCAGGCGAAGGCCGCCGGCATCTCGATCGTCCACAACAAGATCACGCAGCAGGAGATGTCGGACGCGCGCGTCGCGGGCACCTACCAGCTCATGGTCGGGGGCATCACGGGCCCGTCGCTGGACGACCCGTTCAGCATCTACCGCCAGTGGATGACGACGGACTACACGCGTCCGGTCGGCGAGGTCATGGAGTCCGGCCTCTTCAACTACGTGCGCTACACCAACCCCACGGTCGACGCCGCGGTCGAGGCGGCCGCCTCGACGAACGACGAGGCCGCGAAGCAGGAGCAGTACGCGATCATCCAGGAGGAGATCGTCCGTGACCTGCCCTACATCCCGGTGGTCGTGAACGCCTCGCAGACGTTCATGGACACGAAGGACTTCACGGGCTGGCCGACCGAGGACGACCTCTACGCCTTCCCGCCGTCGTGGAGCACGGTCTCGCTGGGCGTCGTGCTCTCGAAGCTCGAGCCGGCGAGCTGATGCGACCGCGCCGAGGAGGAGGAACGGGGAACGAGGGGCACGCATCATGAGGTACTACGCACGACGGATCACGTTCTACGTGATCACCCTCTGGGCAGCGGTCTCGCTGAACTTCCTCATCCCGAAGCTCATGCCTGGTGACCCCAAGCAGATCTTCATCGACAAGTTCCTGCGCAAGGGCGGCGAGCTGACGCCCCAGATGCAGAACAGCATCGACCTCCTCTTCGGCGCGGACGGCGACGCCTCCCTGTGGGACCAGTACGTGGACTACTGGGGGCGCCTGTTCCAGGGAGATCTCGGGATCTCCATCACGTACTACCCCCAGCCCGTCACCGAGCTGATCGGCCAGGCCCTCCCCTGGACGGTCGGGCTCGTGGGACTCGCGACGATCATCTCGTTCGTCCTGGGTGTCGGGCTGGGGGCGTGGGCCGGCTGGAAGCGCGGCACGTGGGTGGACAGCATCATCCCCGCGTCGACCCTGCTCCAGGCGGTGCCCTACTTCTGGCTCGCCCTCATCCTCGTCTCGGTCTTCTCGGTCTCGACCGGATGGTTCCCGCGGATCGGCAGCTACGACATCTTCGGCTTCGACAACGGACCGGAGTGGTCGTGGGCGTTCGTCGGCAGCGTGATCTACCACGGGTTCCTGCCCGCGCTGACGATCGTGCTCTCGTCGGTGGGGGGCTGGCTGCTCGGGATGCGCAACATGATGGTGTCCACGCTGTCCGAGGACTACGTCACGACGGCCGAGGCCAAGGGCCTGCGCCGCATGCGCGTGGCGATCACCTACGCGACCCGCAACGCCGCGCTCCCGTCGTTCGCCGGGTTCGGCGTCGCGCTCGGGTTCGTCGTGGCCGGGTCGGTCGTCATGGAGCAGGTCTTCAGCTACCCGGGCCTGGGCAAGCTCCTGTTCAACGCGGTCCAGGCGAGCGACTTCGCGCTCATGCAGGGCACGTTCCTCGTCATCACGCTCGCCGTGCTCGCCGCGAACTTCCTCATGGACATCATCTACGGATTCATCGACCCGAGGGCGCGCGCCAATGTCTGACAACACCCGCGACACGGAGATCGTGACCCCCGCCGCCGACGCGGCACCCGTGGCCACGGTCGTCGCCGACGGCCTCGCGCCGGCGACGACGACCGAGGGGATCGTCCCGGACGTGCGGGACGTCCCCGCGGCGCTCGACCAGGACGCCCCTGCCGCGCCCGCCCGCCGTGGCCTGCGCGCGATGCTCCCGCGCCGGTCCGGCAAGCTCACCGCGGGGATCGTCCTCGTGGCCGGCATCCTGCTGTTCACGTTCGTCGCGCCGTTCTTCACGCAGGACCCGCGCTCGACGGCGAACGCGCGGTTCCTGCCGCCGAGCGCCGAGCACCTGCTCGGCACCAACCACATCGGCAACGACATCTTCGCCCAGGTGGCGTACGGCGGGCAGGGCTCGCTCATGGTCGGCCTCGTCGCCGGCGCGATCGCGCTCGTGCTGTCGATCGTGTTCGGCATCGTCGCGGGGTACCGCGGGCGGTTCACCGACGAGGCCCTCTCGCTCGTCACGAACATCATGCTCGTCATCCCGGGCCTGCCGCTGATCATCGTCATCTCGGCGTACCTGCAGACGCGCTCGCTCCTCATCGTCGCGGTGATCCTCGGGCTGACGGCGTGGCCGGGAGCGGCGATCGTGCTCCGGATGCAGGCGAAGTCGCTGCGTGCCCGCGACTACGTGTCCGCGGCACGCGTCGCGGGGGAGAAGACACCGCGGATCATCCTCGTGGAGATCTTCCCCAACCTCCTGCCGCTCCTCACGGCCCAGTTCCTCGGCGCGGTGCTGCTCGCGATCCTCGCGGAGGCGGGGCTCTCGTTCCTCGGGCTGGGACCCTCCGGCTCGATCACGTGGGGCACGATCCTCAACCAGGCGAGCGCCAACAACGCGCTGAGCCTCGGCATGTGGTGGTGGTTCGTCCCGCCCGGCCTGCTCATCGCCCTCTTCGGCTGCGGGCTCGCGCTCATCAACTTCAGCCTGGACGAGATCATCAACCCCCGCCTGCGCCTGGGGCCGGCGGCCGTGAAGAGCGTGCGCAAGGCCCGCAAGGCCGGCCTCGCCGTGGACGCGGACCCCGCCGGCACCGGACCGGACACCGCCGGCGGCACCGACAGCGACCCTGACGGCACGGACACCGACACCGACGACGCGAAGGAGACGGTGGGCGCATGACCGCCACGACCACGGCCGCCGAGCCGCTCACCAGCGAGCGCCACACCGCCTACCTCGTCGGCAAGGAGCCGGTGCTCACCGCGCGGAACGTCTCGATCGACTACGAGGTCGAGCCGGTCGTCCATGCCGTGAAGGACGTGTCGCTCACGCTGCACCGTGGCGAGATCCTCGGTCTCGCCGGGGAGTCGGGCTGCGGCAAGACCACGCTCGCCTACGGGCTCAACCGCCTCCTCAAGCCCCCGGCCCTCCTCACGTCCGGGTCGGTGACGTTCCACGACCAGGGCGGCGACGACGTCGACGTCGTCGCGCTCTCGGGGGACGCGTTGCGCGCGTTCCGTTGGGACAAGGTCTCGATGGTGTTCCAGGGCGCGATGAACTCGCTCAACCCCGTCATCAGCGTGCGCGACCAGCTCGGGGACGTGCTCAAGACCCACCGGCCGGAGATGGCGCGCAAGGAGCGGGCGACCCGTTCCGCCGAGCTCCTCGAGCTCGTGGGCGTCGACCCGCTGCGTCTCGACAGCTACGCGCACGAGCTCTCGGGCGGCATGCGGCAGCGCGTCATGATCGCGATGGCGCTCGCGCTCAACCCGCAGGTCATGATCATGGACGAACCGACGACGGCGCTCGACGTCGTCGTCCAGCGCGGGATCCTGCGGGAGATCATGCGGCTGCGCGAGCAGCTCGGGTTCGCCGTCGTCTTCATCACGCACGACCTCCCGCTCCTGCTGGAGATCAGCGACCGCATCGCGGTGATGCTGCGCGGCGAGATCGTCGAGATCGACACGGCGGAGTCGATCTTCGAGGACGCCCAGCACCCCTACACGCGGCGCCTGCTGGGCTCGTTCCCGAGCCTCACGGGCGACCGTGGCTCGTTCGTCCGCACGGGCGAGGGCACCGGCGAGAACCAGGAAGGACCGCACGCATGAGCACCCTCGAGGTCCGCAACCTGGTCAAGGACTTCTCGATCCGCAAGGGGCTGCGCCGCACGCGCCTGCGAGCGGTGAACGACGTGTCGTTCACGCTGGAGCCCGGCAAGACGATCGCGGTCGTCGGCGAGTCCGGCTCGGGCAAGTCGACGGTGGCGCGCATGATCGCCCAGCTCGAGACGCCGACGTCGGGCGAGATCCTGCTGGACGGCACGCCGTCCGCGACCCGCGGACGCGGGCTCGACGCCTACCGGCACGACGTGCAGATGGTGTTCCAGGACCCGTTCGCCTCGCTCAACCCGTTCCACACGGTGGCCCACCACCTCGAGCGGCCGCTGCGCCTGCACAAGGTCGCCCGCGGGCGTCAGGCGATCGACGCGCGGGTCCACGAGCTCCTGGAGCGCGTGAACCTCACCCCGGCGCCGGTGTTCGCGGCCAAGCAGCCGCACGAGATGTCGGGCGGGCAGCGCCAGCGCGTCGCGATCGCCCGGGCCCTCGCGCCGGGTGCACGGTTCCTCGTGGCGGACGAGCCGGTGTCGATGCTCGACGTGTCGATCCGGCTCGGGGTGCTCAACCTGCTCGCGCGGCTGCAGCGCGAGGAGAACCTGGGGGTCCTCTACATCACGCACGACCTTGCGACCGCACGGCACTTCAGCGACGAGATCCTCGTGATGTTCCGGGGGAACGTCGTCGAGCGCGGGCCGTCGGACCAGGTGATCCTCGACCCGCAGCACGACTACACCAAGCTGCTCCTCGGCGCGGCGCCGGAACCTCGGAACCACGGGAAGCTCCGTGAGGAGGTGCGCCGCGAGCTCGCGGCGGCCGCGGCGGGCTCGGGCGACGACGCCACGCGCGACCGGTTCGGGACGCGCGGGATGTGAGACCGGCGCACCCGTCGCCCGCTCGATCCGGGCGGCGGGTGCCGCCTCCAGCCGTACGCGTCGGTGGTGACGCGTACCCGCCGCGCGGGCCAGGTCTGTCGGACGCCCTGGCCCGCGCGCCCTCCTGCGCGCGCCGTCGTCTCCGACCCGGAGGTCGTGACGGCCCCGTAGGCGATCGGGCGGGAGACGGCCAAGTCGCGGGTGGGTAGGGTCGGGCTCGTGCCCGCCCGTCAGCTGCGCCTGGTGCGCCCCGCCGAGCCCCCCGCCCCGATGCCCCCCGTGGACCCGGTCGCCACGGTGACCGACGCGCTCGCGGCGCTGCGCCGTGAGATGGAGGTCCCGGAGTCGTTCCCCGTCGAGGTGCTCGCCGAGGCGGAGGCGGTAGTCCGGGACGGCGGCGCCGTCCTCGGCGACGGCCGCGTCGACCTGCGCGACGTCCCGTTCGTGACGATCGACCCGCCCGGGTCGATGGACCTCGACCAGGCGCTCCACCTCGAGCGCGCGGGGGACGACCCGGCGGGTCCCGCGGGTGCGGTGTTCGTCGTGCACTACGCCATCGCCGACGTCGGCGCGTTCGTCGCGCCGGGCGGGGCGATCGACGCCGAGGTGCACGAGCGCGGGACGACGCTCTACGCGCCCGACGGCCGCACCCCGCTCCACCCCGCCGTGCTCTCCGAGGGCGCGGCGAGCCTCCTGCCGGACCAGGAGCGCCCCGCGGCGGCGTGGCGCGTCGTGCTCGACGCGCGCGGCGAGATCCTCGACGCGACGGTGCGCCGCGCCGTCGTGCGGTCGACGCGACGCCTCACCTACGACGAGGCCCAGGCCGCGATCGACGCGGGCGGGGCCGAGGACGCGGTGGGTGCCGCGCTCCTGCTGCTCCGCGAGGTGGGCGAGCTGCGGCTCGCGCTCGAGCGGGAGCGCGGGGGAGTGTCGCTCGAGGTCCCGGAGCAGGAGATCGTCACGCGCGACGACGGGTCGTTCGGCCTCGAGTTCCGCTCGACCCTCCCGGCGGAGGGCTGGAACGCCCAGATCTCGCTGCTCACGGGGATCGCGGCGGCGCGCCTCATGCGCGCGGGCGGGGTCGGCGTCTTCCGGGCGCTGCCCGAGGCCGACCCGCGCGACCTCGCGCGCCTGCGCCGCACGGCGCGCGCGCTCGGCATCGACTGGCCCCGCGAGACGGCGTACGCCGACCTCGTGCCGACCCTCGACTCGCGCGTGCCGCGCCACGCGGCCTTCCTCAACGAGGCGACGTCGCTCTTCCGCGGCGCGTCGTACGAGGCGTTCGGAGGGACGGGGCAGGAGCCCGGGGTGCCCGACGACGCCGCGCACGCCGCGATCGGCGCGGAGTACGCCCACGTCACGGCGCCGCTGCGCCGGCTCGTGGACCGCTACGGCACGGAGGTCTGCCTCGCCCTGTGCGCGGGCGAGGACGTGCCGCGCTGGGTGCTCGACGCGCTGCCCGGCCTGCCCCGCACGATGGCGCGGACGGGCCAGCGCGCGGGCTCGTACGAGCGCGCGATCGTGGACGTCGTCGAGGCGGCGCTGCTCAGCGGGCGCGAGGGGGAGCAGTTCGACGGCGTCGTCGTCGACGTCGAGGACGACCGGGAGCGCGGGCGGCGCGTCGAGCGGGAGGGCGGCGACGCGGCGGGTGCGCGGCGCGGGCAGGTCGTCCTCTCCGACCCCGCGGTCCGGGCTCCGGTCGAGGGTGCGGACCTCCCGCTCGGCGACCCGGTGCGCGCGACGCTGCGCGAGGCGTCGGTGGCCGAGCGTCGGGTCCGGTTCACCGTCGGCTGAGGACGCGCGCGCCGTCCTAGGCTGGCCTCGTGCCTGCCCGACGACGCACCGACCCCGCCGCCGGCCGCCTCGCTCTGGCGGCGTGGCGCGCCGACCCCGCCGACCGCACGGCCGTGACGACCGCGGTGCGGTTCACGCTCGAGGAGCTCGCGGACGTCGCGCCCGGGCACACCGTGGAGGTGCGGGTCCCCCCGGCCGGCGCGGTCCAGGCGGTCGAGGGCCCCCGGCACACCCGGGGGACGCCGCCCAACGTCGTGGAGACGGACCCGCAGACGTGGCTCGGCCTGGTGACCGGCGCGGTCGCGTGGGCCGACGCGGTCGCCGACGGGCGCGTCCGCGCCTCCGGCGAGCGGTCCGACATCTCGTGGCTCCTGCCGCTCCAGGCGGCCCGCCCGCGCTGAGCACGTCGCGCTGCCCGGCGGCGCGTGTTACTGCTGCGTAACGTTCTCGGCTCCAGGTCTGGCGGCGCGGGACGTGGAGGGCTAGCGTCCGATGATGATCGGCCGCCGTCCGCGCGGGCGCTCGCAGCACGACGACGTGCGGCGACGTTCTCGCGGCGGTGACGTGGCAGCAACCGCCCGTTCATCCAGGTGGGGTGCGATGTCCTGCGGAGGCAGGGCGTCGACCCGTCCCGAGTCGTGGACTCGATCGATGGACGCGCGACTGCTGCCCGGCCGTCCGCACGAGATGAAGGAGTCAGCGTGACCGACCACCAGCACCTGCGGCGACGGAGGGTGGTGGCGGGCACGTTGACCGTGGCGCTCGCCGCACCGCTGTCCGTCGCCGCGGCCACCGCCGCGAGCGCGGCGCCCGACGGGTCGGGCCTCGTCATCAACGAGGCCTACCTGAGCGGCGGCAGCGCCAACGCCCCCTACACCCACAAGTTCGTCGAGCTGTACAACCCCACGCAGGCGGCGATCGACCTCTCCGGCATGTCGCTCCAGTACCGCTCGGCGACGGGGACGGGCGCCTTCACCGGCGTCACGCCGCTGACGGGGACGGTCGCGCCCGGGGGCTACTTCCTCGTGCAGGGCGGCTCCAACGGCTCGAACGGTGCGGCCCTGCCGACGCCGGACGCGACCGGGGGCCTCAACCCGTCGGGCACGACGGGCACCCTCGCCCTCGTGCGCTCCACGTCGGCGGTCACGCTGCCCGCGGGGAACGCCGCGGGCGCCGCGAACGTCGTGGACCTCGTCGGGTACGGGACGTCGAACACGTTCGAGACCGCCGTGAGCCCCGCGCCGTCGGCCAACAACGTGCCCGCGTCGATCAACCGGACCGGCTTCGCGGACACCGACGACAACAGCAAGGACTTCACGCTCTCCAGCACCGTCACCCCGCAGAACAGCGGCGACGACGGCGGCGGCCCCGGCCCCGAGCCGGGCGAGGTCGTCCCGATCGCGGAGATCCAGGGGACGGGCGCGGCGAGCCCGCTCGTCGGCCAGACCGTCACGACGCGCGGCGTCGTCACCGCCACCTACCCCACCGGCGGCTACGACGGCTTCTACCTGCAGACCGAGGGCACGGGCGGCGACCTCGACGCGTCGCACACGGCGTCGGACGCGATCTTCGTCTACTCCAAGGCCGGTGCCGCGGCCGTGCAGGTCGGCGACCACGTCGAGGTCACGGGCGCGGTGTCCGAGTACTTCACGCTGACCCAGATCACGCCCGCCGCGGGCGGCTGGACGGTCCTCGACGAGGCGGCCGAGGCGGTCAAGCCCGCGAACGTCGCGTTCCCCGCGACCGACGCGGCGCGCGAGGTGCTCGAGGGCATGCTCGTGCAGCCCGCGGGCGACTACGTCGTCGCGGACAACTACGACACGAACTTCTACGGCTCGTTCCTGCTCGCCGCGGGCACGGACCCGTTCGTCCAGCCGACGTCGGCCGGGCGCCCGGGCAGCGCGGAGGCCGCGGCCGCCGTCGCGGACCGCGCGGCGCGGGCCGTCGTGCTCGACGACGGGGCGACGACCAACTTCAACAACACGGCGAACAAGGGCATCCCGCTCCCGTACCTCACGGGCGGGGCGCCGGCGCGCGTCGGCGCGGGCGTGTCCTTCACGACGCCCGTCATCCTCGACTACCGGTTCGACGCGTGGACGTTCCAGCCGCTGACGCAGCTCACCGCCGGTGACGGCGGGAACGCCGCCACCGTGCAGCCGGCCACGTTCGCGAACACGCGCGAGGAGGCCCCGGCCGAGGTCGGGGGCGACCTGTCGGTCGCGACGTTCAACGTGCTCAACTACTTCACGACGACGGGCGACCAGCTCACGGGCTGCACCTACTACACGGACCGCGCGGGCAACCCCATCACGGTCAACCGTGGCTGCGACGCCCGGGGCGCCGCGAACGCGGAGAACCTCGAGCGCCAGGAGACCAAGATCGTCGCGGCGATCGACGCGCTCGACGCCGACGTCGTCGCGCTCATGGAGATCGAGAACTCGACGCCGTTCGGCAAGGACCGCGACCAGGCGCTGTCCGACCTCGTCGACGCGCTCAACGACGCCGCGGGCGCCGACGAGTGGGCGTTCGTGCCGTCGCCGGCCGCGCTGCCGGACGACGAGGACGTGATCCGGCTCGCGTACATCTACCAGGTGGACGCGGCCGAGCCGGTCGGGGAGTCGCGGATCCTGCTCGACGACGCGGCGTTCGTCAACGCGCGCGAGCCGCTCGCGCAGGTGTTCCAGCCGGTCGGCGGGATCTCCGAGGGCGACGACGCCGCGAGCGACGACGTGCTCGTCGTCGCGAACCACTTCAAGTCGAAGGGCTCCGGCACGCCCGTGCTGCCCGGCGACGAGGACTCGGGCGACGGTCAGGGCTCGTTCAACGCGTCGCGCGTCGCGCAGGCGACGGCGCTCGTCGGCTTCGCCGAGGACGTCGCGGCGGACGCGGGCACGGACACGATCCTGCTCGCGGGCGACTTCAACTCGTACTCGCAGGAGGACCCGCTCGAGGTCCTCAAGGACGCGGGCTACACGGACCTCGGCGAGACGACCGGCGAGCACACGTACCTGTTCGACGGGTACGTCGGCTCGCTCGACCACGTGTTCGCCTCGGCGGGCGCGGCCAGCGCCGTCACCGGCACGGACGTGTGGAACATCAACTCGGTCGAGCCGATCGCCAACGAGTACAGCCGGTACAACTACAACGCGTCGATCCTCTACGACACGACGCCGTTCCGGTCGTCCGACCACGACCCGGTGCTCGTCGGCCTCCAGCTCGGCGACGCCGCGCCGGGCACGACGCAGCTCGACCTGCTGGCGATCAACGACTTCCACGGTCGGATCGACGCCAACACCGTGAAGTTCGCGGGCACGATCGAGCAGCTGCGCGCCGCGAACCCCGACGGGACGGCCTTCGTCTCGGCGGGCGACAACATCGGCGCGTCGCTGTTCGCGTCGGCGCTCCAGCAGGACCAGCCGACGATCGACGTGCTGAACGCGCTCGACCTCGCGGCCTCCGCCGTGGGCAACCACGAGTTCGACCAGGGCTTCGCGGACCTCACGGGCCGTGTCAGCGACGAGGCCGACTGGGCCTACCTGGGCGCGAACGTGTACGACAAGGGCACGACGAACCCGGCGCTGCCGGAGTACCAGGTCGTCGAGATCGACGGGCTCGACGTCGGGTTCGTGGGCGTCGTGACGGAGGAGACCCCGACGCTCGTCACGCCGTCCGGCATCGCGGACCTCGACTTCGGGGACCCGGTCGAGGCGCTCAACCGCGTCACCGCCCAGCTCCAGGACGGTGACCCGGCGAACGGCGAGGCCGACGTGGTCGTGGGTCTCGTCCACGAGGGCGCGTCCGCGGGCACGCCCGACGGCGCGACGCTCGAGGAGGAGGTCGCCGCGGGCGGCGCCTTCGCGGACATCGTCAACGAGACCGACGCGCGGGTCGCGGCGATCTTCACGGGCCACACCCACAAGCAGTACGCGTGGGACGCGCCCGTCCCGGGCGCCCCGGGCAAGACCCGCCCGATCGTCCAGACCGGCAACTACGGCGAGTTCATCGGGCACGTGTCGCTCACCGTGGACACCGCGACCCACGAGGTCACGGCGTACACGGCGCAGAACGTCGCGCGCACGACGACGGACGACGCGACGCTCGTCGCGACGTACCCGCGCGTCGCGGCGGTCAAGACGATCGTCGACGCGGCGCTCCAGCAGGCCGAGATCATCGGCGCGCAGCCGATCGGCGAGGTCACCGCGGACATCACGACCGCGTTCGCGGGCGGCTCGTACACGGGTCCCGGCGGGACGTACGTGGGCCCCGGCCCGAACCCGACGTCCGGTCGTGACGACCGCGCGTCGGAGTCGACGCTCGGCAACCTCGTCGCCGACTCGCTCCTCGCGACGCTGTCCGACCCCGCGCGCGGCGGTGCGGACATCGGCGTCGTCAACCCGGGCGGGCTCCGCAGCGAGCTCTTCCACGACGGCGACGGCGTCATCACCTATGCCGAGGCCAACGCGGTGCTCCCGTTCGTCAACAACCTGTGGACCGTGACCCTCACGGGCGAGCAGGTCGTCGAGATGCTCGAGCAGCAGTGGCAGACGAACCTGGACGGCACGCGTCCCTCGCGTCCGTACCTCGCCCTGGGGCTCTCGGACAACGTGTCGTGGACGGCGAGCACCGCCGACCCGCTCGCGACGCCCGGGAGCAACGTCTCGTCCGTGACGATCAACGGCGAGCCGATCGACCTCGCGGGCCAGTACCGCGTGGCGACGTTCTCGTTCCTCGCCACCGGCGGCGACAACTTCCGGGTGTTCACCGAGGGCACGGACCCGCGCGACTCCGGTCTGGTCGACCGGGACGCGTGGATCGCCTACCTGAAGGACAGCTCGCCGGTGTCGCCGTCGTTCGACCGCTCGCGCGTGGTGGTCGACGAGCTGCCCGGCACGGTGACCGCAGGCGACGACGTGAGCGTGGCCCTCTCGCATCTCGACCTCACCTCGCTCGGCTCCCCGCTGAACACCTCGGTGGACGGCTACCTCGTCGCGGCGGACGCCACGTTCGACCCGGCGAACCCGGGCACCCCGGCGGGTACCGCCGCGGTGACGGGCGGGGCGGCCACGCTGACGGCGACGGTCCCGGCCGACGCCGCGGCGGGGGAGTACGACCTGTGGGTCGTCGCGTCGCCGAGCGGCACGACCGCCCGGATCCCGGTCACGGTCGAGGCCGCGGCCCCGACCGTGGTGCTCGAGAACGTCGAGGCCTCTGCCCGCTGCATGGGGAAGTTCGTCCACGTCGCGGTCCGGGCGACCAACGGCGAGGACGTCCCGGTCGAGGTCGTCGTCGAGACGCCCTACGGGTCCAAGCGGTTCCCGAACCTCCAGCCGGGCAAGAACGCGTACCAGTCGTTCAACACCCGGGCCACGTCGGTCGAGGGCGGGACGGTGACCTTCACCGCCACGCTGGACGGCGTGACGCAGGAGTACGAGGTCCCGTTCGAGGGCCAGACCTGCGGCTGACGGTTCGCTGACGCCGTGCGGCGCCGCCGACGAGGCGGCACCGCGTCCCGCGACCCGGGTCCCGTCCGACGGGCCCGGGTCGCGGTGCGTCCGGGCCCGGCGGGCGAGACGTCCGAGCCCGCCCGCCCGTGCGCGGGCGCACGGGGCTCTCAGCAACCGCGGGTAGGGTCGTGGTCGTGAGCCCCGAGCAGTCCCCCGTGCCCGACGCCGACGCCCCCGACGGGTCGGCGGCACCCGACGCGGTGCGCGGCACAGCGCCCGACGTGGAGCCCGACGCAGCGCCGTCGGCGCCCCTGGCGTCCGCAGGTGCCGACGGCGCCGTGCCCGCGGGTGCGGCCGGGACGGGCCGCGCCGAGCGCGAGGCCGAGGCCGAGGACGCGACCGAGGCGGCGGACGAGGTCGAGATCGAAACCGTCGTGGATCCGGCGACGGTCCGCCGCGCGCCGCGCTACGGGGCGTTCTTCACCGTCGGCGTGGTGCTGGGCACGGTGCTCGGCCTCGGGATCGGCGGCGCCTGGCTGCAGTCGCCGGCCGCCGCCCCGGTCTTCAAGCCGGGCGTCTACTTCACCGTCATCGTCGTCACGTGCGCCGCGCTCGGCGCGGCCGTCGCCGGCCTGTGGGCGGTCCTCGCGGACCGGCGGAGCCTGCGCGGGCGTCGCTGAGCGACCTCGCCGGAGCTGACGCCGGCTCGGCGTCAGCCGGGTCCGTCGTCGCCCACGTGCCAGCGCTCGCGCACCAGGGCGCGGTATCGCGCGGCCCTGGTCACACCGACCACCACGACGCACAGCGCCGCGAGGGTCGCGGCGGCCAGGGCCGCCGCCGTGGCGGCGACCGGCACCCCGTCGACCAGGAGCGCGACGCCGCTGCCCGCCAGACCGGCCAGGACGGAGGGCACGAGCATCCCGGAACCGGCCAGGAGCACGAGGGCGACCGTCGTGGACGCCGACCAGGGGGACAGGAGCTCCCGGACGACGTCGTCGGCGGGCGGCGCGGACGGCTCCGGGGAGCGCAGGAGGGCGAGCCCCGCACGGCGCTGGCGTCCCTGTCGTGACACCGGGAGCAGGAGCCACGTCGCGCCGAGGAGGAGCGTCGCCCCGACCAGCGTGCCGCCCACGCCGACGAGGACGTCGATCGACACCTCGCCCACCGGTCCGAAGTGCCGGTCCGGGCTGAACTTGCCCGGGTGCCGCATCCACAGACCGATCAGGAACAGGACGAAGCCGACCATGCCGGCGCCGCCCAGCACCGCGGCCGCCCGGTCGTTCCGGCGCGCGACCCGCCCGTCGGGGCGCGCGGGGGCCGGCGGCCCGAGCGCTGCGCGCCGCCGCCGCTCGGCCTCCTCGGCGTAGCGGACCTCGTTCGGTCCCCACGTCGTCCGCACGACGTCCTGCCAGGCGGACCAGCGCGCGCGCAGCCCGGGCAGGAGCAGCAGGCCGGCCGCGGCCACCACCCCGACGACCGCGGAGACCGCGACGGTCGGCGTGCGCTCCGCGTCGTCACGGTCCATCGCGAAGAGCCCGACCGCCCCGGCGAGGAGCGCGAGCACGAGGTACGTCCAGGCGAGTCCGGCCAGCGCGCCCGCCGGGCTCGACTCCGCCACGCGCTTGCGCACCGAGTGCGGCGGGACGTCGGTGCGGGGGCGGCCCTCGCCCAGCAGGGCGCGGGTGACCGCGAGCGTCGCCGCGGCGTGCACCGGCACGAAGACCGGCACGGCGACCGCGAGGGTCAGGATCCACCAGCCCGTCGTCGAGCGCAGGACCTCGTCGACCTCGTACCGCACGTCGGGGACGAGCTCACCGCCGACGAGCGCGAGACCGAGGAGGACGAGGAAACCGAGGACCACGCCGACGAGGAACGCCCCGCCGCCCGCCGTGAGGGCATCGAGCCGGGCCGGGCCCGCGGCGGCGCGGACCTCCACGAACCGGTAGGCCGCCCGCTCGCGGCGGTGCCGCGGCCGGTCGTCGCGGCCCCGGTCGCCACGGCCTCGGGGGGAGCGGTCGACGCGGGAGGGAGGCACGCGGGCAGGATAGCGAGCGGTGCCCCGTGGTCGGGACAGCCCCGTCGCGGCGGTGCCGGGTCAGCCGGGGACCGGCGCGCCGACCGGCCGGGGAGCGGCGGACGTCGGCGCGCCCTCAGCCGGGGCGAGCCGCACGGCGACCCCCGGCGCGAGACCCAGCGTCCGGGCCTCCGCGCGGGTCACGACGACGGACACCACCTCGTCCGCGGTCGCCACCTCGGCACGCACCTCGAAGCCGACGCGCGTCGTGCGGGTCACGACGCCCGGCACGGGGCCGCCGGGGCGGGAGGGCGCGGCGTCGTCGGCGCTGCCGTCCGGCGTGCCGTCGCCCAGCACCTCGACGTGGACGTCGTGCGGGCGCACGAGGACGCCGCCGAGCCGGGTCACCGGCCCGAGGAAGCCCATGACGAAGTCGTTCGCGGGGCGGTCGTAGAGGTCGTCGGGCGTGCCGACCTGCTCGATGCGGCCCTCGTTGACGACGACGATCTCGTCCGCGACCTCCAGCGCCTCCTCCTGGTCGTGCGTGACGAACACCGTGGTCACGGGGATCTCGTCGTGCAGGCGGCGCAGCCAGTCGCGGAGCTCCTTGCGGACCTTGGCGTCGAGCGCGCCGAACGGCTCGTCGAGCAGCAGCACGCTCGGCCGGATCGCGAGGGCGCGCGCGAGCGCCATGCGCTGTCGCTGTCCGCCCGAGAGCTGCGAGGGCAGGCGGTGCGCGAAGCTCTCCAGGTGCACGAGGCGCAGGAGCTCGTCGACGCGCTCGGCGATCTCGGCCTTCGGGGTGCGGCGGATCTCGAGCCCGAACGCGACGTTCCGCGCGACGCTCAGGTGCTTGAACGCCGCGTAGTGCTGGAAGACGAAGCCCACGTTGCGTCGTCGGGCCGGGAGGTTCGTGGCGTCGCGACCCTCGATCTCGATCTCGCCGGAGTCGGGGACCTCGAGGCCGGCGACGACGCGCAGGAGCGTGGACTTGCCCCCGCCGCTCGGGCCGAGCAGCGCGGTGAGGCGACCGGTCGGCACGGAGACGGAGACGTCGTCGAGCGCGACGAAGTCGCCGAAGGTCTTGCGGACGTTGCGGATCTCGATGCTCATGCGTCGGCCTCCGTGGGGGCGGCGGTTCGGGGGGCGGTGCGGCGGGTGCGGGTGCCGGCGGCGTCGTCGGAACGGAGGAAGGTCACCGCGACGATGCACGCGACGGACACCGACGCGAGCAGGAAGGCGACCGCGTAGGCCGTGCCCTGCTCGAAGTCCTGGTAGCGCTGCTCGACGAGGAGCGTGGAGGTCTGGGTGCGGCCCTCGAAGTTGCCGGACACGACCTTGACGGCACCGAACTCGCCGAGCGCCCGGGCGAGCGTGAGCACGACGCCGTAGACGACCGCCCACTTGATCGCGGGCAGGGTGATGCGCCGGAAGGTCTGGAACCAGCTCGCCCCGAGGCTCGTCGCGGCGAGCTCCTCGTCCGTGCCGAGCTCCGTGAGGACGGGTACGACCTCCCGGATGACGAGCGGGAGGCACACGAACGCCGTCGCGAGGACGATGCCCGGCGGCGCGAAGATCACCTGGAGCCCGGCGTCCTCGAGCGCTCCGCCGAACCAGCCGTTCTTGCCGTACACGAGGACGAGCGAGAGCCCGACGACGATGGGGGAGACCGACAGCGGGAGGTCGAGCAGGGCGTTGAGGAGGGCCTTGCCGGGGAAGTCGTACCGCACGATGAGCATCGAGATCCCGACGCCGAAGACCGTGTTGATCAGCACGACCTGCACCGCGACGGCGGCGGTGAGCTGGAGGGCGAAGACGACGGACGGGTCGGCGAGCGCGCGCTGGAACGTCTCGAGGCCGTCCGCTAACGCGCCCCGCACGACGAGCGAGACGGGCCACCCGACGAGCAGCACCAGGTAGACGACCACGACGGCGCGCAGCGTGCGCCGTACCCAGGGGGAGCTATCCACGGCGGGCCACCCTTCGCTGGAGGAGCTGGATCGTCGCGATGACGAGGAGGGACACGAGCAGGAGCACCGAGGCCACGGCCGCGGCCTGCTCGGGCTGGCCGTTCTCCAGGTAGGCCAGGATCCGCACGGAGCCGACCTCGGTGCGCATCGGCAGGTTGCCGGAGAGCAGCACGAGCGCGCCGTACTCGCTGATCGCGCGCGCGAACGACAGCGCCGCTCCCGCGGTGATCGCGGGCGCGAGCGCGGGGAGGACGACGCGGCGGAACGTCGTGGACCGCGTCGCGCCGAGGGACGCGGCGGCCTCCTCGACGTCGCGGTCGAGCTCGGCGAGCACGGGCTGCACGCTGCGCACCACGAAGGGCAGGGTGACGAAGAGGAACGCGAGGAAGACGGCGGCGCGCGTGTTCGCGACGTCGATCCCCACCGGCCCCGACGGCCCGTACAGCGCGAGCAGCACGAGTCCGGCGACGATCGTGGGGAGCGCGAACGGGATGTCGATGAGCACCTCGAGGAGCCGCTTGCCGGGGAACCGGTCGCGCACGAGGACCCAGGCGATGAGCGTGCCCATGACCACGTTCACGGCAGTCACGGCGAGCGCCTGCGTGACCGTGAGCGTGAGCGCCGCCGCCGTCTGCGGCTGGGTGATCGCGGCGACGAACGCGGGCCACCCGCCGGCGGACGTCTCGACGAGCACCGCGATCAGCGGCACGAGGGCGAGCGCCGAGAACCACACGAGCGCGACGCCGAGGCCGAGCCCCGAGGCCGCGGTCAGGCGGTAGGGGCCGTTGGGCGTCCGACGTGCCCGGCGGACCCGGCGCGACGGCGGCGCGGCCGGAGCCGGGCGGCGCTCGCGCGCCGCCCGGCCCGGTCGTTCAGCGAGGGTCGAGGCCACGGGTCACTGCTTCCCGGTCTCGGCCTGGATCTTCGTCACGAGGCCCTCGTCGCCGAAGAACTTGTCGTTCGTGGCCGACCACCCGCCGAAGTCGTCGGCGATGGTGAGGAGCGTCGGGACGGCCGGGAACGGGTCGCTCGGGTCGTTCGCGCCCTCGACCTCGAAGTCGACGTCGTCGCCGGTCAGGGGCCGGAAGCCCACGTGCGCGAACGCCTCCTGGCCCTCCGGCGTGAGGACGAAGTCGAGGTAGCTCTGCGCCTTGGGGTCGGCGTCGACCGTCACCGCGGCCGGGTTCTCGATGAGGAGCGTCTGGTCGGGGACCACGTAGTCGAACGTCTCGCCGTTCTGCCGCGCGAGGATCGCCTCGTTCTCGTAGGAGAGGAGGACGTCGCCGGTCCCGGACGTGAAGGCGGTCGTCGCGTCGCGGCCGCTGCCCGGGAGCGCGACGGCGTTGGTGAAGAACTTCCGCAGGTACTCCGTCGCGTCCTCCTCGGAGCCGCCGTTCGCGATGACGCTGCCCCAGCCGGCGAGGATGTTCCAGCGCGCCGAGCCCGACGAGCCGGGGTTCGGGGTCACGATCTCGACGCCGGGCTGGACGATGTCCTCCCAGCTCTGGATGTTCTTCGGGTTGCCCTCGCGGACCACCAGCACGACGACCGACTGGCTGACGATGCCCTTGTTCTCGCCCGCGTTCCAGTCGTCCGCCACGAGGCCCGCGTCGACGAGGCGCGTCACGTCGCCCTCGAGCGAGAAGTGCACGTAGTCGGCCTTCAGCCCGTCGGCGACGGCGCGGCTCTGGTCGCCGGAGGCGCCGTACGACGTCTCCCACGTGACGCCCTGGCCGTCCTCGGTCTGGCCCCACAGCTCCTGCGCGGCGTCGTTGCCCGCCTTCGGGACGGCGAATCCGACGAGGGAGAGCGTCGTGGGCTCGACGTCGGAGCTCCCGTCGCCGCTCGCGTCGCCGCCGCCCGACCCGTCGACGGCGGTCGGCGCGCAGGCGGTGAGGACCAGGGCGGTGGCTGCCGCGGCAGCCGCGAGGGTGATCGTCGTCCGGAGGCGTCGCATGGTGTCGTCCTTCGTCGGGGTCCCGGGAGACCGGGAGCGGGTGGTCGAGCAGGAGGTCGAGCGGGTGGTCGATCAGGTGACCGAGCGGCACGGCCAGCACGGCCGGTGTGATACTCGACTGCCGCGGTCGAGTAAGTCGAGATTCAAGCGCGCCGTTCCCACGCAGCGAAACCCCTGCCCGACAGGTGGGACGACGTAACGCCACCGTGAACGACGGTCCGTGCGTCGCCGCGCGGCCTGCGCCGCCCAGGTCGTCCGCATGACCTCGCGCTTCGGTCCCGACGCGCCTGCTGTGGGACACTGAGGTACGTGGCCCCCCGCGGAGATGGACTTCTCAACCACGACCTCATGCCCGGCGAGAAAGGCCCCCAGGACGCCTGCGGCGTCTTCGGTGTCTGGGCGCCCGGCGAAGAGGTCGCCAAGCTCGCCTACTTCGGGCTGTACGCGCTGCAGCACCGAGGCCAGGAGTCGGCCGGCATCGCCACCAGCAACGGTGAGCAGATCCTGGTCTACAAGGACATGGGACTCGTCTCCCAGGTGTTCGACGAGACGGCCCTCAACGCCCTGACGGGGCACATCGCCGTCGGGCACTGCCGGTACTCGACCACCGGTGGCGTGACGTGGGAGAACGCCCAGCCGACGCTCGGCGCCACCGCGTCCGGGACCGTCGCGCTCGGGCACAACGGCAACCTCACCAACTCGGCCGAGCTCGTCAACCTCGTCGCGGAGCGCTACGGCAGCCAGCGCCGCGGCGAGCTCGCGCGCGGCAACACCACGGACACCGCGCTCGTCACCGCGCTCCTCGCCGGGGACGCCGACCACACGCTCGAGGCCACGGCGCTCGAGGTGCTCCCGCGGCTGCGCGGTGCGTTCTCGCTCGTCTTCATGGACGAGCGCACCCTCTACGCCGCGCGCGACCCGCAGGGCGTGCGCCCGCTCGTCCTCGGCCGTCTCGAGCGGGGCTGGGTCGTCGCGAGCGAGACGCCGGCGCTCGACATCGTCGGCGCGTCGTTCGTGCGCGAGGTCGAGCCGGGCGAGCTCATCGCGATCGACGCGGACGGCCTGCGCTCGCAGCGCTTCGCGCCGGCCGAGCGTGCGGGCTGCGTCTTCGAGTACGTCTACCTCGCGCGCCCGGACACCTCGATCAACGGCCGCTCGGTGCACGCCGCCCGCGTCGAGATGGGCCGCCAGCTCGCGCGCGAGCACTCCGTCGAGGCCGACCTCGTCATCCCGGTCCCCGAGTCCGGCACGCCCGCGGCGGTCGGCTACGCCGCCGAGTCCGGCATCCCGTTCGGCCAGGGCCTGACCAAGAACGCCTACGTGGGACGCACGTTCATCCAGCCGTCCGACACGCTGCGCCAGCTCGGCATCCGGCTCAAGCTCAACCCGCTGCGCGACGTCATCCGGGGCAAGCGCCTCGTCGTCGTCGACGACTCGATCGTGCGCGGCAACACGCAGCGCGCGCTCATCCGCATGCTGCGCGAGGCCGGCGCGGCCGAGGTGCACGTGCGCATCAGCTCCCCGCCCGTGAAGTGGCCGTGCTTCTACGGCATCGACTTCGCGTCCCGCGCCGAGCTCATCGCGAACGGCCTCTCGCCGGACGAGATCGGGCAGTCGCTCGGCGCCGACAGCCTGGGCTACATCTCGACCGAGGGGATGATCGCGGCGACCGAGCAGCCGTCGTCGCAGCTCTGCACGGCGTGCTTCACGGGGAAGTACCCCATCGAGCTGCCGCCGGACGACCAGCTCGGCAAGCACCTTCTCGAGCAGGCCGAGCTCCCGCTCGGCGCGCCCGAGGACGGGCTGCGCAGCCTGTCGGTGACCGCCGGCGGTGCTGGCGCGCTGCAGCACCCGTGAGACCACCCCTGCGCCCGAACCCGAGACCCCAGCACCCGCACCACCGGCGCGTGCGCCGCACGACCTCCTTGGAGCCGACACCGTGACTGCCGACTCGCCCCAGACGGGCCTCACCTACGCCGCCGCGGGCGTCGACACCGAGGCCGGTGACAAGGCCGTCGAGCTCATGAAGGACGCGGTGCGCCGGACCCACGGGCCGCAGGTCCTCGGCGGCGTCGGCGGCTTCGCGGGGCTCTACGACTTCTCCGAGGTCGCGACGTACCGCCGCCCCCTGCTCGCGACGTCGACCGACGGCGTGGGCACCAAGGTCGCGATCGCCCAGGCGCTCGACGTCCACGACACGATCGGGTTCGACCTCGTCGGCATGGTCGTCGACGACATCGTCGTGGTCGGCGCCAAGCCGCTGTTCATGACGGACTACATCGCGTGCGGCAAGGTCGTGCCCGAGCGCATCGCGGGCATCGTCCGCGGCATCGCGGCGGCCTGCGAGGTCGCGGGCACCGCGCTCGTGGGCGGCGAGACCGCCGAGCACCCGGGTCTTCTCGGCGCGGACGAGTACGACGTCGCCGGCGCGGCGACGGGCGTCGTCGAGGCCGACCGGCTGCTCGGCCCCGAGCGGGTGCGCGAGGGCGACGTGCTCGTCGCCATGGCCTCGTCGGGCCTGCACTCGAACGGCTACTCGCTCGTGCGTGCCGTGCTCAAGCACGCGGGCTGGGGCCTCGAGCGGCACGTCGACGAGCTCGGGCGCACGGTCGGCGAGGAGCTCCTGGAGCCGACGCGCGTCTACGCGAGCGACTGCCTCGCGCTGGCCGCCGACGACGCCGCGCAGGTCCACGCGTTCACGCACGTCACGGGCGGCGGGCTCGCCGCGAACCTCGCGCGCGTCCTGCCCGCCGGGCTCGTCGGGGTCGTGGACCGCGCGAGCTGGGACGTCCCGCCGGTCTTCCGGCTCGTGCGCGAGCTGGGCGGCGTCCCGCGCGGCGATCTCGAGAACACGCTCAACCTCGGCGTCGGCATGGTCGCGGTGGTCGGCGCGGACGGCGTCGACGCCGCGCTCGCTCGCTGCGCCGCGCTCGGCGTCCCCGCGTGGGTGCTCGGCTCGGTCGAGGCCTTCGACCCGGCGGCGGCCCGGGACGTCGCGGACGGCGACCTCGTCGCGGGTACCAAGGGCGTCCAGGCGGGCGCCGTGCGGCTCGTCGGCGACTACCGCGCCTGACCGACGGTGCCCCCGGGCGGGTGGGCTCCTGCCGATCCGCTCGGGGGAGGCCGCTCTCGCGGCGGGCACGACGACGTCAGGGTGCGGCGGCGGTCATGGGTGCCGAGGCCTCGGGGCCAACGGGGCCCGGCGGAGGCCTCGGGCGAACGAGGCGCGGTGGGCCGGTGCGCCAGGGTGCACAGATCACGAACGACCGCGCCGTCGCCTACCGGGGGGCAGGCGACGGCGCAGTCGAGGTCGAGACGCTTCCGCGGAAGACCGCGGCGATCAAAGGAGGTCGACGACCGTCAGCGGTCGTCGGACCAGTCGTTGTAGCGCTGGTCGTAGCGCTCGAGGTCGTCCGACGACTCGGCGCCGAAGCGCGAGTCCGTCACGACATCCGTGTGGCTGTGACCGGTGAGCTCTTGCTCGAGCGCACTGTAGTTCGTCTCGGGGCTGTAGTACTTCAGCGCGCGAGCGACCTTGGTCTGCTTTGCCTTCTGACGGCCGCGGCCCATGGCTCCGACCCCCTCAACGTAGAAGCGGGGCGGCTACGTGCTCAGACGTGCGGCCCCGGGGTGTAGTTTCGTCTGTTCAGGGTCCAACGGTACATGCTCGGGGCCTATTCCATCCACTCAGAAGGCCGTGACGGACCGCGGACGTGCCTACCGTCACACACTCTCCACGAGCGGGGGAGCGGGCCCGCCTCAGGCGAGGCCGGGCAGGGCACGGGGAGCACGCCCCGTAAGCCGCACGAGCGTCTATCCGGCCGATACGACCATAGGCGGCCTAATTCACCCGTCCGTCAAGTCGCCCGAAATCCGCATGCTGCGACAATGGAGGGTACTGGCGTCGTGCTGTCGTCGTGATCCGGGGTATCTGCCGGACCAGCGCGTACCAGGAGGAGGTGTCGTGATGTCCATGCACGGAGAGTCCGAGGTTCTGCTCACGCCCGCCGAGGTCGCCAGCCTGTTCCGCGTCGATCCCAAGACGGTCACCCGATGGGCAAAGGCGGGCAAGCTCTCGTCGATCCGCACGCTCGGGGGGCACCGCCGCTACCGCGAGTCCGAGGTCCGGGCGCTGCTCGGGGCCGCCAGCGAGCCCGCGGAGGGCACCGACAAGTCCTGAGCCGTCCTCGCGCCGAGCCGCCGGCACGGCCGGCGCGACGGACGGCACGTGCGGCGGCTCGGCCAGAGGGGTGTACGGGAGGCGCTCTAGGAGCGCCGCCGCAGGACCGCCGCGGCGACGAGCGCGACACCCGCGACGACGGCACCCAGCAGCAGCTTGACGTTGCGCGACCGGTCGGGGTCCTCCTCCGGCAACCCGCCACCGGTGAGGAACGCGCCCGTGTCCGAGGCCGCCTGCTTCGCCTGCTGGGCCGCCGCCTTCGCCTGGACGCGCGGGTCCAGGCGGGTCGTGAGCTCGTCGATCGTCCCCGCGAGCTCGGCGCGCGTGCGCGCGATCTCGTCCTCGAGCTGGGACTGGGACAGCGGGGGCACCGGGGCCCCGTCGGTTCCGCTCACGGGCGCAGTCCTTCCTTGATCGTCGCGACGTCTTCCTTGATGCTGTCGACCGCCCCGGTCGGGGTCGGCGGGACGCCGCGCTGGAGCTGCTTGACGCCGACGAACGCGAGCGTACCGGCGACGAGCACGAGGGCCAGGCCGACGATCAGCGCGGCGAGCCACAGCGGCATCACGGTCGCGAGCCCCTCCATGGCGGAGTGGAAGAGGAAGCCCAGCCCGTAGAGGACGAGCACCCCGCCCACGACGAGCAGGCCGATGCCGATGCCGGCGTGCTTGGCCTTCGTCGTGAGCTCGGCCTTCGCGAGCGCGATCTCGGACCGGACGAGGCGGGTCGCCTGCTCGGACAGCCGCTCGACGAGCTGCCCGACCGTCGGCTTCTGCTCCTCGGGCGGGATGCGCCCGTCGATCCAGTCGCTCATCTCTCCGCCTTTCCGCAGGTGACCCCACCACTCAACCGGCACCCGGGGCGGTGCGCAACTCCCCGCGGGCCTGGGAGGTGCCGGAGAGGGAGGGCCGGACGGCACCGCCGCCGCGACGAGAAAGACCCCCGCCCGGATCCCGGGCGGGGGTCTCTTCGGTGGCTCCGACCGGCGTCGATCCGGTGACCTTTCGATTTTCAGTCGAACGCTCTACCAACTGAGCTACAGAGCCATGGGGGAAGAGCCCGGCCGGCCGATGCCGACCGGGCTCTTCGCCTCACGCGACCCTGACGGGACTTGAACCCGCGACCTCCGCCGTGACAGGGCGGCGCGCTAACCAACTGCGCTACAGGGCCTTGCTGTTCTTCGCGAGACACACCTTAACACCAGGGGACCCGGTGGTTTTCACCAGTGAACCTGGTGGTGTGGTGGCCCGCTTTCGAACCGAGAGGATCGTACCGTACCGATGAGCCGATCCGTAAATCCGCTGGTGGCCACCGGTCCCGGCGCGATCTCGCGTACCCCCAACGGGATTCGAACCCGTGCTACCGCCGTGAAAGGGCGGGGTCCTAGGCCGCTAGACGATGGGGGCTCAGGAACGTGCGCCAGTGTACAGCGGCGGGACCGTGACCTCCTGGTCGGGTCGTGGTCGACCCGTGGTCGCCTCCTCGGCCGGGCCTGCCCGCGGACGGTGCCGCGGGACGGTGCAGCGGGACGACGCCACGGGCGGTGCCCGCGACGGGGGAGGATGGTCGCGTGGTGGAGATGACGCGGGCCGAGTTCGAGGACGCCGTGCGCGACGGGCTGGACCTCGTCCCCGAGGACCTCGCGGCGCAGATGGACAACGTGGTGGTGCTCGTCGAGGACGACGCGCCCGCCGACGACCCCGACCTCCTCGGGCTCTACGAGGGCGTCCCCCTCACCGAGCGGGACCACATGTGGGCGGCGGGGGCGCTGCCCGACCGCATCACGATCTTCCGCAACCCCACCCTCGCGATCTGCGAGACGCGCGAGGACGTGGTGGAGGAGGTCGCGGTGACGGTCGTCCACGAGATCGCGCACCACTTCGGCATCGACGACGACCGCCTGCACGAGCTCGGCTGGGACTGAGGTCGCACGGCGCGGGGGCGCCGATCGCTACGATCGGCTGGTGACGACGAGCGCCGCGAGCGACCCCCGGCACGACGGCGCGCACGACCACGAGGCGGTCGCGCGCCTGCTCCACGCGCTCGCGGACCCGAGCCGGCTCGCCATCGTGCACCTGCTCACCGGCGCGGAGCGGCGCGTCGTCGACCTCACGCGCGAGCTGGGGCTCGCGCAGTCCACGGTCTCCGCGCACCTGACCACCCTGCGCGACGTCGGGGTCGTGGCGGTCCGCCGCGAGGGGCGCTCGTCCTGGTACCGGCTCGTGCGGCCCGAGGTGGCGCACCTGCTCGCCGACGCGGAGCACGTCGCGCTCGCTCCCTGACCCCGCGCGGTGACGCGCCTCACGGCGCAGCCGGTCTGGTATTCATCGTCGATCACCGATATCATCGGTAACTGACGATGAATGGAGGGTTCATGGGAGCCGGACACGACCACGGCGCGGGGGGTGCCGCGCCCGACCACCGCGCGCGGCTCGCGGTCGCCTTCGGGATCACCGCGACGATCCTCGTCGCGCAGGCCGTCGGCGCGGTCCTCACGGGGAGCCTCGCGCTCCTCACGGACACGGCGCACATGCTCACCGACGCGACGGGGCTGGCCGTGGCGCTCGTCGCGGCGTCGCTCGTGCTGCGGCCCGCGACCAAGCGCCGGACCTGGGGATTCCGCCGCGTCGAGGTGCTCGCCGCCCTCGCGCAGGCGGCGCTCCTCCTCGCGGTCGGCGCGTACGCCGTCGTCGAGGGCGTCCGACGGCTGTTCTCGCCGCCGGAGGTCCCCTCGTCCGAGCTGCTGGTCTTCGGGATCGTCGGCCTCGTCGGCAACGTCGTCGCGATCGCCGTCCTCGCGTCCGGGCGCCGCGCCAACCTCAACCTGCGCGCGGCGTTCCTGGAGGTCGTCAACGACGCCCTGGGGTCGGTCGGGGTGATCGTGGCCGCCGTCGTCATCGCGACGACCGGGTACCAGCAGGCCGACGCGATCGCCGGGCTCTTCATCGCGCTGCTCATCGTCCCGCGCGCCTTCCGCCTCCTGCGCGAGGCGACGGCCGTGCTCATGGAGTTCACGCCGGAGGGGCTGGACCTCGACGACGTCCGGGCGCACATCCTCTCGCTCGACCACGTCGAGGACGTGCACGACCTCCACGCGTCGACCGTCGCGACGGGGCTGCCGACCATCTCCGCGCACGTCGTCGTCGACGCCGCGTGCTTCCGGGACGGTCACGCGCTCGAGATCACGGAGCGCGTCCGTGCGTGCGTCGCGCACCACTTCCCGGTCTCCGTCGAGCACTCGACGTTCCAGCTCGAGACGGCGGCCCTGCGCGACCGCGAGGCCCACGGCCACGCGTAGGGCGGCGGCCACCACGGGTCCGGCAGCTCGGCGGGGGGAGCGGGGCGGCCCCACTAGGGTGGGTGCCATGACGATCCTCGTGACCGGCGGAGCCGGGTACATCGGCGCGCACGTGGTGCGCCTCCTGCAGGAGCGCGGCGAGAAGGTGGTCGTGGTCGACGACCTCAGCACCGGTCGCGCGGACCGTGTCGGCGACGCGACGCTCGTCGAGGTCGACGTCGCGTCCCCGGAGGCGGTGGACGTGCTGACGCGCGCCCTCACCGAGCACGACGTCCGCGCGGTGATCCACTTCGCGGCGCGCAAGCAGGTGGGGGAGTCGGTCGAGAAGCCGGCCTGGTACTACCAGCAGAACGTCGGCGGGTTCACGAACCTCGTGACCGCGATGCAGGCGGCCGGCGTCGACCGCCTCGTGTTCTCGTCCTCGGCGGCGACGTACGGGATGCCCTCGGTCTCGCTCGTCGAGGAGAAGCTGCACGCCGAGCCGATCAACCCCTACGGCGAGACCAAGCTCGTCGGCGAGTGGCTGGGTCGCGCGGCCGGCCGCGCCTGGGGCCTGCGGTTCGTCGCGCTGCGCTACTTCAACGTCGCCGGCGCCGGCTGGCCCGACCTCGGCGACCCCGCCGTGCTCAACCTCGTCCCCATGGTGCTCGACCGCCTGGAGCGCGGCGAGCAGCCCAAGATCTTCGGCGACGACTACCCGACGCCGGACGGCACGTGCATCCGTGACTACATCCACGTCCTGGACCTCGCGCACGCGCACCTCGCGGCGCTCGGGTACCTCGACGTCGCGGAGCGCCCCTTCGACGTGTTCAACGTCGGGACGGGGCAGGGGTCGTCGGTGCGCGAGGTCATCGACGAGATCGGGCGCGTGAGCGGGCTCGACGTCACGCCGGAGATCCTGCCGCGGCGCGCGGGCGACCCGCCGCAGCTCGTCGGCGACCCGCGCCGGATCAACGAGCTCTTCGGCTGGACGGCGACGAACGGGCTGCCCGAGATCATCGCGTCGGCGTGGGAGGCCTGGCAGGCGGGCCCGCGGCGCATCGAGGTCGCGGCGCACGACGGGGCGGAGGGCGCTCCCGAGGTGTGAGTCTGCGCGTCCCGTGCGACCCTACATTCCTCAGCATGCTGAGGAATGTCCGGGGAGGTGCCCCGGCGACGGGAGACGGGACGAGGACGTGGGCGACCAGAACGACCCGGCACGGCTGTACGACCTGACCGCCGCGCGCACGAGCCGGGTCGTGCTCGCGTCCTACTCGACCTCGTTCGGGCTGGGCGCGCGCCTGCTCGACGTCCCGACGCGCGACGGGATCGACGCCGTCTACGGACTCGTCCGCATCGCCGACGAGGTCGTGGACACGCGCCGCGGCGACGGTGCGGCCGACCTCCTCGACGAGCTGGAGGCGGAGACGGCGAAGGCGCTCGATCGCGGGTGGTCGACGAACCTCGTCGTGCACTCGTTCGCCCTGACCGCCCGCCGGTGCGGCATCGGCCACGGCGAGGTCGACCCCTTCTTCGCGTCGATGCGCACCGACCTCACGGTGCGCGTGCACGACCGCGAGAGCTACGAGCGGTACGTGTACGGCTCGGCGGAGGTCGTCGGCCTCATGTGCCTCGCGGTCTTCCTCAACGCGCGCCGTCGCCCCGGGGAGCCCCTGCGGGTCGCGGACCCGGTCCTCGTCCGCGGGGCACGTGCGCTCGGCGCCGCGTTCCAGAAGATCAACTTCCTGCGCGACCTGCGCACCGACCACGACGAGCTCGGGCGCGCCTACCTGCCCGGCGTCGTCCCGGGCCGGTTGCGCCGTCGCGACGTCGAGGCGTTCTGCCGGGAGGTCGAGGGGGACCTCGCGGCGGCGCGGGCGGCGCTCCCGGGGCTCCCGGTGCGACCCCGCGTCGCGGTCGCCGCGACCGTCGCCGTGTACGAGCGGCTGCTCGCCCGGCTCGCGGCGACGCCGCCCGAGGACATCCTGCGGGCGCGCGTGCGCGTCCCCGACACCGTGAAGGTCGCGCTGGCCGCGCGGGCGGCGGGCGGCCAGCTCCTCGGGCAGATGGCGTCGGGCCGACCCGCGCGCCCGCGGAAGGTGCTCGCGTGAGGGCACCGCGCGTCGTCGTGGTCGGAGGCGGGATCTCCGGGCTCGCCACCGCGGCGCTGCTCGCGCGCGGGGGCGCGGCCGTCACGCTGCTGGAGCGCCACGCGGACCTGGGCGGCCGAGCCGGCACGCTCGAGCTGGACGGGTTCCGCTTCGACACCGGGCCGTCCTGGTACTTCATGCCGGAGGTGGTCGAGCACTTCTTCGCGCTCCTCGGCGCGCGCGTCGAGGACCACCTCGACCTCGTGCCGCTCGACCCGGCCTACCGCGTGTTCTTCGAGCCCGACGCACCGGGCGGCGCGGCGTCCACGTTCGAGCTCTCGGCGAGCCCGGGCGTGAACCGCGCCCGGCTCGACGCGATCGAGCCCGGGGCCGGCGACCGCGTGGCCGCGTACGCGGCCGCGGCGAGCGAGGCCTACGGGCTCGCGCTCGACCACTTCCTCTACACCACGTTCGAGCGGCCCGACCGCGCGCTCGCGCCGGAGGTGCTGCGCCGTCTCCCGCGCCTCGCCGCGCTGCTGCGCGAGCCGCTCGCCGACCGTGCCGCGCGCGCGGTGGAGGACCCGCGGCTCCGCCAGCTCCTGGGGTACCACGCCGTCTTCCTCGGCTCCTCGCCCTACCGCGCGCCCGCGCTGTACTCCCTCATGAGCCACCTCGACCTCGTCGACGGCGTCCGGTACCCCCGCGGCGGGATGCACACGCTGATCGAGGCCGTGGCGCGGCTCGCGCGCGCGGAGGGGGCCGAGCTCCGGACCGGCGCGGACGTCGCCGGGATCGAGGTGGCCCCCGGTGCCCGACGGCGCGGGCGCGTCACGGGCGTCCACCTCGCCTCGGGCGAGCTCGTCGAGGCGGACCTCGTCGTGTCGGCCGCCGACCGGCACCACACGGAGACCGCGCTCCTCGCCCCGCGGTGGGCGGACCTGCCCGCCGCGGCGTGGGACGACAAGGGGCCGGGGATCTCGGCCCTGCTCGTGCTCGCGGGAGTGCGGGGCGCGCTGCCCGAGCTCGCGCACCACTCCCTCTTCTTCACGCGCGACTGGCCCGCGAACTTCGACGCCGTGCTCGGCGCCGACCGGCGCAGCGACCCCGCGGGGCTGCGCGTCCCCGACCCCGCCTCCCTCTACGTGTCGCGCACCTCCGCGACCGACGGGCCGTCGTCGTCCGCGCCCGCGGCCCCGCCCGGGCACGAGAACCTCTTCCTCCTCGTCCCGTTCCCCGCCGACCCGACGCTCGGCGCCGACGCCGCGTCGCGCCGCGCGCTCGACGCGCTCGCGGACCGCTACCTCGCGCAGGTCGGGCGCTGGGCCGGGATCGAGGACCTCCCGGGTCGGGTCGTCACGCGGCGCGTGCTCGGGCCCGCCCACTTCGCGACCGAGCTCTCGTCGTGGCGCGGCGGCGCGCTCGGCATGGAGCACACCCTCCGGCAGTCGGCTCTGTGGCGGCCCGGCACGGCGGCCCGCCGTGTCGACGGGCTCTACCACGCCGGGGGTGGGAGCATCCCGGGCGTGGGACTGCCGATGTGCCTCATCAGCGCCGAGCTCGTCGCGAAGCGCCTGCTCGGCGAGACGTCGGCACGCCCGCTGCCGACGCCGTTGCGCCCCGGCTACCTCGCGGCGAGCCGTCGGCCCGAGCGGATCCGGCCGTCGGGTGCGCGACCGGTCGAGGTCCGCCGGTGACGGGTCTGGTCTACCTCGGCGCGCTCGCGGTCTCGCTCGGCGGCCTCGCCGTGCTCGACCGGCGCTTCCGCCTCGCGTTCTGGGCGGACCGGCGCCGTGCCGCGCTCACGGTCGGCCTCGGCGTCGTCGGGTTCCTCGCGTGGGACGTCGCGGGCCTCGCGCTCGGGATCTTCGCGCGCGGGGAGAGCCCGTGGATGACGGGGCTCCTGCTCGCGCCCGACCTCCCCGTCGAGGAGGCGGTCTTCCTGACGCTCCTGTGCTACACCGCGCTGCTGGGCTGGCGCGGCGCGGAGCGCGTGCTCGCCGCGCGACGGAGCCGGGCGGAGGGCGACGCGTGACGAACCTCGTGCTCAACGTCGTCGTCCTCGCGGTGCTCGTCGCGGTGTCGTGGCGCGTGCTGCGCCGGCTGCGACCCGGGCCGCTCGTGTGGACGGCCGTCGTGATGTGCGTGCTCACCCTCGTGTTCGACACGCTGATGATCGCCGCCGACCTGTACGTCTACCACCCGGACAAGATCCTCGGCGTCTACCTGTGGGGCGCGCCGCTCGAGGACTTCGCGTACGCGTTCGCCGCCGCGCTCGGGATGCCGGTGCTGTGGACGGTGCTCGGAGCCCGCGGTCGCGAGCGCACCGCGGGCCGCGGGTCCGAGCACGGTCGTGCCGCGGAGGACGAGCGGTGAAGGACGTGCTCGCCGCGTCGCGGCCCTTCTCCTGGATCAATACCGCGTACCCCTTCGCCGCGGGGTACCTCGTCGCGACCGGCGGACGCGTCGACCTCGCGTTCGTGGTCGGGACGCTGTACTTCCTCGTGCCGTACAACCTGCTCATGTACGGCGTGAACGACGTCTTCGACTACGCGAGCGACCTGCGCAACCCGCGCAAGGGCGGGATCGAGGGCGCGCTGGCCGACCCGGCGACGGCCCGTGTCACGCACCGCCGCATCCTGCGCGCGTGCGTCGCGACCAACGTGCCGTTCCTCGTCGCGCTCCTGCTCCTCGGCGACCCGCTCGCGGGCGCGGTCCTCGCGCTCGTGGTGTTCGGCGTCGTCGCGTACTCGGCGCCGCGGCTGCGGTTCAAGGAGCGCCCGTTCCTCGACTCGTTCACGTCGGCGATGCACTTCGTCGGGCCGTTGCTGTACGCGCTCGTGCTCGTCGACGCGGACCTCTCCGCGCGGTCCGTCTGGCCCGTGCTCGTCGGCTTCGTGCTCTGGGGTATGGCGTCGCACGCGTTCGGCGCGGTGCAGGACGTGCGCGCGGACCGCGAGGGCGGCATCGCGTCCGTCGCGACGGCGATCGGCGCGCACGCGACCGTGCTCGCCGCCGCGGCGGCGTACGTCGCGGCGGCCGTCGTGCTCGCGGTGCTCCCGTGGCCCGGCGTCCTCGCCGCGCTGCTCCCGCTGCCGTACGCCGTCAACGTGCTGCGGTTCCGCGACGTGCGCGACGACGACTGCGAGCGCGCCAACGCGGGCTGGCGCGCGTTCCTGTGGCTCAACCTCGTCACCGGGTTCCTCGTGACGATGCTGCTCCTCGCGGACGCCCTCACCTGACGCGCCCCGCGTCGCCGGGCACGGACGACGAGGCCCCGGCCCGCGAGGTCGTCGCGGTGCCGGGGCCGTCGTCGGGGGAGCGGCTCGTCAGGAGAGGTCGCCGTACTCCCAGTGCCAGGGCTCGTTCTTCGAGCCGCCGGCGCGGGCCCACTCGGGGTTGTCCCAGCCGTAGGCCGGCGCGTTGGCGCGCATCCACTCGTACTGCGCGGTGCCGTAGCCCTGGATGCCGCCGCCGAGGTCGAGCGCGAGCGCCCAGCCGTGGTTCGACATGCCCGGGGGCGCGGCGAAGTAGCCGCGCGACGCCTTGACCGCGACCTGCGAGGCGTAGGAGCGGTACGAGTCCGTCACGGAGAGGTCCGCGCCGAACGTCTCGCGGAATTTCTGGTTGAGCGCCTCGATCTGGTGGGCGGCGTCGCAGCGGAGCTGCTCGCCCGGCGCGAACGACAGCTCGCACAGGGCGCTCGCGGGGATCTGCCCGTTGCCGAAGCCCGCCGTGGAGGCGGCCCACTGGTCGAGCTGTGCCGCGATCTCCTCGGCCGACGGCGGACCGGGCACGACCTGCACGGTCACGCCCGAGCCGGCCGCGTCGAGCAGCGTGGAGAGCTCGGCCGTCAGCGCGGCGATCTCCTCGGTGGACCCCGCGGGAGCCGGCGTCTCGGCGTCGGTGGTGGCGTCCGTCGCCGTCCCGGTGGTGAGGTCGGGCGACGCGGTCGCCGCCTTGGAAGCCGCCGCGTCCTCCTCGGGGGACTCGGTCGAGGTGTCAGCGCTCGTCGCGGCGTCGGGTGCCGCCGCGGTCTCCGCCTCGTCCGAGGACTCGTCCGACGCCGTGGCCAGGTCCGGCACGGTCGGCTCGAGCGTCGGGAGGGCGGCGAGGTCCTCGAGGGACGTGCGGGCCGAGGATCGGCTCGCACGGTCGGAGCCGCGCTCGGCGAGGTGAGGCACGCTCGCTTCGAGGGTGTCGGACGCGGTCAGCAGCGCGTCGCCCTCGGTGTCGACCGCGGCGTTGTCGTCGGCGGACTCGTCGTCGGCGGTGTCGGCTGCCGTGTCGTCGGCGGTCCCGCCCAGCCCGGAGTCGGCGAGCGAGGGCAGGCCGGCGAACGCCGACGAGCCGTCGGTCGGGGAGGCCGCGGTGACGGCCGTGCTGAGCCGGGTGCGCGCGTCCTCGATCTGGGCGATCTGCTCGGGAGTCAGCCCGGCGGCGCCCTCCCCGGTGAGGAACTGTGCCCGCACGAGGGCGTCGCTCGCCGCGTCGACGGTGGCGGGGTCGGCCGCGATCGCGCCCAGGGTCACCGGCGCCGTGCCGGCAGCGGTCGACGTGGTCGGTGCCGCGGACGAGGAGTCGGCGGGCACGTCCGCCGACGGCGCACCGCCGTCGGCGAAGGCGGCCGCGGCGGTGCTCGCGGTGAGCGCGACGGCCGCCACGGCGGCACCGGTCCCGAGGGTCCGGCGACGGCCGGGAGCGACGCGGGCAGCGCCCTGCGCGCCGCGGCGCGCGGCGGAGGCGAGGGATGCGGGGAGCGAGGCCCGGCTCGCGGTGTGGCGGCCCATCTAGCGTGCCTCGCCGGGGGCGGCGGGGCACGCGCCGGTGGTGCTGGACGTGTGCGGTGCGGTCTTCTGGTGCTGGGCAGTGGTCAAGCGAGCGATCCGATCATCGGGTCGTGGTCGCGGGCGGTCGAACGCGGAAGCGCTCCCATCCCTGGTGCACCTGCGCAGGACGGAGCGCTGGGTGACCACGACGGCGTGCGGTCGGGGCGGGACGCGTGCGCCCTCTCACCACGACGCCGGCTGGTCTGGTCGCAGGGTGGACCACGGAGACCGGTCGGCTGTTCCATCTTCAACTAGACGTGCGTCCAGCGGGACCCTCTGACGGGGGGAAGCCTCGGGAATGGGGTGCCGACCGTGTGGTCAGGATGTGAAGAGGGTACGTGTCACCCGTCCCGCGTCCCGCGTGACGGCCGACCCGACGAGCGTGCCGAGGGCGATCCCGAACACGGCGACGACCGCGTTGGCGATCTCCTGTGCCGCCTCCGGGCCGCCGTTCACCAGGTCCGAGAGGCCCAGCAGGCTGAGCGCACCGGGCACGAGGAGCCAGAACGCCGGGAGGGTCGTGACGGCGGCGGGCGGTCCGTGCGGCGTCCGCTCGACCAGCGCGGCGAGCGGCGCGATGACGAGGGCACCCACGAACCCCGCGAGCGGGGCGGCGGCGAGCGCCCCGGCGAGCTGGGCCGCGTACGCGCCGAGCAGGACGAGCAGCACCCAGGGGAGCGAGCCCCGCGGCGACGAGGCGAAGTACATCTGCCCGAGCCCGACGGCGAGGATCCCCACCCACGGCGCCCACCACCCGAGCTGGTCCGCGGCGGGGGCGGCGACGAGCGGGCCCGCGACCGCGGCCCCCGCGACGACGCCGAACACGAGCAGCAGGAGCTGCGCGACCCCGTAGACGAGCCGGCTCGCGCCGGCGACGATCTGGTTGCCCGTCAGCTCGATCGCGGCCACCGTGAGGACGGAGCCGGGCAGGAACGACACGAGGGGCGGCACGAGCACGCTCAGCGGGTCGTCGCCGAGCCAGGGGTGGACGACGTCGACCGCCAGGAGCGTCACGACGAACGCCGCGACGACGGGCAGGGCGGTGGCGAGCGTCGGCCACCGCGTCCCGAGCCAGCGCAGGGCGCCGACGAGGATCCCGAGCGCGAGGTAGACCGGCAGGAGCCGGGCGGTGGGGTTGAGCACGAGGCCGAACCCGACCGTGAGCAGCCCGTGGCCGACGATCGTGAGCACCGCGCCGAAGCGGGGCGGCCGCTCCACGATCGCGCGCAGCTCGGCCCGCGCGTCGGCGAGCGGGACGTCGGTCGTGCGCAGGCGGCGCACGAGGGTCGTGAGCGCCCCGATCTGGTCGAGGTTGAGACCGCTCGCGGCAGCACCCGCGAAGTCGGCGACCGTGCCGCCCGCCGTGCTCACCCGGACGAAGACACCCGTGGGGAGGACGAGCGTGCCCACGGTGGACGCGCCCGAGCGTCGCGCGACGGCCTCCAGGTCGTCCTCGACGTCGGTCACGGAGCGTCCGGAGTCGAGCAGCGCCGTCCCCAGCTCGCGCAGGAGCGGGACGAGGTCGGGGGACACCTCGGGCGGCTCGGGATCGACCGCGGGGGGCGGCTCGTCGCCCAGCGCGCGCAGCACGCGGCGCACGACGGACGGGGCGCGTCGCACGTCGTCGAGCCAGCTCGCCCT
The DNA here is from genome assembly GCF_052044445.1 of Cellulosimicrobium sp. 22598. NCBI lineage: Bacteria > Bacillati > Actinomycetota > Actinomycetes > Micrococcales > Promicromonosporaceae > Cellulosimicrobium > Cellulosimicrobium sp. 22598. Next base: position 147,092 of record NZ_JBQEMZ010000010.1, read on the forward strand.
GCGCCCGCGGGTCAGGGCGGGTCCCCGGTGCTCGCGGCGACGAGCGCGAGCAGGGCCCGCGCGTACGCGTCGGCGGCGTCCGCCGCGGCGAACGTGCCGAGGTCGTCGAGCACCTCGGTGCGGACGACGTACCCGGCGTCCGACCGTTCGAGCGCGCGGAAGGTGCCCCCGAGCAGCTCCCGGAGCTGCTCCTCGAGCGGGTGCCACAGCGCGTCCTCGAGCGCGACCGAGTCGAGCGCCCACTCGGTCGTCCCGTTGAAGCCGAGCACGACGCCGGTGTCGAACTCGTGCGGCTCGATCGTCATGTCGCTCACGGTGAAGACGTCGCCGTCGCCGCCCGTGGCGAGGAGGCGGAAGCGGTCGCCCGACGCCGGCGACCACCTCACGCCCGCGTCGCGCAGCGCGAGCGCGAGCTCCCACGAGATCATGCCTGCCACGGTAGGCCCGGCCCGCGCGGCCCGCACGAGCGACCGCCCGGAGGTGACCCCCGGTCGCCCTGCCTAGCCTGAGGTGATGGACACCGAGCTGGAGAACACGACCGACGTGCTCGTCACGCTGGGCGCGGTCGCGGCAGGAGTCGTCGTCGCGTTCGTCCTGGGGACCGTGATCTCGGCCGTCGTGCGCCGGGCCGGCCGGCGCAGCGAGCTCGCGCGCGACCTGTCGCGGCGGCTGCGCCGACCGGACCGTGCGGTCCTGACCGTCGTCGCGGTGTGGGTGGCGGTCCGTCTGACGACCGACGCCTCGACGCCCTGGCGCCCGGCGGTCGAGCACCTCCTGCTCATCGCGCTCATCCTGGCCGGTGCGTGGTGGGTGGGCGCCATCGCGTTCGTGCTCGAGGACTCCGCGCTGCAGCGCTACCGCATGGACACCGCGGACAACCGGCACGCGCGCCGCGTCCGGACGCAGATCACGGTGCTGCGCCGGCTCACCGTCGCGGTGATCGTCGTGTGCGCGGTCGCGGGCATCCTGCTCACGTTCCCCGCCGCGCGCGCCGCCGGGGCGAGCCTGCTCGCGTCGGCGGGGCTCATCTCGATCGTCGCGGGCCTCGCCGCGCAGACGTCGCTCGCGAACGTGTTCGCGGGCATGCAGATCGCGTTCACCGACGCCATCCGCGTGGACGACGTCGTGGTGCTCGAGGGCGAGTGGGGGCGGATCGAGGAGATCACCATGACGTACGTCGTGGTGCACCTCTGGGACGACCGCCGCCTCATCATGCCGTCCACGTACTTCACGACGACGCCGTTCCAGAACTGGACCCGCCGCGCCGCCGACCTGCTGGGCACGGTCGAGCTCGACCTCGACTTCGAGGTGCCGGTCGGGCCGATGCGGGCCGAGCTGCGGCGTCTCCTCGCGCTCACCGACCTGTGGGACGAGCGCGTCGGCATCCTGCAGGTGACCGACGCCGTCGGGGGCCTCGTGCGGGTCCGCGCCCTCGTCAGCGCGCACGACGCCCCGACGCTGTTCGACCTGCGGTGCTTCGTCCGGGAGGGCCTGGTCGACTGGCTGCAGCGCGCCGCCCCGCAGGGCCTGCCCCGGACCCGGCTCGAGCGCGCCGCGGACGCCGCCGACCTCCTGCCGGGGGAGCCGGGCGAGCCCGCCGCGGCGGACGCCGAGCGGCCCGACGGGACCGGCACGGGCGGCGACGGGGTCCCCGTGGCCCCGGCGCGACCGCCGCGCCTCCCCGCGGAGCGCGGGTCGCGGCGGGCCGACGCGCCCGTGGTCCTCGGGACGATCCGGCGCGCGGGGAAGGGCGCCGGCGCGGCGCCGAGCGAGGACCCGACGCGGCTCGTCGGGGTCGTGCCCGGCCCGGCGGGGCGCCCGGACGAGCGGGACGTCGACGCCGGCGCCGGTCACGACCGCGCCGGTCACGACGCCGAGGTGCCGGGCGGGACCCGGCCGCTCCCCGCCGTCGGGCACGACGTGCACGGCGACGCGACGCCCGAGGCCGCGGAGTCCGCCTTCTTCAGCGGGACGCCCGAGGGGGAGGAACGGTCGCGCGCGTTCGCCGGGCCGGGTCAGGACGTCATCGACGAGCGCGAGCGCACGGCCGAGCACGGCGCCGTGCCGGACCACGACGCGCCGGACGACGCGCCCGACGCGGGGGCGCCGCGCGACCCCGCCGACGACGGGGACGGCGTCCGCGAGGACGACGACCGCCGACCCGGGACCTGAGGACCGGACCCGGACGCGTCCCCGGCGCGCCCGACAGCGAGCGGATCAGGTCAGGCCGGGGACCTCGACCGTCACGTCGGCGTACGGCGCGACGAGGAGGGTCGCGGTCGCCCACCCGCGCGTGAGCAGGCCGGTGTCGGAGTCGGGCTCGGAGTGCCGCTCCGTGCCGGAGTACTGGAGCACCAGGTGCCGGTCGCCGTCCTCGTGGATGTTCGCCTGGACGAGCCCGAACGTCGCGAGCGGCGCCTGGCGCAGACCGCGCAGCCGGTCCGGCGGGACGTCGGGGACGTTGACGTTGAGCGTGCGGCGGTCGAGCGGGACGTCCCGCGACGCGGCGTCGTCCATCCACGCGAGCACGTGGTCGGTGACGAGGCGCGCGGTGTCCCAGTGCTGCGGCTCCGCCGCGTCGACCGAGACGGCGAGCGACCGGATCCCGTGCGTCATCGCGGACAGCGCCGCGCCGACCGTCCCGGAGTGCAGGATCGCGTTGCCGGTGTTGGCGCCCTTGTTCGCCCCCGAGAGCAGGAGGTCCGGGCGGGGGCCGAACCCGCCGTAGGCGGCGACGAACGCGATGAGCGCGGGGGCGGCGCGGACGGCGTAGGAGGTCACGTCGTCGGGCAGGCCCGGCGCCTGGTGCGGCTCGACGGCGAGCCGACCGTCGCGCTCGGCGCCGAGCAGGGACGCGCTGGCGCCCGACGACTCGCGGGCGGGGGCCGCGACGACGACCTCGTAGCCGGCGTCGAGCGCCGCCCCGGCGAGGACCGCCAGGCCGGGGGAGTCGATCCCGTCGTCGTTGGTCACGAGGGCGCGCACGGTGGTTCTCCTCTGTCGTCGGGGTCGGGGTCGGGGTCGGGGTCGGGGAGTGGGGGTGGGGGTGGGGTAGCCGGCCCGGCGGCCGGGTTCAGGTGCGGGCCTCGCGCACCGTGATGCGGCGCGCGAGGCGCTCGATCTGGTCGCGCCGGCCCGTGCCGAGCCCGCGCCGCGTGACGTTGAGCGCGCCCGCCGCGGCGCCCAGGCGCACGGCGTCCGGGAGCTCGAGGCCGCGGCCCAGCCCGACGGCGATGCCGGCCGTCATGGAGTCGCCCGCGCCACGGTGGTCGACGGTCGTGATGCGCGGCGTGCGCACGGTGTACGTGTGCTCGCGCGTCACGAGCAGCGAGGGGTCGTGCGCGCGCGACACGACGACCGCGCGCGGCCCGGCGTCGACCATGCCGCGCGCGGCGGCGAGCAGGGCCGCCTCGGTGTCGTCGTCGGCGAACCCGCCGTCGACCATCTCCTCGTGGCTGATCTTGAGCACCGCGCCGGGCGCGTCGGCCACGGCGCGCGCCTGCTCCCCGGAGAGGTCGGCGACCACCTGGCGCTCCGAGGCGTGCAGGTCGCGCGCGAGCCGCCCGAAGAACGACGCCGGGACCCCGATCGCGGTCTCCGACCCGGTGAGGATGGTCACCGCGGCGTCGAGCCCGGAGACGAGGACGGTGCCGTACAGGTCGTCGACCTCGTGGCGGTTGAGCGGGAACGGGTCCATCGTCACGACCTCCTCCCGGTGGCCGCTGCGCCGGTCGTGGACGTACGCGCCGTTGCCGCCGGTCGTCGTCGCGCGCAGGTCGAGGTGCTCGGCGCGCGCGAGGTGCGCCGCGACCGTGCCCGTCTCCCCGCCGAACGGGCCGCACACCACGACCTGCGCGCCGAGCGAGTACGCCATGCGCGCGAGCCACAGCCCCTGGCCGCCGGGGTGGACGTGCACCTCCGGCGAGGTCTCGTACGGCCCGGCGGGCTCGATCTCCACCGTGAGCAGAGGTGTCAGCGCGAGCACGCACACCGCCGGGGCGCGCGCGGCTCCCGGGCCGGACGGGTCGGGCGGGGTGGGGAGCGGACCGGGCGAGGGCGTCGGGGTGGCGCTCATCCGTCCACGCTAGGGGCGCGGCGGCCGGTTCACCCGCCGAGGATCCTCGAACCGCGCGTCGAGCCAGCCGGCGAGCCGGTCCGGCCGGTCCGTCATGATGCCGTCGACGCCCTGCGCGAGGAGGTCGTCCCACTCGTCCGTCGTGTTCGCGGTCCAGGCGTGCACGCGCAGCCCCGCGCCGCGGAGCGTGTCCACGAGGCCCGGCTCGTGCGCGAGGAGCGCGACCTCCGGGTTGCAAGCCACGACTCCCAGGTCCGCGCACACGCTGACGAGCTCGGCGAGGCTGTCGGGGTGCAGCGCGAGCAGGAGCGCGCGGTCGAGGTGCCCGGCGGCGTCGCGCAGCGCGGCGACCGTGGGGGGCCAGAACGACTGGACGAGCACCCGGTCCGCGAGCCCGGCGTCGTCGACCTGCTTGGTCACGAGCAGGACGTCCTCGACCGACCAGACGCCCTTGAGCTCGACGAGGAGCCCGACACCCGGGTGCGCGACGGCGAACCGCGCGACCTCTGCGAACGTCGGGACGCGCTGGCCCGCGTACGCGCGCGAGAACGACGACCCGGCGTCGAGCGCGCGGACCTCGGCGAGCGTGAGCCCGTCCACGCGGCCGGTCCCGTCCGTCGTCTCGTCCACGACGTCGTCGTGCAGCACGACGACCTGCCGGTCGGCCGTGAGGTGCACGTCGAGCTCGATCGCGTCGGCGCCCGCGCGCACCGCGGCCTCGAACGCCGCGAGCGTGTTCTGCGGCGCGACGGACGAGTTGCCGCGGTGCCCGACGACGAGGGGACGGCCCCCGCGGTCGGCCGCGGCCCGGAGCAGGGGCGGCGCGTGCGTCGTGCGCTGGTCCGGGGTGCGACCCCGAGCGGTGGGTGGCATGGGGTCAGTCTCGCGCGCGACCCGCGCGCCCGTCCTGCCGGGGCCGCCTCCGGGCAGACCGTTCCGCGAACGTTCACCCGGCGTGCGACCGTCAGCGGCGGCGGCCCGTGAGCGCGAGCAGGTGCGTGAGGTCGTCGGCGCCGTCGTCGACGTCGAGCGGGCCGCGGAACAGCGGGCCCGGCTCGAGGAACGTCGAGCGCGACTCCGCGTAGTGCAGCGCCCACGTGACCAGCGCGGGCTCGCCCGTCTCGTCCGCCCCGACGGCGCGGGCCAGGTCCCAGGCGTGCACCACGAGGTCGAGCGTCATCTGGGCGCAGTACTCCGCGCCCGACTCGTCGCCGTAGGACAGGTGCACGCGGCGGTCCAGGGCGTCGGGAGCGAGGAACGCCTCGCGGGCCTGGACGGACGCGTCGACCCACCGGTCCACCGGGTCGTCGCCCAGCACGTCGCCCTCGAAGACGGTGCCCACGTCCTCGATCCAGCGCCCGGCGAGCAGCTCCGGGGCCCAGAGCTGCTCGGCGGTGAGGTGGTTGACGAGGTCGCGCACCGTCCAGTCGGCGTCCGGGGTGGGCAGCGCCCACTGGTCGTCGCGCAGCGGGCGGACGATCGCGTCGAACGCGCCGATCGCGTCGCCGTGGGCGGCGAGGACATCCATGCGGCACCTCCCGGAGGCCTCGTGAGCCTCCACCGTGGCACGCCGGGCGGCGCGCCGCAGGTCGAGCGCGGCGCGTCGACGAGCACGGGTCGAGCGCGGCCCGCGGCCCCCGGGGACGGGGAGGGCCGCGGGCCGCCGTCTCACACCGACACGACGATCTTCACGTGGTCGTCCTTGTGGTCGATGAGTTCGCGGTACCCCTTCTCCACGACGTCCTCGACGGCGATGCGGCTCGTGACGAACGGGGCGAGGTCGACCTTGCCCTCCTGCACGAGCCGGATGACCGCCGGGTGGTCGTCGGCGTACCCGATGGCGCCCTTGATCGTGAGCTCGCGCAGCAGCACCGTCATGACGTCGAGCGTCGGCGGCGCGGAGAACAGCGCCACGATCTGGAGCGTGCCGCCCGCCTTGAGCGCGTGGGTCAGGGTGTCGAGCACCGGCTGCGCGCCCGAGCACTCGATCGCGACGTCCGCGCCGCGGCCGTCGGTGAGCTCGAGCACGCGCGCGGCGACGTCGACCTCGCGCGGGTCGAGCACGACGTCGGCCACGCCCGTCTCCAGCGCCTTGGCCTTGCGCGCCCCGCTCACCTCCGTGACGATCGTCCGCGCCCCGATCGCGTGCAGGACGGCGCACGTCAGCAGGCCGATCGGCCCCGCCCCGCCCACGAGGACGGTGTCGCCCGCCTGAGCCCCGGACAGCCGCACGCCGTGGTACGCGACGGCCAGCGGCTCGATCAGCGCGGCCTGGTCCAGCGGGACGTCGCCCACCGGGTGCACCCACCGGCGCTCGACGACGATGTGCTCGGACAGCCCGCCGCCGCGGCCGGAGATCCCGATGAACCCCATCTTCACGCACGCGTTGTACAGGCCGTCGCGGCACGGCGGGCACTCGCCGCACACCATGAACGGCTCGACCACCACGGCATCCCCGACCGCGAGCCCGTCGACGCCCTCGCCGAGCTCCTCCACGACCCCGGAGAACTCGTGGCCGAACACGACGGGCAGCGTCTCGCCCGACAGCGGGTGCGGCTCGGTCTCCGACGGCGCGGGCGGGAAGGGGCCCTCGAGGTACAGGTGCAGGTCGGACCCGCAGATGCCCGTCCACGCGGGCCGGATCTTCACGGTGCCCGGCCTGGTCTCGGGCTCCGGGACGTCCTCGATCCGGAGGTCTTCCTTGCCGTGGTACCGCGCCGCCTTCATCGTCCTCACCTCGTCCGTCGGGCCGCGCGCACCGGTCGGTGCGCGGCGGGCGGTCCCCGGGCCGGTCCTCGGTGAGCCCTCGGCGGGCCGTGGCGACCGACCGCACCTCCACGCTAGGCCGCGGTCCGGCCCGCACGCCGCGCCGAAGGTCCTCGGGGACGAGGCCGGTCGTCGTCGACGCTCGTCCGGGAGGCGGGCAGCGGGCGCCGGAGGGCGGCGCCGCGGGCGCCGCCGCGATACTGGAGCCCGTGACCACGACCCGCACCCGCGCACGCCGACCCGCCCCTCAGCACGGCGGGAGCCGCGCGTGATCGACAGGTGGACGTGGCCGGCGTACGTCGGCGTCGTCGGCGGCGCGCTGGTCTTCGCGGCGTTCCTCGTGCCCGCCCTCGCGTGGCAGTCGCGCCGGTACGGCGGCCTGAGCGGCCGCCGCCTGGTCGGGGCCGCGGCCGTCGCCGTCTACGGGGTGGCGCTCGTCGCGTACACGCTCCTGCCGCTGCCCGCCGGCGACCTCGCCGCGTGGTGCGCCCGGTACGGCGTCGCGGGGGCGGAGCTCGTGCCGTTCCACTCCCTGGTCGACATCCGGCGTGACACCGCCGGCCTCGGCGCCGGCGCGACCCTGCGCAGCGCGGCCGTGCTCCAGGTCGTGTTCAACGTCGTCCTGTTCGTCCCGTGGGGGCTGCTCGTGCGGCGCTACCTGGGGCGCGGCGTCGTCGTCGCGACGCTCTCCGGGCTGGCCGCGTCGGTGCTCGTCGAGACCACCCAGTACACGGGGATCTTCGGGCTCATCCCGTGCTCGTACCGCGTCGCGGACGTCGACGACGTCCTGACCAACACGCTCGGCGCGTTCCTCGGGGCGCTCGCAGCGCCGCTCGTGCTGCGGTGGATGCCGCGCGCCGCGGAGCTCGAGGCGCGCCGGGACGAGGCGCGACCCGTGACGGTGTGGCGCCGCTGGCTCGGGATGCTGCTCGACGCGCTGCTCGTCACCGCGCTCGGGGTGGTGCTCCAGGTGGGCTACCGCACGGTGCTCCTCCTGCTCGGGCGTCCGCTGCCCGACGGGACGGACTGGCCGCAGTGGCTGCTCGGCACGCTCGTCCCGTTCGCGCTCGTGTTCGTCGTGCCGACGTTCCTCGGCAGCGGCGCGTCCTGGGGGCAGCGGACCGTGTGGCTCGCGCCGCGCTGGGCGGGCCGGCCCGGCACGACGGCGCAGCGCGTCGCCCGCGCGGCGGCCGGGGGCGCGCTGTGGGGGGCGCTGGGCCTGCTCGCCGACCTGCCGACGGACGTCCCGGCGGCGCTCGCGGTGGTGGGCGACGTGGCCGCGCCGGTCGCGTGGCTGTTCGCCGTGGTGTCGGTCGCCGCGGTCCCGTTCACGCGCGGACGGCGCGGGTTCTCCGGGGCGGTGACCGGGGCGGAGGTCGTCGACGCGCGGGAGGCGGCGCTCAGTCCTGCGTGAGGAGCCCGACGGTCAGGGCGATCGCGCCCCAGATCACGAGCCCGCCGCCGACGGCGATCGCCATCCCGTTCGCCCCGGTCGACCCGGCTCGGCGCGCGCCGCGGGCGGCCGTCGCGGCGATCGCGAGGCCGGACACGACGAGCACAGCCCCTGCCACGATCCAGAACATCGCGAACACCGTCCCATACGTCCCCTGTGCTCCGCATCGTGGACGGGCGTCCAGGCCAGCCGGATCGGGGAGCGCTCAGGGGCGGGCGCCCCGGCGACCAGCGGGTTTCCCCGCTCGGCGGCCTTCACGGAGAGCGAACACGCGGTCGCCGAGGGGGACCGAGCGGTGAGACGGGTTGCGTCGAGGGGGTGACGCCCCGCACGGTGTGCGCGTGCACCCTCCTGCGTCCCCGCCGGTCCGTCGCGTCCTCTTCCCGGGGCGTCACCACGTCGTCACGCGCTACCAGGTCGACTACCTCCGGGCGCTGCGCGCCGGGCTCGTGCGCGACCTCGACGGGCACCGCGTGCGGTGCGCGCCCGACGTCGAGGTGGTCTGGGTGGTCACGTCCGCGAACCACGCGGGCACGCGCCGCAACCCGCTGCCGGGCCACCGGCGCGAGGCGCTCGTCGAGAACGTGACGACCCGGGAGGGGCTCCGGTCCGTCGTCGTGCCGGTGCCCGACGTCGCGCCGGACGACCGGTTCGCGCACCTCGTCGTCACGAGCGTCGCCACGGCGACGGGTGTCGCGCCCGACCCCGCCGACACCGTCGTCGCGTGCTCGACGCCCGCGCTCGTCGACGCGTACCGCGCGCTCGGCTACCGCGTCGCGGGCGTGGAGCTCGACGCCGCCGAGCCGGGCGGTGAGCTGCCCGCCCGCCCGTGGGACGTCGTCGAGCAGATCGCCGCGGGCGACGAGCGCTGGCGCGACGTCGCGCACCCGGCCGTCCCGGAGTTCTACGCGCGCTACCGGTTCGTGGAGGACGTGCGGCGGATCTTCGCCGACCCCGTCGTCTCGGGCGACGGCGACCTCACCTCGACGCGCGACTACCGCACGTACGCCGCCGCGTTCGAGGACGCGTCGGCGCGCAAGTGGGCCCAGGTGGCGCCGCACGTGCGGCCCGGGCGGATCGTCGACATCGGCTGCGCGACCGGCGGCCTCCTGGAGCACGTCGCGCGCGAGCCGCGCCTGCACGAGTCCGACCTGTTCGGGGTCGACGTCGCGCGGCACCTCGTGGCCGAGGCCGAGCACAAGAAGGCCCAGGGCGCGTTCGCGAACCCGCACGTGTGGTTCGTGCAGGCCAACATCCTCGACCGGTCCGTGATGCCCGACGCGACCGTCGACACGACCCTGACGATCGCCCTCACGCACGAGGTCTCGTCGTACGGGGACGGCGTGCGCGACGTCGAGACGTTCGCGCGCCGCGTCCACGCCCACACCCGGCCCGGCGGGGTGTGGATCAACTCCGACGTCTGCGGCCCGGCCGCGCCGGACCGCGTCGTCGTGCTCACCCTGCGGACCGACGACGGCGCAGCCGCCACCGGGGACGGGCCGGGCGGGGCACGTACCGACCTCGACGGCCTCGCGCGCGCGGACGTCGCCGCGTGGGTCGGCGCGCTGTCCACCGACGCGCGCCTGGTCCAGTTCGCGCACGACTTCCCGCGCCTGTCCGGCGCCGCGTTCGCGCCCGAGCGCCTGGCGCCGGGGTCGTGGCGGCTCACGCTGCGCGAGGCCATGGAGTTCCTCACGCGCAAGGACTACGTCGACAACTGGCTGTCCGAGTGCCACGAGCGGTTCTGCGACCTCAGCGGCCCGCGGTGGGCGGACCTGCTCGCGGACGCCGGCTTCGAGCTCGAGCCGGGCAGCGGCGCGTGGCGCAACGAGTGGGTCGTCGAGCACGCCCTCGCGCCCGTCGCCGCGCTGCACGACGCCGCGACCGGCGAGCCCCTCGACTGGCCCGACACCCACGTCCTCACCGTCGCCCGCCGCCCCGAGCTCGCCTGACCCGGCCCCGGGTCCGACCCCGCCGAGGTAGAGCCCTGGTTCGCCCAGGTAGAGCCCTGGTCATGACCAGGGCTCTACCTCGCGTGACCCGGGCTCTCCCTCGGGAGATCGGGGCGGCGGCGTCGTACGCTCGGAGGCGTGCTCCTCGACGCCCGCACGCTGCGCGGCCTCCAGGACGGGACCGTGACGCTCGCGTTCCGCCGCTGGACGACGCCGCGCGTGAAGGTGGGGACGCTCCAGCGGACGCGGATCGGGGTCGTCGAGGTGACGTCCGTCGAGCGCGTCGCGGTCGGGCCGGACGGCGCACCGCTCGTGTCCGACGACGAGGCGCGCCTCGCGGGGATGGCCTCACCGGAGCGCGTGCTCGCCCGGGGAGCCGCACGCGAGGGCGACCTCTACCGCGTGGGCATCCGCCTGGCGGGTCCCGACCCGCGCGTCGCGCTGCGTGAGGACGCCGACCTGGACGCGGCCGCCGTCGAGCAGATCCGCGCGGCGCTGGACCGCAAGGACCGCGCCGCCGCGGCGCCGTGGACCCGGCAGTACCTGGAGCTGGTCGCGGCGAACGAGGGGGTCGTCGCGCGCGAGCTCGCCGCCGGCCTCGGGATGGCGCGCGACGACTTCAAGGTACGCGTGCGCCGGCTCAAGGAGCTCGGCCTCACCGAGAGCCTGGACGTCGGCTACCGTCTCTCCCCGCGCGGCCGGGCCTACCTCGACGCGACCTCGCCCGGCTCCTGACGAGCCGGTGGGCCGTCAGCCTCTGTCGTGCCGTCGCGCGACGTCAGGTGGCGGACGCCTCGACCGGTCGGCGAGAGGTCGCGCTCGACGGCGACGACGGGCCGACAGGTTCGGCGGGCTCGCCGATCGCGGGGAGGCCGTCGATGCTCGTCGAGTTCTTGGTGACCCGGTAGTCGTCGAGCTGCTCGGGCGTCTTGCGACCCGCCCAGCGGTCGAGCAGGTCGCGGTCCTCGACGAGCTCGAGGTGCGGGACGGAGAACCCGCACGAGTCGGAGACGCGCGTGACGTCCACGACGACGACGCCGCGCTGCCCGGCGGTCTCCGTCTTGGCGAAGTGCCCGCGCAGCGCGTCGAACTCCGCGCTCCCGGCCTCGACGTACCGGCCGGTGCCGTGGAAGCGGACGATGGTGGGCGGCCCGGAGAACGCGCAGAACATCACGACGATGCGCCCGTTCTCCCGCAGGTGCGCGGGAGCCTCCGCGCCCGACCCGGTGTAGTCGAGGTAGGCGACGCGGTGCGGCGAGAGCACGGCGAACGTGCCGGCCATGCCCTTGGGCGAGACGTTGACGTGGCCGTCCGCCGCGAGCGGGGCGGTCCCGACGAAGAACACCGGCTGCGCGAGGACGAACGACGCGAGCCGGTCGGTGATCTCTGCGTGGACGGTGCCCATGGGGCGAGTCTGGCACCGGCGTGGGAGGGCGTCGGTAGTGTCCGGTGGATGAGCACGAGGACGGCACCTGACGACCCCAAGGCGACGCTGCTGCGGTACCTCGGCCGGGAGCGGGACGCGCTGCTGGCCAAGGCGGAGGGGCTGAGCGAGTACGACGTCCGCCGTCCGCTCACGCGCACCGGCACGAACGTCCTGGGACTCGTGAAGCACGTGGGCAGCGTGCAGCTCGGCTATCTCCACGAGGCGTTCGGCGGCACGCACGACCTGGAGCTGCCCTGGTTCGCCGACGACGCGGAGGTGAACGCGGACATGTGGGCCACGGCGGACGAGAGCCGGGAGGAGATCCTGGAGCTCTTCCGCCGGTCGTCGGAGCTGTGCGACGCGACCGTGGCGTCGCTCGACCTCGACGCGCCCGGGCACGTGCCGTGGTGGCGCCCGGAGAACCGCGACGTCACGCTCCACCAGGTGCTCGTGCACGTGCTCGCGGAGGTGGCGCACCACGCCGGCCACGCGGACATCGTGCGGGAGCTCGTCGACGGCGCTGCGGGGGACGGCCGGGGCAACCTGCCCGCGCTCGACGAGGCCGAGTGGGCGGCCTACCGGGAGCGGCTGGAGGCGTCCGCCGTCGAGGCTGCGCGGCGCGCGGGCGAGCGCCCCTGACCGCGAGATCGGCCCGCGCGTCGCCAGATCGGCCTCCGGAGGGTCGATCTCGGACGCTCGGGTCGATCTCGGTGCCGGGGTGAACGGCACCCGTACGAGCGCGGTCAGCCGCGCTCGAGCAGGACCGCGACCTCGTAGTGCGACGTCTGCGGGAACATGTCGAGCACCCGGGCGGCGCGCGGGCGCAGCGACGGCATGAGCGCGAGGTCGCGCGCGAGCGACGTCGCGTTGCAGCTCGAGTAGACGACGTGGCCGACGCCGGACTCCTCGAGCCACGTGCTGAGCGTCTCCCCGATGCCGCGCCGCGGCGGGTTGACGACGACGAGGTCGGGCACGTCGTGCCGCGACAGCGCGAACGCCGTCGCGTCCTGGGCGAGGAACGTCGTGCGGTCGAGGCCCGCGTCGCGCGCGGTGAGCCGCGCGCTCGCGACGGCCTCGGCGCTCGTCTCGACGCCGACGACGTCCCGGCCCGGCCCCGCGACGTGCAGCGCGAACCCGCCCACCCCGCAGTAGAGGTCCCAGACCGTGGCGGGCGCGGCGTCGTCCACCCACTCGCGGCCCTGGCGGTAGAGCGCGGCGGCGACGTCGGTGTTGGTCTGGAAGAAGCTCTGCGGGCGCAGGTGCAGGTCGATCCCGTTGACGCGCATGCGCAGCGTCTCGGCGTCCGTGAGGAGGATCTCCGTCTCGCCCTCGACCACGGCCTTGTGCTCCGGGTGCAGGTTCACCGAGACGACGCGCAGCGACGGCAGCGCGTCGAGCAGGCTCGGCAGGTGCTTGCGGACCCGGGGGAGCGACTCGGTGGACCGCAGGACGAACCGCGCCATGAGGTCGCCGTCGGGGGACAGCGTCACCAGCACGTACTTGAGCTCGCCGCGACGGGCGCGCACGTCGTAGGGGACGAGCCGCGCGCGGGTCACGAAGTCCGCGAACGCCGGGAACGACGCCTGGAGCGCGGCCGGGTAGAGCGGGCAGTCGGTGAGGTCGACGCCGCCGCCCTCGCCGAGGATGCCGAGCACCGGGGCGTCCGTCGTGCCGGTCACGACCATCTTCGCTTTGTTGCGGAAGCCTGACTCCGCCGAGTCGACCGTGGGCAGCCAGGTCAGGTCGGGTGCGAGCGGCGCGAGGAGGTCGGCGCAGTGCTCCTGCTTGCCGGTGAGCTGCGCCGGGTAGGCGAGCTCGAGGAGGCTGCACGACCGGCACCGGCCGGCGTCGTAGTGGTGGCACTGCACTCGTTCGAGTCTAGGTGCCGGGCGGGCCCGGGTGCGGTGGGGGCCGTGCGGCGACGTCGTGGGAGCGCTCCCTGGCGCGTTGGCGTGGCGTCCGCTACGGTCGTGGCAGCGCTCCCACACCTCGTGCGGCAGTGCCGTCGCCGGGCCGTCCGGCGAGTGCGGTTTCGACGGAGCAACCGAACAAGGAGCAGACCTGGCATGAGTCTCGACAGGCGGAGAAGAAGCAGACGAGCGTGGGCCGCCCTGTGCGCGGCGGTCCTCGCGGTGAGCGGGTCGGTCGTCGGTGCGGCGGCCCCCGCGAGCGCGGTCCCGGCGACCATCCCGCTCACGATCACCAACGACTCGGGCAAGGGGCCGATCTACCTGTACGTCCTCGGCGAGCGCGACGGCGTCGCCGGCTGGGCCGACGCGGGCGGCACGTTCCACCCGTGGCCCGGCGGGGTCGGGCCCGTGCCCGTCCCGGCACCCGACGCGTCGATCGTGGGACCCGGCCCCGGCCAGTCCGTGACGATCCGGCTCCCGAAGCTGTCCGGGCGCGTCTACTACTCGTACGGCCAGAAGATGACGTTCCAGATCGTGCTGGACGGGCGCCTCGTGCAGCCCGCGGTCCAGAACGACTCCGACCCCAACCGGAACATCCTCTTCAACTGGACCGAGTACACGCTCAACGACGGCGGGCTGTGGATCAACAGCACGCAGGTGGACCACTGGTCCGCGCCGTACCAGGTGGGCGTCCAGCGCGCCGACGGGCAGGTCCTCAGCACGGGCATGCTCACGCCGAACGGCTACGAGGCGTTCTACACGGCCCTCGAGAGCGCGGGGTGGGGCGGGCTCGTGCAGCGCGCCCCCGACGGGAGCCGCCTGCGCGCGCTCAACCCGTCGCACGGGATCGACGTCGGCAAGATCTCCTCGGCGTCGATCGACTCGTACGTCACCGAGGTGTGGAACTCCTACCGCACGCGCGACATGGTCGTCACGCCGTTCTCCCACGAGCCCGGCACGCAGTTCCGCGGCCGGGTCGACGGCGACTGGTTCCGGTTCAGGAACGCGTCCGGGCAGGAGGTCGCGGCCTTCACGAAGCCCGACGCGTCGAGCGTGTACGGGTGCCACAAGGACCTCCAGGCGCCCAACGACCACGTCGTCGGGCCGATCGCCCGCACCTTGTGCGCGGCGCTCATCCGCACCACGGCGCTGACGAACCCGAACCAGCCCGACGCGAGCGACGCCGGCTTCTACCAGGACGCCCGCACCAACGTCTACGCCAAGCTCGCGCACCAGCAGATGGCGAACGGCAAGGCGTACGCCTTCGCGTTCGACGACGTCGGCGCGCACGAGTCGCTCGTCCACGACGGCAACCCCCAGGCCGCCTTCATCAAGCTGGACCCGTTCACGGGCGCCGCGACGCCCATCGGCGACAACGATGGCAGCACCGAGCAGCCGAACCCCGGCGGCGGCCTGCCGACCGGCACCGGGACGATCCGCGCCGGCGCCGCGCTGTGCCTCGACGTGCCGTGGGCCGACCCGACCGATACCAACCAGGTCCAGCTCGCGAACTGCAGCGGCAACGCGGCGCAGCAGTGGACCCGCGGGCCCGACGGGACCGTGCGAGCGCTGGGCAAGTGCCTCGACGTCGCGCGCAGCGGGACCGCGGACGGCACCGTCGTGTGGATCTACACGTGCAACGGGACTGGCGCCCAGCAGTGGGTCTACGACGCCGGCACCCAAGCCTTGCGCAACCCGCAGTCCGGCAAGTGCCTCGACGCCCAGGGCGGGGCGCCGCTCCACGACGGCCAGAAGGTCCAACTCTGGACCTGCAACCAGACCGAGGCCCAGCGCTGGTCGTTCTGACGCCGCCCGGTCCCTGACCCGGCAGCACGCCCGGTGCCCGACGCCGCCCGCACGCGGGACGTCGTCGGGCACCCGGGGCTTCGTCGAGCGTGCACCGGGGCCGGTGACGGGCGACCCCGAGGTCTCCCTGCCCGCGGTGCGCGGGGCGACCCGGGCGGTGTCCGCGGTGCGTCAGGCGGGCTTGGTCGCCTTGCCGTCGAGCCACAGGGTGTCGGACTCGTCGCGGTGCGTGCCGTCGGACCCCACGTGCTTCGACGAGATCCGCGGGCCCTTGGTGATGACGTGCACGATCGCCATGCCGTGGCCCCGACCGAGCCCGTAGTCGTCCTTCAGCCACTCGAGGATCGGCGTCGCCTTCGTGGACTCGTCGAACCCGCGCTCGTGCGCCAGGTCGACGAGCTGGCGCGGGGTGAGGCCGGTCTTGTCCTCGACCGCGTCGAGATAGGCCTGGAAGGACATGCGTGCTCCTCGTCGTCGGGGGCGGGCCGCTCGACCCGCCGGTGAACCTACCGACGGTCACCCACACCCGGACTCATCGGTCCGGTCGCGGCGTCCTCCGCGCCGGGCGGGCCGGCCGGGTACCCGACCGCAGCACGTCCGTCACCGCGTTCTCGACGAGCACAGGCACGAAGTCGCGCACGTGCGCGGTCTGGTAGCGCCCGAGCTCCGCGAGCACCTGGTCGCGGACGTCGTCCACCGGCACCTCCGGGAAGCGCGCACTGATCCGCTCGACCACGACGTCGATCTCGCGGTCCTCGTCCTCCATCGCCATGACCCGACGTTCCGGCCCCACGGCGCGGGGCACAACCAACAGCGGATGAACAGACGGCGCACGCGCTGCACCGGCGGCGACCCGTCCGTGTCACCGACCCGCGGGCTGCTCCTCCTGGTCCTGATGCTCGTCACGACGGCGCCACGCGACGTCCCCACCCACCGAGGGCGAGGCACCCGCAGCGAGGAGCCGCTCGGCGGACTGAACCCGCTGTCGTCCGACGCGACGGACGCGTGCGTCCGGGCGAATTGGACGGCGGTGTGCAGGGACGGGCATGACATCGCCCGGTGCACCGTGGAGCGCCTCATGGGCGAGCTTGGCGTCACCGGGGTGGTGCGGGGCAAGGCCCAACGTGTGAGGTGACCTGGGCTGGCGGCGGTCCGTGCCGCCGATCTGGTCGTGTTCGACGTCCACTCCCGCCGGATCCTGGGCTGGCGGGCCGCGACATCGATGCGGGCCGACCTGGTGCTGGACTGCCTGGAGATGGCGCTGTGGACCCGGCGCACCGAGGACGTAGTCGACCTGTCCGGGCTGGTCCGCCACCACACAGACGCCGGCAGCCAGTACACCTCGATCGCATTCACCGACCGCCTCCTCGACCACGGCATCGACGCATCGGGTTCCACAAGACCGAGCTCATCCGCCCCGAAGGCCCCTGGAAGGGCCTCGACGACGTCGAGGCCGCCACCCTGGACTGGGTCCACTGGTTCAACACCGAACGCACCACGGATACATCGACGATCTCACCCCGGTCGAAGTCGAAGCGGCCTACTTCAGTCATCACCAACGCCAAGCCGACGCGGCTTGAGGCACGAAACCCAGTCCCCGGACATGCCGGGTCGACTCAGACTGTGACTTGGAGACGTGGAAGAAGCTCTGCGCGACGGCAGGCGTGCCGGTCATCGTCCTGCGCGGGGAGCGGGGGACAACGGCGAGCGCCATGGCTCGCAGCGGTGTCCCGATCACGACCGCCCGCGACGTCTTGGGCCACGCGAGCGCGGAGACACCCTGAAGCACTACGCGCGCCGAGGAAGCAGCCAAGATTGAGGGCATGGCGACGCCCGGTTCCGCACTGTCGTAGGCATGACCCCTGGGCCCGAGTGGGTTCAGGCTAGGCTGCGGACAGTCGTCACGAGGCGACGACGGGCCGCTAGCTCAATTGGCAGAGCAACTGACTTTTAATCAGTGGGTTCGGGGTTCGAGGCCCCGGCGGCCTACACGCAACACGTGTTCGATCAGGGTCGCGCTCTTGCGGCCCCTGCGGTGTGTCCTGAACGGATACCTGCAGGGGGCGATACGGCAGAGGCCTCACTCGACGGCATGAGCCCTGGCGTCTCCGTGCCGAGCGAGTGGCGGCTACTCGATTACCTTGTCGAACAAAACCCACCGTCCCGTGCCCTAGCGGTAGATGGACTCGGTGGTCCAGGAAGACATGAGCCACACGTGGCTGAGCCCGTCTGAGCCGACGTGGCTGAGCCCGTCTGAGCCGAGCCGATGCAAGGTCGGCGACCCGTTGACTTATGTCACCTGCCTCGGTGGACAACGCGATGACGCGCGAGACAAGCAGGCCGCCGACGATCGCGACCAATGCGGCAGCGGCGGCCGACCGCGGAGAGCGGAGCGGTGGAATCCACGACGTGAGGCCGCCACAAAATGCCCCGCCACGTGCGCGTGCTCGTCGTCTACGGCTGAGCCGCTCGGGCTGCCGGTGGTGCTCCGCCGTGGCTACTGTCGCCTGAGCACCGGCCACACGGTAGGTGTCACGTTGATGACTGGGCACGAACGCGAACGCCGACGCCAGGTCGCGATCGACACGACCGCCAGCTGGTCGCTGGATAGCCACGAGCCCGACGCTGAGACGCTCGCTCTCATCAGGCGTTGGGTCGACGGCGAGCTGACCTTCGACGCGTGGTCGGAGGCGATGAGACCTGATCCCGCGGGGTAGGACGTCCTGGCCGCGGCTCGGACGACGAGGCCGATCAGACCCGTCCGCGCCGCCGCAGACGTCCTGCGTTTCGCAGGAAGGGTCGGCGGACGAGGCCGTGATGGGAGTCAGTCAGGCTCGGGAAGTTGTTCTCTTGACTGATAGCCCCGGCTCCCGCGGAGTTGTTCGGGGTCGTCGTCGCCCTCCCCGGTGTGCGGCGGCAGCTCCATCGTTGGCCGCTGTGGCTCGGCGGGGCGATGGACTGCCGCCGGAAGGCCGAGGGCGCGTGTACTGAAGATCCTCATCAGCTCACGCGAGGTCTCCTCGTCATGCAGCGACGGGTTGGCCTCAAGCATCCCGCGGATGCGGTCGGCGAACTGCCCAGGCGTCAACTGCTCCGAAGGAGTTCGCGCCTCCACGTCCTCCGGCCCGTCGACGACGTGGGCGCCAGACAAGATACGCCGCTGCTCGTCCTGGAAGGCTCCGGCGGCGAGCATCGCCTGGAACCGGTACTGCCACTCGGCGAGGCTCATCACGATGACGGGCTCGGAGACTGCGACTTCCGTTCCCGGCGCGTCGCCAACGACCACAGTGGACACGACCTCTGAGGACACCGTGTGGGCAGGGACCTCGCCCTTGGCCCAAGGTACAATCCGCTTCAGCGCGGCCTTGACCTTCGGGGCGCCCTTATCGTTCCACCAGCGCTTGATGTGCGGTGTCGCGGCGACGATGCCGACAACGGCTAACGCGGCGATCAGTGCGGCGAGGTCGATGCCCTCGCTGTCCTCCGCCGTGCTCGCGACTGGTGGCTCGTACCGGCCCCCAGAAGAGTCGTCCGCCTCGGGTTCCTCGACCCATCGCCAGGCGGCGTGTCCCTTGAGGTCGCCCGTCTCGTCGTCGAAGAGATGACCGGTGAAGGCGCCAGCGACCTGGTGTGACGTCCCCAGGTGCTGACCCTCGGGGAAGACCGGCTCATAGGGCATGCCCAGAGAGTAAGCCCGCGTCTCGCTCAGCGGCAGGTGGCGGTACCAGGCGCTGCCTGACCGCCCGAGCACAACGACCGCGACAAGCCGTGGCTGGCGCAAAGTTCACGCCGTCGCGGGCGACGCAGGGTTCTACGAGCACTTGAATTGCCGCATGAGTGCAAAAGATGTCCCGGCTCCGATCCTGGTCGAAGCCGCGCCCCGTAGGAATGTCCGACTCTTCGTCGCGGGGGTGATCGCGATCGCGATCGGCTTCATCGTGTGGGCGCTGGGCCGGATCGTGTTCAAGACCTCCCGCAGCGACCCGTGGCTGCCGGACCTCGACGATCAGGTATCGATCTGGACCGTGACCGGCCTCATGATCCTGGTGGGCCTGCACCTTCTGATCGTCGGCGCGGTACTAATCACGAAGGCGCTGCGCCCCGCGCCGCGTCGGCGCGTGATCGCTCCGTTCGCTCTCGTGGGCGCAGTGATCGTCATCTCCTTCGTATGCATGAGCGCCGGCAGCACGATCAACGGCTGGGTCCTTGAAGCGAGCCCGTAGTTCGACGGCGAGGTCTGGGACGCAGCAACCCCGCCCTGGCGCTCTTCAAGCTTCCCTTCATGCTGTGGGCTCTCGTCGGCGTCGTCGGAGTGATCTGGCTCATCGTAATGGGCATCATCAAGGCGACCCGGAAGGTTGCGGCATCCGCCTGACGTTCACGGGCGCAGGCTGGACGAACGACCGATCGACTTGAGCGTTGCCACGCTCGAGTCCTCCTCGCAGGTATCGGCACGCGACGTGGTGGGGACGGTAACGAACGTTGGAGCCTGACGTGCCGGGCGGCAAGCATCACCGGCACGGCGTGTTCAGGTGGTGGTCGACGTCGGCGAGGACCTGATCGAAAAGTCCGGCAGCACTCGCGATGATTCACCCGCCGAGCCGTCGGAACTTGGAGTTAAATCGGGCACATGGATGCCGAAGAACCTTACCCTAGCGAAGTCCCGCAGCGTCCCTTTCGGACGAGCGAACCGGCCGACCCGAGATCCGCCGTCAAGCAGGACGACGGTTGGAACCTGGTCGGGCTTGCGGTCGTCGGCGGGGTCGCGTTCGGGTTGTGGTGGCTCATCTCACGTGGCATCGACCGTTGGCTCGGGGGCCGTTTCCCTACCTCAATCCAGTGGTGGGTTGCGGCAGGTGGCGTTATCTGTGTCCTCCTGATGGCAATGTCCGTGCGGTACAAGCGCTTTGAGACCCCCGCTGGCACCGCAGTGCTGCTCACAACCATCGGCGCTGTCGCGGGACTCATCGTTGGAGGAGTCGCCGGTGCCAACGCTCCAATGCCGTGGGTGGCATCAGAAGCCGCCTCCAAGGTCTGCGATGAGATCTCCGAGAGCCACGGAGGCGATCGTCCAACCTTCAACGCGTTCTTCGATGCGCGGAACGGGTTCTTTGACCGCTGGGCGAAGTCGCGTGTGGTTGACACGGCCGGATGGAGTGCGGACTTCGATGCCGCCTACGCGGCGAGCTGCCCTCACCTCGTACCCGCTCCGGAGGCGCTCCCTGACGGAACGATGCTCACACTTGAACACCTGGATGACCCAGCCACGTCTAGCGACAACGGCCCGTCGGTGGCGGACGTTATCCAACAGTACGGCGGCGTCGTATGTGACCGCCTCAGTAAGGGCTGGTCGTACGCGGACATCGTGGATGGGTTGATGGCCACCGGCGATGCCAACGCTGAGGAGGCGAGACTCATCGCGGAGGCTGCGATCGCCGAACACTGCCCCGGGTACGGCCCCTAGAGACTGTCCTGTATGTGGTGCTTCACGTGGGACGGCCGCGATCTGAGGGTGTTCTCGACATCAACCGTGTCATGGATCGAGCCCTTCACGTAAGCACGAACGCCCGGCGGCCGGGTCCCCCCGTACTGCGACACCGATATCGGCTTCACCAAGGACATCGGGCTCGACGACCGTTCCCGTAGCGAGCTTGCCAGCGCCTGGCGCCGCGCGCCCGGGAAGAACCCCTTGCCGGGTCGCGTCGTGGCCCAGCTCATGCTCGGGTTCTGGGTCAACCTGCTCGACGCCGGCGGCACCGTGGGCCGGAGCGAGCCTCAGTCGTTCAAGATGAACTACGAGGACCTGTGGCGCGACTGCGTCCATCAGGCCTTCCGTGGCGGTCGCGCCGTCGCGAATCAGCGCCAGGAGCAGTTCACCCGCTCTTGGACTCACGAGATCGCCAGCACCGTCCAGACCGTGCGCAACCGGTGCGCCCACCACGAACCGCTCCTGCGCGGGATCCCGTTGCCCGGGCAGAGCCGGCGCATCAGCGCGCAGGAAGGCTACGACGCCTACGTTCTGCTGCTACGGATCATCAACCAGGACCTCGCCACCTGGGTCGAGTCGAACTCCGCGGTGGCGACGGTCCTGGCCTGTCGCCCGCAGCCGTAGTGGTCGTCGCGGGCTCGGAACGCCTGTGGGGCGCGCCACTCTCGAGCTACCGGTAGACGGCCTGCGTGTCGACCTTGAACCATCGCCTGTCTCATGCCACCCGTAGAAGCGGAGAGTGCAACGCGGGTCGTCGGTGCGGCGAGAACCGCGTGGCCGTTCCACGGTGGTCTCAACACCGACGGAGAGGGGGTACCCCCGTGGCAGTGACGATCGAGGTCTATCACCAGGGCGAGCAGTGGCACGTTCGCCGGCAGGGCGAGCGTGAGCCGCTGTCGAACCACGCGAAGAAGGACGACGCCATAGCCGCCGGACGCGCGGCGGCCGAGCGCGAGAGCGCCGAGCTCGTCATCAAGAACATGGACGGCACGATCGCCCAGAAGGACTCCCACAGGCACGACCCGCGCAACGTCCCGGGCTGAGCCATGGCCGGCGCGAGGGCGATGCCGTACGACGTCGCCCTGGCGCGCCGTCGAACATCCCCGCGCCGAGCGCGCTCAAGGGCGGCTGCCGCCACGAACCGAAACGGGACGGCCACCTATAAGGAACCTGGCCCTCGTTCGGTCCCCAAGAGATGCTCCTTGTCGATCGCCAAGGTACTTGATCACGGGCTCAGCGCCGAGACGCGTTCTCTGATCCATGAGAGCTTGCGTTCCTCGTGGTGCCACTGTCCTCCCTCGTGGCCGTGAAACTCGTAGACAGCCAGCTCCTTTGGTCCCTTGTAGGCGCGGTACGCGGAGAGCACGGTCTTCGGTGGGCACACGTCGTCGCGCATCGCGACGCTGAAGAGTGCAGGGGCGGTTGCCGCTCTGACGTGTGCGACGACATCCACGTACGCCAGGCGGGAGAGGAGGTCAGTCTGCGAGGCAGGGTACGCGCGGAGGTGGTCGAGGAGCTCGAGGTAGGGGCCGCGTTCGGCGATGCGGATTGCTTGGGGTATGTCGCAGAGAAACGGGACGTCCGCGAGGACGCCGGCCACGTCCGGGACCAGTCCCGCCGCTGCTAGTGCGAGGCCGCCGCCTTGGCTTCTCCCGGTGAGAAACACCGCATCAGCACGCACGGCGTGATGCTCCCGCAGCGCGCGCACGGCTTGGACGCAATCGGCGAAGACGCGCCGGTAGTACATGGTGCGGGCGGAGCCAAGGCCGCGGGTAAGGAAGCCAGCGGTCTCAGGCCCGGTGCCCCCGAGGGGGTCGGCGGTGTCTCCGGGGGAAAGCGCGTTGCCTTGTCCTCGCGTATCCATCGTCAAGTGTGCGTATCCGGCCGATGCCCAGAGAGATGGCGCGAGCGGATGCCCGCGGCCAGCACCGTAGGGGTTGAACTGGACGACCGCGGGAAGTGGAAGAGGTGCATCTTTCGGAAGGTGGAGCCATCCTTTGATGGGGTTGCGGTGTGCTCCTGCGATAGTCATGTCGAATGTCGTTGTCGTGGCCAGCCCGGTCTCATGGGGCGTGGCCTCGACCAGGGGTGACCGGGGGAGCAGCCTGAGGGCCTCGTGCCAGAACCGGTCGAAGTCCGCTGGCACCGCGGTGCCTCGTTCCTGGCCCTGGGGCAAGCTGCTCGCGATCATCGGCTCACGGGCACTCGTTCTCATCCGCGTCGCGCGACTTCGCTGGTGTAAGAGAGCACGGCGTCGGCACTGAGCGCGGCCGCGCGCTCAGCGGTCTGACGCGTCGCCCCCGCCAGGTGGGGCGTCATGACGAGTCGAGGTGCCTGACGGATCGCGTCGTCGACCGCCGGTGGCTCGGGATCATAGACGTCGACTGCGGCGGCGCCGAGCCTCCCTGTGCGAAGCGCTGTGATGAGCGCGTCCTGGTCGACGAGGCCACCTCGGGCTGTGTTCACGAGGACCGCGCCTGGGCGCATGCGCTGCAGTGCTGCCGCATCGATGATGTGCCGGGTCTCGTCAGTCAGGCGGGCATGGAGGCTGACGACTACAGCTTGTCGCAGCATGTCGTCGAGGTCGCTCTGCTCGCCGTACTCGATCGCTTCGGCGTAGGGATCGTGCACGAGGACGCGTGCGCCGAAGGCGTTCAGGATGCGTGCGACGCGTCGACCAATGGCGCCGTACCCGATCAGCCCGACGGTAGCGCCTGCGAGCTCGCTGCCGCAGGCTTCGATCTGGTAGTCACCCCCGCGCCACTCGCCCGCGCGCATGCTCCTGTCCAGCTCGGGGATGTTACGCAGCGCCGCCATCATCAGAGCGATGGTGTGCTCGGCTGCCGCGGGGGCGTTGCGGCCCGGCGTGGTGCGGACCTGGACGCCGGCCTCGCGGGCGGCATCAAGGTTGACGTTCACGGGGCCGCCGCGGCACACGACGACGAGGCGGAGGTCGGGTGCTGAAGAGAGCACGCGGCGCGTGATCGGCGCCATCTGTGTGACAAGGACCTCGATACCTTCGAGAGCCGCGATCAGGCTCTCTTGTGTGCCCGATGCCTCGCTGACCTCGGCGACCGGTCCAAACGGCACGCTCGGCCACGGAAGCTCGAGGGTGTGGATCTCGGCCCCGGGTACTCGGGAGCCGAGCTCTTGCGCGAGCAGCGCATTGGTGATGAAGCCGTCGCCTGCAGCCAGAATCTTCATGATGTCCTCTCAGTCGGTGACGTCTGCCCAAAGAGTCCGGGCCGAGCGGACGTCCCGGAGGTAGGTCGAGTAGCCGCGTTCGTAGTGCTGAGCGCTGCCGTGCCCAGGGGTGATGGTCGTGGTCTCCGAGGAGGCCGGCACCGGCGTCCCGGTGGCGTGAGCAGCCTGGATCGCGGCACCGAGGGCGCCGACCTCGGGAGCGGTGCACTGTTCCAAGGGACGCCCCAAGACGTCAGCGAATGCTTGTGCGAGCGGACCACGTGAGCCGCCACCGCATATGAGGAGGCGTCCCGAGAGTCCGGCTCTCTCGAGGCAGCTGCGTGCGCTGTAGCCGAGACTTTCCACGACCGCTCGGACGATGTCGGCTGCCGAGGTGTGCAGAGTCAGCCCGTCGATACGGCCCCGTGCGCGCGGATCGCGGAACGGAGCCCGCTCACCGGCCGGGGCGAGAAAGGGCAGCACCCGGGCGGTGGTTGTGGGGCGCTCTTCCAGGAGGCTGGGGATGTCCTGGATCGTGTGACCCACCAGGCCCAGCGCCCAGTCGAGCGTCGCGGCCCCGACCATCGCTGGCATGGCGCGCCAGTGCCGGTCTGGGTCCGCGGTGGCAAGGGTAAGGCCGACAGGCTCCTCGTCCTGGGGAAGGGAGGACGCCAGGACTTCGCAGGCGAGGGTCGTTCCGACGATCAGCAGGCCGTCGCCGACCTCGGAAGCCCCCGCGCCGATCGCGCTGGCGACGAGATCGTAGGGGGCGGACACGACGGGTATGCCGGCCGTGAGGCCGGTACGTGCGGCGATCTCGGGCAGGAGGCCGCCGGTCGGCGTGCTCGCCACCGGGGATGCGAGTTGCTCGGCGTCGGGGATGCCCAGCAGGTCGAACAGCGCGGCGGACGGCTCGCGGCGGTGCATGTCGAACAGGACAGCGTTGGAGTGGTCCGTGGCGCGGATTCCGGCGAGCTGGGCGGCGATCATGTCCTTGCAGTGCCATGCCCTGCGAGCCATCTTGAGTGTGTCTGGTTCCTCGCGGGCGGCCCAGGCGAGCAGCGCGGGTGTTGACCCTGCGAACGGGGCGCTGCCGGTGGTGTGAAACAGCTGGGCGTGGGTGCCATCGCGTTCCCACTCGGCGACGATTCCTTGGGCCCGCCCGTCCATCCAGGAGATCGCCGAGCGGACGGGGGTCCCGTCCTCGCGGGTCAGCCACAGGCCGTCGCCCTGGGCGGTCACGCCTACGGCGACCACATCGCGGGCGCGGTCTCCCAGGACGGTCACGAGATCGCTGAGCACGGCGACGACGGAGTCGAAGACGTCCTCCTGCCGTTGCTCATAGCGGTCGCTCGAGATGTGCTCGACCCGAGTGGCCCTGGACGTGACGACCGTGGGCATGTCCGGCGAGAACGCCGCGGCTTTGGTGATGGTCGTGCCGGCGTCGACGCCGATGACGATTCCCATCATTGGCCCCGGGCGACGACGACGTTGGCGCCCGCCTGCGCGAGGTCCTCGACCAGCGCGTCCGGTGTGCCCGCGTCGACGATGACGAGGTCCCAGTCGGATGCGTCCGATACGCGGTGGAGCGCTTTGCGGCCGAGCTTCGAGTGGTCCATCAAGAGAATTCGCCGATCCGCGACCTCCATCATGGCGCGCTTCACGGCGACGATCGCGGGCTCCTGGTGGAACGAGCCGTCCACGCTCATCGCTGAGGTGGAGGCGAAGAGGGTGTTCACACGCAGCGCGCGCACCGCGTCGATGCAGCCGTGCCCAAGGAAGGACCGGTGCGTGGGCGAGTACTCGCCGCCTAGACCGATGAGCCGAAGCTCCTCGGTCGCTCCGAGTTCCTCGATGATGTCGACGAAGTTCGTCGCGACCGTCAGGTCGGGAACACCTGGCAGCAGGCGGGCCAGAGCCAGTGCTGAGGTCGAGTCGTCAAGCATGATCCCGGACCCGGCCGCAACGTGGGTGATCGCGGTACTGGCGATCCTCTGCTTGGCGCTGGTGCTCAGGCGCATGCGGTAGGTGACGTCGGGCTCGAAGATGCTGCTGCGCTGGGCCGCCGCGCCGCCGTGGTAGCGGCGCACGATCCCCTGAGCGGCCAGCGCATCGAGGTCACGATGCACCGTCATGATGCTCACGCCGAAACGCTCGGCAAGTTCTGCCGCGGACGCCTGGCCCTTCTCGAAGACGACTTCGGTGATCTCGGCCTGGCGCTGGGACTTGCGCCGCTGCGCGCGTGGCGGGGCACCGTCATCGGGGTGCGCGTAGGACATCATGGTCTCCTAGTGACTGGTTGTAGGCGATGAGCGACCAGGTGCCGTCGGCGGAAAGCCCGAGCGTCGTCACCGCGCAGGGCTCGAGCCTGGGCAGTCGCCGACGGTACTCCCCAAGAGAGATTCCCAGGACGTGGCAGACGATCAGCCGAATCATCGTGCTATGGGCGATCGCGAGTGGTCGGGGGCCGCACTGCGCTGCCCAGTTGGACAGCGCAGTGGTCGCCTCACGAACCCGGTCTGAGGGGTCGTCACCGTTGGGCCAGTGATGCTTGACCGGGTCGGCCTCGAACGCACGGGTCGGCCCGGGAAGCGCCTCACGCATCTGTGCGAGGGTGCGACCTTCCGCGACGCCGAATCCGATCTCGCGCAGCTCGCTCAGTACCGTGGCCGTGTGGCCAGTCTTCTCGGTGACGGCCTTAGCCGTGTCCTGCGCCCTGCGCAAGGTGCTCGCCGCAAGATCGCTGACGCCGCGAGCGGCCATCGCCGTAGCAAGGCGCTCGGCTTGGGCGCGCCCGACGTCGTCGAGGCCGATGTCTGAAGAGCCGGCGTACCGGTTTCCGTGATGCCAGGGAGTCTGCCCGTGACGGGCGAGGAGAAGCTCGATCATGCCGGCGTCCTCTCGGCAAAACCTGAGCGGAGGTAGCCGCGCGCGACCAGCTCCTCCACGAAACCGAGGTAGCCGTCGTTCATCCTTGCGGCACGGCCAGGCTCCGGCTCGATCACCGGGTGATGACCAACCATCTCCTTGGCGCTCTCCACGACTGTCTGACCGCGATGCGCGGCCCGCGCAGCCACAGCCATGCCGAATGCAGGCTGCGGTTCGCGCGGGAGCCGAACCGGGTGGTCGAGGACGGCCGCGCGTAGGCCGAGCCAGTAGCGAGATCGTGTCGCCCCTCCCGTCACGCTGAGCGGTCCAACGAGGCTCGCTCCATGCGCGCGCAGCAGGTCGTAGGCAAGCCGCTCCACGAAAGCTATGCCCTGGAGCGCCGCGGCATAGCGCTCGTCCGTGGCCGACCCGCTGATGGTGCTGAACGCGGTGATCGACGAGGACTCGAACGGGAAGCGTTCGCCGACGCCCACGAGGGGATACACCACGCCGGTGGTTGGTTCATATCGTGCGGCACCGCGGTCGCGGTTGTGGCCAACGTCATCACCGAAGTGCTCGGCCAGGAATCCAGCACCCACGTTCGATGCCCCGCCGGGCAGCCACCCATCGACCGGTGACCGGTGGGAGTAGACGCCATGCAGGGGAAGCGCGATCCGGTGCTCCGATGCGCCCTTTACCGCAAGCGTCGTCCCGAGGACAGAGTTCCAGTGCCCGGGTTCGAGCGCGCCCGCGGAAATCTGTGCGGCACAACTGTCGGTAGTCCCCGCGACGACAAGCGCTCCGGCGTGGAGCCCGGTCTTCTCCGCTGCCTCCGCGTGCACCGTCCCGATCACCGTCCCAGGAGGGACGACTGGCGGGAGGCCGTCCGCCGAGACCCCGAGCTCGCCGAAGACTTCAGCCGGCCAGCGCAGGTGCTCAACGTCGTACCCGGTCTTGAGCGCCTGGGCCCAGTCGGTGGGCACGATCTCGCCGACCAACTGCTCGTTGATGAAGTCGCCCTGATGGGCAAGCCGCAGGTCGCCCGAGTCCCACCGGCGCCGGGTTCCAGGATTCGCAAGCGCAGCCACGAGCCGCGGCAGCGCCCAGACTCCCTGCATCGGGTATCCCAGAGCGTCCCAGAGCTCTCGGCCGGCGTCACGCACCGCGGCCGCGTAAGGGAGTCCGCGGCGATCGTTGTACATGAGTCCGGGAGTCGACGGCTCGCCGTCGTCCAGGAGTGCGAACGTGCCGGACGTCGAGCAGACCGACACGGCCCGGATCCGTCCGTGCACCGAGGAGCATGCCTGCCGGCACGCCGCGGCGACTGCGGCCCACCACGATGACGGCTCCTGCTCGTGCAAGTCGCCGGCACGACGACTGGCGAGCGGCGCCTGCCCGATGCCGCGGACGTCGCCGAGAGCGTCTGTGACGACAACTCGGACGCCCTGGGTGCCCACATCGATGCCTGCATAGAGATCGTCACTGATCGCGGACCCGGTCAAGGCGGTAGCTCCTCTCTTCGTCGGGACCCAAGTTATAGCACGCTAGGACGTCGAACTAGCAAGCCGATGTGAGTATCAACGGCACGAAGAAGCGCTGTTTATGCAGGTCAGGGCTCTTTCGAGCCGACCTACTGGATCTCGCGGTCATGTGAATTATCATCATACTGTTGCCTACTCGCGCGCTTCTCTGATTCAATGCCACTGCGCTTCAGTGCGCCGCAGCCCGTGGCCGGGCGCCTCACTCGGCCGACCAGCTTGTCCAAAGGAGGACACCCATGGCACGACGAAGGCTTGCACTCTGGACCAGCGCGGTGGCGATCGCTCTGGTCGCCGCCGGATGCTCGCAGAGCCCCGAGAGCGGTGGTGACGACGGGGGGCTGGCTCAGCCGATCACCTTCTGGCACGCGATGTCGGGGAAGAACGGCGAAGCGCTCCAAGCGATCGTGAACGACTTCAACGCTTCCCAGGACGACGTGGTCGTGGAGGCCGTGTACCAGGGCAAGTACAACGATGTCCTGACCAAGCTCAAGGCGTCGATCCAGTCGGGGCAGAGCCCCACGCTCGTCCAGGTCTTCGAGATCGGGACTCAAATCATGGTCGACACCGAGGCGACCATCCCCTTCGAAGAGCTTGCGGACCAGTACGGAGTCGCGCTCGACGACGTCGACCCCTCGATCGCTGGCTACTTCACCGTCGATGAGACCCTGCAGGCGCTGCCGTTCAACACGTCGGTTCCTCTGCTGTACATCAACCGTGGCGCACTCGAGGAAGCCGGGCTGGGAGACGAGCGACCCGAGACGTGGGGTGAGGTCCTCGCTCTCGCGGAGAAGCTGACGGTACGGGACGGGTCGCAGACCACCCGCTACGGCATGGTGTTGCCCGTCGAGGGCTGGTTCGTGGAGCAGATGCTCGCCGCCGGTGGCATGGACTACTGCGACGGGGGCAACGGGCGAGACACCCGGGCTACCAGTGTCGAGTGGGACAACGACGCTGTGCGCGACATCATCACGGGATGGGCTGGCGGCGTTGCCGACGGGAGCATCCTCAACGTCGGGCGCAACAACACCGACGCCGCCGCCGCCTTCCAGGCTGGGCGCGCCGCGATGATCCCCTTCACCTCCGCGAACCTGCGCGACATGATCCGCGAGTCCGACTTCGACGTCGAGGTTCTCGACTTCGTCCGTCCCGATGGCAGTTCCGCAGGCGGCGTCTTCAACGGTGGCGCTGCGCTGTGGACGATGGCGGACTCCGACGAGCGCGAGCTGGAAGCGGCTGCCGCGTTCCAGGAGTACCTGCTCTCCCCGGACGTTCAGGGTCGGTGGGCCGCCGAGACCGGCTACGTCCCGCTCAACGTCGCTTCCTCCGAGACCGACGCGCTTGCGGCTGTCACTGAGGAGTTCCCGGCCTTCACCGTTGCCGGCGACCAGCTCGCTGAGTCCACCGGCACCGGCTGCCTGCTGGGCACCATGCCCCAGGCCCGTGACGCCATGAACGACGCGATCGAGTCAAGCGTGAACGGGTCGGCTGACCCCGCGACCGCGGTCGCGGACGCGCAGAGCTCCATGGCCACCATCATCAACAGCTACAACGCCACCGTCGACTGAGCGCGATCTCGCACACCAACCAGCAAGGGAGTGAAATGGTAGTCATCGTCGGGCACCGAGGTGCCCCGTCGACGGAGGTGGAGAACACCGTCGAGGCCGTGCGCGCGGCACAGGCGCAAGGGGCGGACGCCGTCGAGATCGACGTGCGGTTGTCGTCAGACGGTGTTCCTGTCCTGCTCCACGATCGAACCTTCCATCGCATCTGGGATCGGGATGAGCGCCCCGAAGACCTCACCCACGAGCAGATCTCGCGCCTACGACCCGACGGTGGCGACGCGCACGTCCCGACACTCGCCGAGGTGGCCGGCGCGGTAGACCTGGAACTCATCGTGGACCTCAAGAACGGCGACGGCGTCCACCACGTGATGGAGCAGCTGAAGGCCGCGGGCGCGGCCAACCGCGCACGCTTCATCGGCGAACCCGAAGTTCTCACGCAGGTTCGGCGTGCACTTCCCGACGTCGAGATCGTCCTGTCCCACGACCTCGAGCGCGATCCCACCGACCTCGTCACGGCGATCCGTCCGATCGCGCTCAACCTTCCGTGGGATCGCGTCGACTCCACCACTGCCGCGCAGGTCAGGGGCTACGGGTGTTCCTTGTGGACCTACTGCGTCGACACGCCCGCCGACCTCGACAAGGCCATGAGTCTGGGCGCCACCGGGATCATCTCGAACAACATCCCCGCGCTCGGCCTGCCGCGTCGGGAGGTGGCATGACCGAGGCGAAGCACGGCCCAAGAACGGAACTCGTGGACTTTGCTGCGGACTTGGCACGCGGTGCTGGAGACCTGATCCGTTCGGCAGCCTTCGACAAGGGCGAGGCGACGACGAAGTCCAGTGCGGCCGACTGGGTGACCCCGATCGACCGATCAGTGGAGGCCTGGCTCAGGAAAGCAATCACGGCCAGGTACCCCGGTCACGCGATCGTGGGTGAAGAGCTCGGCGTGACTCCGGGCGCGCACGAGGCTTCCCACGCCTGGCACATCGATCCCATCGACGGGACGACCAACTTCCTGCACGGACTGGGCAACGTTGCGGTGAGCATCGCCGTCGTCGACCACACCGGGCCCGTCGCGGCCGCCGTGCAGGACGTCTACCGCGGGCAGACGATCACCGCGGCGCGCGGCCATGGGGTGCATCTGGACGGGACGCCTCAGAGGCCGGTTGTGGCTGAGGACCTCGCCGGGAACGTGTTGCTCACCGAGTGGTCCGGGCACCGGGCATGGGACGGCATGGAATCTTTCCTGCGCTGGGCGACCGACCGGACCGCAACGGTCCGGATCCTGGGCTCGTGCGCACTCGCGCTCGCCAGCGCCGGACTGGGCCGAGCACCCGTGTGCATCCTGCCTGGCCGCTACAACTCTTGGGACGTGGCGGCGGGTCTGCTCATCGCGGCCGAGGGCGGGCTCAGCGTCCGCGGCCGACATGACGAGACCGAGCCAGTCCCCCAGGACGGGCTTCTCGTCGCCCCCGAAGCGCTGATCGACGACGTTCGAGACGCGTGGCTCGAGGCGGCGGAGGCGCTGACGTGACTACCGCCGCCCCCGCCAAAGAACCCGTTCTCGCGACGCCGCCTGCACGGGGTGGATCGTGGCGGCGATCTCGTCGACGCCGAGACCAGCTCGTCGCCGCGCTCTTCCTGGCTATTCCGCTGGCCATCTTCCTGGTCTTCGTCTTCGTGCCACTGGCACGCACCTTGTGGTTGAGCGTGCACGCGACCGACATGTTCGGCCGTCCCCGTCAGTTCGTGGGACTCGAGCAGTACGCCCGCATGTTCAGCGACCCTGGTCTGCGCAAGGTTCTGCTGACGACGCTCCTCTTTGCCGTGCTCACGGTCGTGCCCAGTATCAGCGTAGGTCTCGTTCTCGCGCTCTCGCTTCAGGCGAAGACCCGCAGGATCGGGGTCTTCCGCACCCTCATGGCCACCCCGTTCGCCTTCTCGGCCGCCGCGGCGGCCGTCTTGTTCGACATCTTCTACAGCCCGAGCGTCGGGGTGTTCAACGGGATATTCGACCGCCTCGGCATCGCGCAGATCGGCTGGCTCACCGATCCTCGCTGGGCGCTCCTCAGCCTCGCGATCGTCATCGTGTGGCGCGACCTCGCTTACTGCATGCTCGTTCTGTCCGCCGGTCTGGGGGCGGTCCCCACCGAGGTCACCGAGGCCGCTGCGCTCGACGGTGCCGGCCAGTGGCGCATGCTGCGCTCGATCATCCTGCCGCTCATCACTCCGAGCATGTTCTTCCTGCTGGTCATCTGCACGATCAATGCTCTGCAGACCTTCGGAGAGATCAACATTCTCACCCAAGGCGGCCCGGACGGGGCAACCACGACCCTCGTCTACAGCCTCTATCAGTCCGCGTTTGCGTTCGGCGCCTCCGACTACGGCATGGCGAGCACGAAGGCCGTCGTTCTCATGTCCCTCGTGCTCATTGTCACGGTGGTCCAGTTCCGATTCCTCCAGAAGAAGGTGTTCTACGGATGAGCCGGCTCCGCAGCCTTGGTGTCATCGTCGGCCTCACCGCGCTCACGGCTGTCGTCGTCTTCCCCCTGTACTACGCGATCGCCGGCTCCGTGATGAACTACCAGGACCTCACACGCTTCCCACCTGCCCTGATTCCCACGAGCGTGAACGTCGAGAGCTTTGGCCGGGTGTTCGAGTCGGTCCCCCTAGCCCGGCAATACCTCAACAGCATTGTCATCGCATGCTCAGTCGTCGCAGCAGTACTGATCACTTCCGTGCTGGCCGGGTACGCATTTACGTTCTTGGACTTCCCCTACAAGAAGGCCGTGTTCGGCCTCACCATGGCGACGCTCATGGTCCCGGCCGAGGCGACAATCCTGCCGAACTACCTGACGATCTCGGGATGGGGACTGCTCAACACCTATCCGGGCCTATTCCTGCCGTTCCTCGCATCCGGTTTCGGCATCTTCTTGATGCGCCAGTTCTTCCTCTCGTTCCCGCGTGAGCTCTACGAAGCGGCGAGAGTCGAAGGCAGTTCGCACCTCAGGTTCGTCGTCTCGATCCTGGTGCCCTTGTCGAAGCCGGCCCTGAGCACGCTCGCGATCTACACCTTCATCGTGACGTACAACCAGTACTTCTGGCCGCTCCTGGTCACCAACACTCCGAAGATGCAGACATTGCAGATCGGCCTGTCCCAGCTCAGCTCCGTGGACGAGCGGACACCGAACGTCGTCCTGGCCGGTGTGGTCCTCGCGGTGATCCCGATGCTCGTCATCCTCTACGTGTTCCAGCGCCAGATCGTCCGGGGCCTGACGCAGGGGGCAGTGAAGTGACCGTGGCCATCGAACCAGGACCCATCCGGGCAACCGGGGAGCTGGGGGAGTACCGAGGGCTTCGGCAGGCACCCCGAGCGAACGCCCTGTCTCGTACCGACCTGACCTCGAGGTCCTCGGCCCAGGCGCACCACGTCGCCACCCTGACCCATCTGAGCGACTTACACCTCGCCGATGTCGGGAGTCCTGCACGGCTCGAGTTCGCCATGCGAGACGGAGGTGGTGACCCGCACTGGAGCGGGCTGGTGGACTGGGTCTTTCGACCGCACGAGCTTCTCACCAGTCACGCCGCGGCATCGATGGTACGAACGTTGGCGTCCCTCGAGACTGACCTGTGCATCGTCACCGGCGACAACATCGACAACGCCCAGCACAACGAGCTCGACGCCTACCTCAACCTCCTGGACGGCGGAGTCGTCGACCTCTGGCCAGCGGGACGATACGAGGGTGTCCAGGACCCCGGCTTCGCCGACGACTGGTACTGGACACCGGAGGCAGTCAGCGACCGGTACAAGCGGCTGTGGGGCTTCCCGTCGTGGCCAGGGCTTCTGGATACCGCGGCGCAGCCCATCCGCAGCGACGGTCTCGGGCACCCTTGGCTCGCCTGCGCGGGCAACCACGACCTCCTGGTCGGAGGGTCTTGCGCGCGTCTCGAGGAGCTGGAACACCTCGCCGTCGGCGACGCGAAGCCCTTGCGGTTGCCACACGACGTCCCGGCCGACCCGCTCCTGACCTACCTCACCGATCCGGCACGTCTGTTCAGCGGCGATTCCGCCGAGGTCACCGCCTTCTCACGACGCCGGTTCGTGCGCCCCACCGACTTCGTCGACGCGCACTTTCGCCACGACGCACGACCTGCCGGACACGGATTCGAGCGGTCCGTCCGGCCGTATTACGCCTACGACCTCGACGGGAGGATCCGTGTGCTGATGCTCTCGACAGACAACCTGCGCGGCCACTGGGACGGGACCGTCGACGCCGAACAGTACGAGTGGCTGCGGCACCAACTCGACCTCGCGCGCGGCCCCGACGCACCGTTCCTGATCCTCGCATCGCACCACGCGAGCCGTTCGATGGACAACACGTTCGACGGCTGCGCCCTCTCTCGCGACGCCATCTCCGCCGAACAGGTCATCTCGCTCGCCGCGGCCCACCCCCGCGTCATCCTCTGGCTCAACGGGCACCATCACGCGAATCGGATCACCGCGCACCACGGTCCCGGAGGTGGCTTTTTCGAGGTCACGACCTCGGCGGTGATCGACTGGCCGAGCCAGGCACGCCAGCTCCACATCCTCGAAGAACCGGGCGAGATCGTCCGGATCGAGAGCGTCATGGTCGACCACGACGGACTGGTCGATCCCTGGTCGACACCCGAAGACCCACGCGCCCTCGCGGGCCTGCACCGTGAGCTGGCCCTGAACGACAGCTTGCGCGCCGGTCGACTCGGCGTCGCGGGCGGCCCTGCAGACCGAGACGTCATCATGCGGGTCCCTGTCGCCTGACACGTCTTCGCCTCGCCGACACACAGGCACGGGCCAGCTCAACGAACCCAGCAAGTCCAACCCATTGGAGGCACACGATGACGTACGCGACCCCCTCGTCACATCGCTCGAGACGCTTGCGCACCGCACTCACGGGCGCAGTTGCGGGCCTGCTCCTGACCGTGGCGGGAGCGCTCACCCAACCTGCGGCCGCCGAGATCGTCACCGTACCGGGAACCGACATGTCCACGTCGTTCCTGCGACCGCGCCTGGACCCGGTCCCGCCGGCCCAGTACGCGGTGCCGGACCCCACGAAGAACGGTCCCGAGGTCAGCGCCTATCAGGACCCAGGGCTCCGAGACGCGCTCGAGGAGCTCATCGAGGCAGCGGTCCCAGGATCCACGGTGTACGGATCGCTCTATACGTTCTCCGACCAAGGGATCGTCGATGCGCTCTTGGCTGCCAACGGCCGCGGCGTCACCGTCCGCCTTCTCGTCGAGATGTGCACCGGAGGCAACCCGGCCTCGTGCGACGCAGGAGCCGAGGTGGGGGCCCTGGTGACTGGTCTTGGCACAGCCACCTCCGGGCCGGGGTCCTGGGTGCACCGCTGCTATGCGTCGTGCGCCGGCGGGGGCGAAGGCATTAACCACAGCAAGTTCTGGGTCTTCAGCGAGCTCGATGATGGGCGTCAAGACGTCGTGGTCATCGGTTCGGCGAACCCGACCCGACCTCAGCAGCAGATGTGGCAGAACAAGGTGACGGTGGTAGGGAACGTCGCGCTGGCCGACGGGTTCCGCGACTATGTCGGGCGTCTGCTCTCGGCCGGCGGCCCGACGAAGACCTATGAGACCGGGCATATCGACGCCGGCAACACGCGCGTCTGGTTGTCCCCCCGGAACACGTCCTCGGCCGGGGAGGCAAGCACGATTGCGGCGTCGTTCTCGCCGGTCTCTGCGCGTACCGATGTCGTCGCCGCGGCGATCGACGACATTGCCTGCTCGCCGACGTCCACGGACGACGTTGTGCGGGTGGCAATGTGGGGGATGCGGTCCCACCGACCTGAGGTGATCGACGCGCTCGGCGACAAGAAGGACCAAGGCTGCACGGTCGAAGTGGCCGGTGGTGAGCACCAGGACATGCTCCCCCTCCTGGCGAACCGCGGGATCCCCGTTTACGCGATGAACCCTGGCGGGTGCCGCCAGAGCTGGTTCACTGTCGGGTCCGGCGCGAACTCCGAGTGCTCCGACGGGAGCATCCACTCCAAGTACTTCCTCGTCCAGGGCACCTCCCGCAAGACCGGAACCTTCGTGCGCCATGTCTTCACGGGATCCCAGAACTGGACGAACGGTGCGCTCGTCAAGAACGACGAGGTGCTTGTGCGGATCGATGACCCAGCGACGTACGACGGCTTCGTCGCCGACTT
The DNA here is from genome assembly GCF_052044445.1 of Cellulosimicrobium sp. 22598. Taxonomy (NCBI): domain Bacteria; kingdom Bacillati; phylum Actinomycetota; class Actinomycetes; order Micrococcales; family Promicromonosporaceae; genus Cellulosimicrobium; species Cellulosimicrobium sp. 22598. The sequence continues at coordinate 183,322 of NZ_JBQEMZ010000010.1, forward strand.
CGACGCGATCAAGCAGGCGGCGATCACCATCGCACCGACGAAGTACCCCGACGCGACGCACTCGACTGCCAATGCCGTTGCAGCGGGAGACCAGTTCGAGCCGGAGGCTGCCTCATACGTCGACTCGACCGGACGCCATATCAACTACGTCGTGTTCTCCTCGGGGTCCAGGACTAGCCTTGGCAACGAGATCCGGCTCGCGCGTTTCATCGACGGAGTCCGGGACTGGGAGAACGTCGTGCGTACGGGCGGCGACCCCGGCTGGAACTACAAGCAGCCGGACGTCGACGTCTCGCCGGACGGCGCCGCCGTCGTTGTCTGGGCCGACGACAGGGACGGCAACGGCGGCTACGAGCTGCGAGCACGGTCTGTCACAGCCGCTGGCGTCATGGGATCGATCGTCTCGGTCAACTCGGCGTCGAACGGCGACCAGGTACATCCTTCGATCGGAGTGCTGCCCGACGGTCGCTTCGCGATCGCCTGGGAAGACACCACGACGACCGGTGTCTCCTCGATCCGCTACGCGGCGTTCAGCGCAGCCGGTGCTCGGCTGACCCCCGTGACAGGAGGCTACGACGTTCCGGTCCAGGCCGTGGCCGGTGGAACCTACCTGCGCCCGGATCTCGACCTGTCCAGCGACGGGACCGCCGTCGTCGCTTGGGAGGACGACGAGGACGGCAACGGCGGCTTCAGCATCCGGGCGAAGGCCGGCACGTTCGCCGGAGCGTTCGGCTCGACGATCGCGGTCCACACGGGAAGCCTCTCGGACGGACAGCAGCGCATGCCGCGGACTGCGATCGCCGACAATGGGACCTGGTACGTCGTGTGGGAGGACCAGCACACAGGTCGGACAGGACAGGACGGCCAGCCGCAGTCGGCGATCTACGTGCGCGGCTACTCCGGCAGCACCGCACTGTTCGCCGCGCGCACCGTGACGAGCCCGATCTACCGGTGGACAAACAGCGCGGCTGGCTACGCGGTGACAGCCCAGACCCTCTACCAGTCGGATCGAGTGGGTAGGCAGGCTCACCCGGACGTGTCGACCGATGGAGACGGTGGCGCGGTCGTGGTCTGGCACGAGTCACCGCAGTCGACCGGTCTCACGCGCTACCAGAGCGGCACCGAGGTCTGGGGCGCTGGGATCACCGCCGCTGGAACGATCACCAACACGTTCCCGGAGTCACGGCTGTCGGTCTTCACCGCCAATGCGCAGCAGGAGCCGACCGTCAGTGTCGACAGTGCTGGCTACTTCGCAGTCGTCTACGTCGACGACTGGGACGGCAACGGCGGCACGCAGCTGCACCTGCGCACGGGCCTGCGAAACTGCGCCCAGACGTGCTGATTTCTCTCTGGCGCTCGCGCGGTGGTTCAGGCCGGCGCGCGCTCCGAGCGCGGCGGAGGGCGGATTCTCGTCCTCTGCCGCGCTCGGCGGCGCTGCTCGCTGAGCCCTTGACCGCGCAGGTCGCGGCTGCGCGCGAGGGGGCCAGGCTGGCCAGCGCCCTGACGCGCAAGGAGATCAGCACGACTGACGCCCGCGCCCGTATCGCCGATGTTGAGCGCCGGGGTGACGAGATGCGCGCGGCGTTGGTCGACCAGTTGTCACGGTCGCTCTCCTCGCCCTTGGACCGCGAAGACCTGTTTCGGATCTCTCGGATGGTCGATGACGTCTTGGACGCGCTGCGCGAGTTCGTGCGAGAAGCAGACCTGTACAAGATCGAGCAGAGACGAAGCTACGAGCCGATGGTCGCCAGTATCGTCGATTCACTCGCACGACTCGACTCAGCCGTGCAGGCGTTGTGGAGACGGCCTCGCGAGGTTCCTGAGCGTGCACTGCGGGCAAAGAAGGCGGCGAGCAAGGTCTCGCGGGCATATCAGGCCGAGTTCGTGCGCATCCTCCGCGGTCCGGTCACTGCCCAGTCCCTCAAGCAGCGTGAGCTGATCAAGAGGCTGGATGCGGTCGCGCGACACATCCACGACGCCGCCGATGCCCTGACCGAAGGCGTCGTCAAGCGCGGGTACTGACCCGCACCCACCGGTCAGGCGGCCATGTTCACCCTTCTTCCGTCTCGTCCCTCGAGGGAGCAGCTTCTCTGTCACCCATTGCCCTGCTTCTCGCGATTGCCTTTACCTTCATCGTCGGGCTCAACGACGGTGGAGCCCTCCTCGCCCCCGGCCTGCGCCTGCCTCGTCGCAGCGTCGTTGTGAGTGGCGCGGTCCTCACCACGTGTGTCGTCGCGATTCCGCTGATCGGTGCGACCGGCGTCGCGCGAGCCCTGCACGACGGGCTGGTTCCAGCACAAGACGCAGCCACCGCGGTGATCCTTCTGGGCTTCGTCGTGGCAACCGGCGTTGTCTTCGCCCTGTCACGACGTGGGATTCCGACAAGCCTGACCCTTGCGCTCGTCGGCGGAGTCACGGGTGCGGCGCTGGGTGCGAGGGCGACGATCGACCCTCACGTTCTCCTGCGGGTGCTGATCTTCGGAGCGCTCGCCCCGCTCGCCGGTCTTCTCCTTGCGTTTCTCGGGTCGCGTCTGTGGCGTTGGGTCCGGGCTACCTCGTATCAATCCACCGTGACTCGGACGCACTCGCTTGCGTTCGTCCTCCAGTCGCTCGCCTACGGCATGAATGACGGGCAGAAGGTCCTTGTCCTCTTCTTCGTAGCCACCGGGCACTCCGCGGAACTTCCCTGGTGGACCTTCACCCTGATCGGAGGAGCTTTCGCGGCAGGTACCGCGGTGGGCGTCAGGCGGATGGGCAGAGGAGGAGCAGACGTCCTCAGTGCGCACCCCGTGCACATCGTGACCGCAGAGCTCTCTGCCGCCACGGCGGTGATTGCCAGCTCGGTGGCCGGGGCACCGGTCAGCATGACGCAGGCCATCACAGGCGGTTTCGTGGGAACGGGCCTGCACGATGGGGTGCGGCGGCTTCGGTGGAGTAGCGCAGCGCGGGTCGGTCTTGCTTGGGCAATCACCCTTCCCTCCACACTTCTGGCTGGCGCAGCCGTCTCGGCGGTGGCGTTCTTCGTCCACACGTATGTGAGTTCGTGAGACCCGATCATCGCACCGTTGCGGCGAGTTCCACGTTCTCGGGCGAAACCAGTCGGCTCGTTCGACGGGATGCTGTGACCGCACCTGTCAACGATCTCGACAGGGCAGCGGAGCCTGACCCGGTTTCCCGGACAGGTTCTGTTGGTTGATCATGCCGCGAGCTCGGCGGCGATGTGAAGGGCTTCGAACTCGGTGGGGCTGCGGTAGCCAAGTCCGGAGTGTCGGCGCACGGGGTTGTAGAAGCCTTCGACCCACTCGAAGATTGCGGACGCGAGTTCGGCCTTGGTCGCCCAGTGCTGGCGGTCGAGAAGCTCGCGCTGCATGGTCGACCAGAACGACTCGATCATCGAGTTGTCCACGCTCGAGGCCACCCGGCCCATCGATCCGAGCAGGCCGGCGGCGCGTAGCCGGTGGCCGAAGATCCAGGATGTGTACTGGCTGCCGCGGTCGGCGTGCACGATCGTGCCGGGTGCGGGCCGGCGTCTCCAGCGGGCCATCTCGAGCGCGTCGACGACGAGTTCGGAGCGCATGTGGTCGGCGATCGACCAGCCGACCAACCTGACGGGTGAACACGTCCAGGACCGCGCAGCAGTACACGCGCCCCTCGCTGGTGGAGTGCTCGGTGATGTCGGTGCACCACAGCCGGTCAGGCCCGGTGGCGGTGAAGTCGCGGCGCACCAGGTCCTCGTGCGGCGCGGGCAGGGGTCGATGGCCTCGTCGTTTGCGCCGGTGACACACCCCGACCAGGCCCGCGTCGCGCATCAGGCGCGCTACGCGTTTTCGCCCGCACCGGATTCCCAGACCCAGCCGTAGCTCGGCGTGCACGCGCGGGGCACCATAGGTCGCCCGCGAGGCGTGATGGATCCGGGTGATCGTCGCAGCCAGGCCCGCGTCGGAGACCGCCCGCGCCGACGGCGCTCTGCCGTCAGCTTCGTAGAAGCCTGAGCGAGAGATGCCCAGCACCCGGCACGTCACCGCGACGGGCACTCCGTCGCCGGCGAGCTCGCGAACGAGCCGGGCACTCATTTTGGGAGCACGTTCTCCCGGGCGAAGTACGCCGACGCCCGCTTGAGGATCTCGTGCGCTCCTCAGACGTCAGCCCCTCGCGCCGACCGGCATCGACATCGTCCTGCGCCATCCACCGCCGCAGGCACGACTCTCTGATCCCCAGATCCTTCGCGTCCTGCCGCACCGGCGCATCACCGCGCCGGGCCAGGTCCACCGCTCTACGCCGGAACTCCGGCGGCTTCGCTGCAGGCATCACGGACTCTCTCCCGAGGCGATCATCACCTCAGACCGGGCGTCCGGGAAAGCGGGTCAGGCTCCGACGACGACAGACCCGACTTGGCCGATTGACCCCATCGAGCCCGAAGCCATCATGACCACGTTGGTCAATCAGGCCTCATGGCCGACTGTCGCAGATCCATGCAGCAGCCCCTACGGGCACGCGACGATGACGAGGATGCATCGGTGTTCCTACCGAGCGAGGTTCCGGTAGCGCTGGGCCGCCAAGGGGAGGAACACAGCGATGAGGATGGCGGGCCAGGCGATGGCGAGGAGTGTGGCATTCTCGGCGGCCCACGACGCTGATGTGGTGATGCCGGGATTGCCGAAGAGTTCGCGCGTGGCAGTGACTGTGGCGGAAAGTGGGTTCCACTCGGCGATGACCCCGAGCCAGGCTGGCATCTGGGTAGGGAGGACGAAGACGTTGGAGATCATGGTCAGCGGGTAGATGGGCGCGAGGGCGACGCTCGCGAGGTCTGGCGACCGCAGCGCGAGGCCGAGGTAGATGCCGACCCACGCGAGCGCGTAGCGCAGAAGCAGCAGGAGCCCGATCGCCGCGAGGGTCTGCCATACGGTTCCGTTGGCGCGCCAGCCGACCAGCAGTCCGCAGGCGAGCAGGGCGATCAGTTCGAGGACGGATGCCGCAAGGTCGGCGAGGCTTCGGCCGGTGACGACGGCGGCGCCCGACATGGGAATCGTGCGAAACCTGTCCGTGATGCCTTTGGCGGTGTCTGTGGTGACGGAGATGACGGTCTGGGCCATGCCGAGCGCCATCGTCATCACGAACAGCCCTGGCATCAGGAACTCGCGGTAGTTGCCGCCGTCGGGCAGCGTGATCGCGCTCCCGAACACGTACCCGAACATGATCACCATGACGATCGGGAAGAGGAGGTTGCCGACAAGTCGTGACGGTTGCTGGCGAAAGTGGGTGAGGTATCTGCGGGCGACGATCAGGCTGTCGTGCAGAGCCCACCGCGACGGCGAGCCGGGGGCCGTTGCGGTGAGGGGGGCGAGCGAGGTCATGCTGTCTTCTCCTTCCTATCGGTGAGCTTGAGGAACACGTCGTCGAGGGTCGGCTGGCGCAGGGCGACGTCTTCGGGGTCGATGCCTGCCTCGTGGAGTTGCCGGATGGTGGTGCTCAGGCTGTGGAACCGTTCGGGAGCCGGCGCGCTGACGCGGCGACGGTGGAGGTCGATGCCGGGGTCAGTGCCGGTCGCGGCGGCGACGATGCGTGCGGCCGCATTCGTCTGTTCCTCGTCGCGGAGTGCGAGTTCGATCCGGTCACCCCCGACGCTCTCTTTGAGTTCGCGGGGTGTGCCGCGCGCGATGATCGTCCCGCTGTCGATGACGGCGATCTGGTCGGCGAGGTGATCGGCCTCATCGAGATACTGAGTCGTCAGTAGAACGGTTGTTCCAGCGGACACGAGTTCTCGGATATCGGTCCCGACCTCGGCGCGCGTGCGTGGATCGAGACCGGTGGTCGGCTCGTCGAGTAAGAGCACACGTGGCGCGAGGATGAGGCTGACAGCGAGGTCGAGGCGACGCCGCATCCCGCCGGAGTAGCCGCCTGCGGGTCGGTCGGCGGCGTCGTGGAGTGCGAACCTGTCGAGCAGGTCGTCTGTTCGCTGGCGCGCCTGTCGTCGGTCGAGGTGGTAGAGCCGGGCGAACATGTCGAGGTTCTGCCGTCCGGTCAGGATCTCGTCGACGGCCGAGAACTGTCCGGTGAAACCGATCGCGGCACGTACTCGGCCGGCGTCTGTGGTGAGGTCGTGTCCGGCGATGCTGGCGTTGCCGGAGTCGGCTTTCAGCAGCGTGGCGAGAATGCGCACCGCCGTGGTCTTTCCCGCACCATTGGGGCCGAGCAGCCCGCATACTGTTCCTTCGTCCACGGAGAGCGTGAATCCGTCGAGCGCCCGTTTCTTTCCGTAGGTTTTGCGGAGGTCGGTGGCGCTGATCATCGCGGTCATGTCAGTTCCTTTCTTCGGGTGGTTTCGGGGCGCTCGGGCCGCTGAGCGCTCGGAGCACGGCGGCGTGTTCGGCGGTCGTGCCGGCGTCGCGGGCGTGACGGGCGTCGTCGGGTGTGAATCCGGCGACGACCCAGGCAGGGACTTCCGTTCGGGGGATGCCTGCGTCCCACCACAGCCGTAGGAGTTCGAAGCCGTCGTGGCCAGCTTCAGCGAGGGTTGATGCTTCGGAGGGGGTGAAGCCGATGCTGTGGCACACGGCGGCCTGTGCCGGGTCGAGGCCGGTTCTGGCCCAGGGCACGGCCGTTGCGGCATCGCGCCATCCGGCGTCGAGGTAAGCGCGTCCGGTCGCGACAGGAACTCCGGAGCGGAGCAGCGCCCGCATGGTCGCGGACTGTTCGCCGGTCAGCGTGTCCGACTTGCGAGGGCGGTGTCCGAGCAGGGTCCGCCACCAGGGTCGGGGGCGTGGTCGTTCTCCGGCGAGGTGCCGTTCTGCGGCCTCGGTGTGGCTGTAGCCGAGTTCGTGCCATTGCACGGCGTCGCGGGGTGTCATTCCGGCGCGCAGCAGCGGTTGCACGGTGTAGGGGGTGAGGCCGGCGGTGCGCCAGGCGTGCGCGTCGCCGGGGGTGTAGACGCCGCTGTCGCGCCAGCGTTCGGCGGAGCTCAGCAGGAATCCGTTGTCGATCCAGCCGCGTGCTTCGGCCACGGTGAAGCCGCGCTCGGTCCAACGGTGGAGGTCTTCGGGCTCGGGGTCGGGATGGTCGTCGTAGGCGATGGTCATGGGTGCTCCTTATGCAGTGGCAGGGAGGGCGATGACATGTGCCCATCCAGGTGGAGGTGCCTCGGGGTGGTAGCCGGGGCCCGGTTCGACCAGGCCGATCACGACCGGCACGGGCGGGCGGTGGTCCGGCCACGGGGTTTGCCCGTCGGTGAGGACAAGGATCAGATCGGGCCGGGGTCGCAGCGTGAGCGCGGCGCTGATGCCCTCGCGCATATCCGTGCCGCCGCCGCCGAGCAGCTCGATCTCCTCTGCGCGGCGGATGGTCTGGACGGGGTGGGCGTTCAGGTCGCAGCAGATCACGTGCAGCCGCCGGCTCGGTCCGCTGGCGCGGGCGATGATCGCCGTCACTTCGGCGAGGAAGCCGGTCAGGATCGCGGGTGTGATGCTGCCGGAGGTGTCGATGACCAGCGCGATCTCTGGTGCGGGAGCGACCATCGCAGGCATCACGATGCCGTCCACGGCCGGCCTTCGGGAGGGACGGCTATAGGAGAAGTCCACCCGGCCTGCCGCCTGCCGCGCTCCGCGGCGCAGCATCGCTCCGAGCTCGGCGCGCCAGTCGACGGCGGGATGCAGCCTCTCGCTGGCCCAGCGTCGCCAGCCGCCGGGAATCGTGGCTCGCGCGGCCGAGCGGGTTTCGATCTCGCGGGCGACGGCCAGTTCGAGGATGTCGCGCTCGGTCTCGCTGAGACCGTCGCCACTGGCTGAGTCCTCGTAGTCGTGCGGGATCCCGTCCGCCGCGCTGCCGCAGTCGATCAGTTCGGCGAGCCGCCGCCCACCCTTGCTGTGGGCAGTGTCGAGAACCTCGATGAGTGACATGTACTCCTCGGCCAGTCGTCCCTCGGGCAGCCCGAGTGCGCGTGGCGAGATAATCCCGGCCGGCGAGTCGAGTCCTGACGCTTCGAGGTCGTCGTTGACCTCGGCGTCCGCGGCCTGGTTCCACTGCCGTGCGAGGGAGTCCGGCGTACCCGCCTCGCCGGCGGCATGCGTGCTTGGAGCGCTGGCTGACACCGGGGAGCGGGTCGCGTGATGGCGGACAAGATGCCCGATGTGGTGCAGCAGCCACCAGCCGACCACCGGCGGGGCCGTCGCGAGCGTCGTGCCGGGATCGAGGTGGACGTTCCAGCGGGTGTCGGCCGGGAACGCCCGGAAGTCGTCGTCCGGGACGGGCTCGCCGGTCTCTTCGTCCACGTACGGTTCCAGCACGACCGGTCGGAGTGCGAACAGCGCACTTGCGAGGTATGGCGCCTGTGCTGCGGCCCACAGCCGCGCCTCGGCGAAGCGGGCCAGCACCTCGGGTGTGCGCTCAGGGTCGGTCGGAGCCGGGCCGGTCATGGCATGAGTCCTGCCGTGCGAAGGATCGGGGCGAGCTCGAGCATGGCCGTGGGCAGGTTCGCCCCGGCTGGCCGCTGGGAGGCGAGGGCTCGGGCGGAGGTTGCGGCTACGTCGGGCGTGGTCTTGGCAACCCGAGCGATCACGTCCCATGCGCGCTCCCATGCCGACTCGCTCGCGTCCGCGTGAACGTGGGCGACGACCGCGCCGAGCAGCGCGTGCAGGTGGTCGGGCCGGTCCGGCAGTGGCGCGTGGGGGTCGTTCAGCACCGACTCAGGGTCGGGCAGGTCGAGCGTGCGCAGCCAGGACAACGCCTCGAACCCTGCCGCCTCGCCGACTGCGCCGATCACCAGCGCGGCGATCGTCGCCTCGTCGCTGGCATTCGCAACCCCGGCGGCCAGGCCGCGCGCGGCCATCTCCCAGCTCCGAGGGCTTGGCCAGCTCCGCCCCGCCCGCTCCGGCGAATCCGGCACGGCGAGCACCAGCTCCGGCCGGATCCGCAAGAATGCACCGATCTGCGCCTTCGCTGTCGCGATCTGCCCAGACGTCGGCGCGGCGACAGGGGCGGCATCGGCGACCGCGAACCCGTGAGCGAATCCCTCAGCGACCCCGGCGGCCTCGATCTGCCAGTCCAGATGCACGAGCCGGTTCGCCAGCGGTGCCGACAGCTCCCAGCCGTCCGCGGCGACGCTGGGCGGGTTCGCTGCGGCGACGACACGCACGCCCTCCGGGAGCACAAGATCGCCCACGGCGCGTTCCAGGACGACGCGGAGCATCGCGGCCTGCACCGCGGGCGGTGCCGTGGTCAGCTCGTCCAGAAACAGCAACCCGGACCCCGCCGCGGCCAGTCGTTCGGCCCATCGTGGCGGCGCGAACCAGGTCCCGTCATCGCGGATGACGGGGAGACCGGAGAAGTCGCTCGGTTCGCGGATCGAGCCGACCACTACCTCGATCGGCATTTCCAGCTGCTCAGCAAGCGCCATGACGGCGGAGGTCTTGCCGGTCCCTGGCGCACCCCACAGCAGGACAGGGAGGTTCGCCCTCACTGCCAGTGAAAGCGCCGAACGCACGGTCTCGTTCTTGGTCATGAGGTCCTCCTTCATATGCGTGCGGACAGCACGAAACCTCCCGTTTTCGGGCGTGCTGATCTACGGTGGCTGAGGCTGCTGCTCAGCCACCTGCGGTGGCGCTGGCTAGAGGTCTACTTCTGGCTGCCGAACAAACCTCTGCCGCCGTACTTCTTGTGGATGGCCTGCTTGGACACGCCCAACACGGCCGCGATGTCGACCCAGGTCGCTCCCTGGTTGCGGGCACGGCGCACCAGCACCGCCTCCACACGCTCCATCTCCTTGCGAACCTGCACGGTCGCATCCAACCCGACCAGCGGGTCCTCGCTCGCCGTCGCCCGGGCCAGCGCCGTCAACTGCTCCACGTCCATGCGGTCAACCATAATTGACCGCTTGACCGAAGTCAACCTGGATTGACCGATGCGCTGGGGGTGGAGGGCTGCGCTCGGCATGGAACGGTATCGACCGGGGCGCCGACCCTCCGCAAGGTCGACGTCGAGCGCTTCTCCGACGCAAGCCCTCGCCACGAGGGCGGCGGCCCCGACCTCAGAGCATTTCGGGTGAGGAGGTCAAGTCACCACAAGGTCCAAAACCTGGACGAACGAGCATCACGTCGGCTCATCAGAGCATTGAAGGCTCAGTAGCCCACTCCATACGGTTGCTTCGAACATCACGATCGAACCGAGCACAGAAGGCAGGGTGTGGGCATGGTGGCTGACGGCAGAGGCATCGTCGCAGAACAGTCCAGTCGGCGCCGGTGGTTCGCCTTCGCAGTCTTGTGCGGCATGCAGACGATGATTGTCATCGATGTCAGCATCGTCACGGTCGCGCTTCCTTCTATCCAACGCGATCTCGATATCGACCAGTCGCATCTGAGTTGGGTGATCAACGCCTACACGATCGGATTCGGCGGTCTGCTGCTCTTGGCAGGACGTCTAGGAGACCTCATCGGACGCAAGACCGTCTTCATCGCCGGCGTGGCTGCGTTCACCGGCGCCTCCGCACTGAGCGGGTTGGCATGGAGTCAAGAAGTTCTCATCGCGACCAGGTTCATCCAGGGCGTGGGTGCAGGCTTGGCATACGCGGTGGCCATCGGCGTTGTGATCACGCTTTTCACCGAGCCGCGAGAACGTGGCCGAGCGCTGGGGCTGGTCGGCTTCGCGCAGGCCGCTGGAGCCTCGGCGGGCATCGTCCTCGGCGGCGTCATCTCGCATGCTATGAGCTGGCATTGGGTCTTCTACGTCAACGTCCCCATCGGGATCGTCGCCTCCGCACTGGCCGTCCGGCTCATTCCCCGCGACCGTGGCCTGGGATTACGTGCGGGATTGGACGCCGCCGGCGCCGCGCTTGCCACAGCCGGACTCATGCTCGGCGCGTATGCCGTGGTCGCCGTCGGCGACCACGGCTGGAACTCCCCACACGCGCTCGTCGGCCTTGCATCGCTGGCGCTGCTGGGTGGCTTCGTCCTCCGGCAGGCGACCGCCCGCGTCCCCTTGATCCCTCTTGCATTCCTGCGCAACCGCACCCTGGCCGGCGGGAACATCATCCACATCCTGACGACGGCAAGCACCGTTCCTTTCACCATCCTCATCGCCCTCTACTTTCAGCAGGTCGCGGGATATAGTCCCCTCGACGCCGCGCTGTCTCTGATGCCGCTCGCGATCGCCTCAGCCCTCACATCGCTCACGCTCTACCCGCGCCTAGCCGCTCGTTTCGGGAGCCGCAGCCTGCTGGTCACTGGCCTGACCGCCGTGACGGGCGGTCTCCTGCTCGCGACCCGCCTGCCGACCGATCCGCTATACGCGGTCGACATCCTGCCCGCGATCACGCTGGTCGGCGCGGGCAGCGGGATCGTGATGCCAGCGGTCATCGCGACCAGCATGACGGTCCCCGACCTCCGGGACGCAGGACTGGCTTCCGGTGTAGCCGCCACCTCAGGCATGGTGGGCGATACCGCAGGCATCGTGATCCTCACCACGGCAGCCGCCGCTCACACCGCCACGCTTCTCAGCGGTCGTTCGCAGCCGCTGCCCGCGCTCAACGACGGATTCCACGTCGCGTTCGGCATCGCCGCGGCACTCGCAGCCCTAGCAGCGGCGATTGCCTCACTGCTCCTACGCCGCCACGCTCCTCTGAGCACGCCCGTGCCACGATGAAGATGCACACGCGACCCAGTGGCATGCCGCTGTCACACACCTTCGTGCAACCCGCCTCCGTCATCTACCGGCATCGTTGCTCCTGCATCGCGTGCGCGTATCCGCGCCCCTTCCCATCTTGATCCCCACGAGCAACGAGGTGCCGCATGACTGAGGAACTAAGGACCGAGTGGACCGGTGTCACAACAGCATTCGGTGACCTGCGAGCCCTCCTGCACATGTCGTCCGTCTTGTCGGATGATGAGCCGCGTCCCGGGGTCGTGCTCGTAGACGGTTCTGTGACGGGGTGTGTGACGACTGGGGCTGCTGGCCAGAGCGGGTCGCATCGTGCGACGCCGTTGTGCTCACCTATGACAAGCCCGGCTGTGGTGGTTCGCCTGGACACTGGACCCAGCAGACGATGGCAGATCGGGCCGTCAAGGCGCTGGCTGCCGTCGAGGTTCTGCGCGCCGACCCACGTTGCCAGGGGCAACCGGTCGGTCTGCTCGGAGTGAGCCAGGGAGGATGGGCGTCGCTGCTGGCGTCCGCGATCGGCGGTACGGACTTCGTCGTCTCGGTGTCAGGCCCGGGCGTCTCACCTGCCGCGCAGGAGCGGGATCGTATCTCTCGCGAGCTGGCCGGTCTTCCGTCTCAGGAGCACGCGGACGCGATGGCGTGGGTCGATGAGCGCTGCGCGCGACTGGTCGCCGGCGAGCCGGTCGACGCGGTGCTCGCCGACCAGCAGCGGTTCACTGGCCGCTCGTGGTACTCGGCGGTGTCTGTCGCCTACGACACCCAAGAGGACCTCGCCTTCGTCGCAGGCATGCTGGACTTTGACCCGGTGCCGGTACTGCAGTCGGTCACCTCGCCGGTGCTTGTGCTGTTCGGCGGCTCCGACCCGCTCATCCCGGTCACGGAGAGCGTCGCGGCGTACGCGGAGAACCTCGCCGCGCTTGATGGCGCGAGTCACGGGCTCGCCATGTTCCCGCGCGCGAACCACGACCTGTTCGTCCCCGACACTGCGCCAGGCGGCAACGCTGGACAGCTGGCCGCAGGAGTTCTTCCGATGATCGCGAGTTTCCTTACCGACGCCCGCGTGCGGCAACCTTCCTCGTTACCTTGAACCCGAGCCTGGTCGGCTAGGGCGTGTTGCTAAAGGTTGATTCGTGGTGTGCGGGTGACGCTTGGAGCGTGTCGCGTACTGAGATCTCCGATG